>JAJYCD010000150.1 GCA_021778635.1 Actinomycetes bacterium
ACTGGGGCTCCTTCTTCTCGGGACCGGCCTGGCAGCTCGACGAGCGGACCGGCGAGTACTACCTGCACCTGTTCTCGCGCAAGCAGCCGGATCTCAACTGGGAGAACCCCGAGGTGCGAGCGGCCGTCCATGACGTGATGCGGTGGTGGCTCGACCGCGGCGTCGACGGCTTCCGGATGGACGTCATCAACTTCATCTCCAAGGACGTCGGTACGGACGGCGCGCTCGCCGACGGGAGCGTCGTCGAGGGTGTGCTGTACGGCGACGGCCGACCGTCGTACGTGTGCGGCCCGAGAATCCACGAGTTCCTCCAGGAGATGCACCACGAGGTCGTCGCCGGACGTCCGGGTCGGCTGCTGACGGTCGGGGAGATGCCGGAGGTGACGGTCGAGGACGCGGTCCTCTTCACGGACCCGACGCGTCACGAGGTCGACATGGTCTTCCAGTTCGAGCACGTGGGACTCGATCACGGAGCGACGAAGTGGGACGTGCACCCCTTACGGCTCACCGACCTCAAGGCGTCGTTCGGGCGCTGGCAGGCGGGGTTGGCCACGGTCGGCTGGAACAGCCTCTACTGGGACAACCACGACCAGCCGCGCGTCGTCTCGAGGTTCGGAGACGACGGGGAGTTCCGAGAGCGATCGGCGAAGATGCTCGCGACCGTGCTGCACCTGCATCGCGGCACGCCGTACGTCTACCAGGGCGAGGAGCTCGGGATGACGAACGCGCACTTCGACCGGATCGACCAGTACCGCGACATCGAGTCGCTGAACTTCTACCGCGAGGCGCTCGACCACGGCCTGAGCTCGCCGAGCGACCTGATGGACGCCCTCGGGGCGGTGAGCCGCGACAACGCGAGGACGCCCATGCAGTGGGACGCGTCGCCGAACGCCGGGTTCACGACCGGTGACCCGTGGATCGCGGTCAACGTCAACGTCACCCAGATCAATGCTGCCGCGCAGCGTGTCGACCCCGACTCGGTGCTCCACCACTACGGTCGGCTCATCGAGCTCCGGCACACCGAGCCTGTCGTCGCGCTCGGCGACTTCGTGATGCTGCTCCCCGACGACGATGCGGTCTATGCGTTCCTGCGTCGGTGGAAGGGGGTCGAGCTCCTGGTGCTCGGGAACTTCTCTGCGCAGGTGCGCCGCGTCGACGTTCCCGAGGGGCATCGGTGGGCAGGGGCGGAGCTTCTGCTCGGGAACGTCCGGGACCCGGTCCTGGTGCGCGGGGACAGGATCCCGGACCTGCGCCCCTGGGAGTCGCGGATCTACCGGAGGTCCGTGCCTGGGCATGGCGCAGCATGAGGACCGCTCCCCGGTGGCCGCCGTGCGGGAGCCGTGTCGCGGGGGCGTCCGTCGCGGTGGGACGTTGTTCGCACTGTGGAACCGTGAACCATGATGTGAGATGGCGCGAGGCGGGCGTGACATCGGGCCGGAGCGGGCGTACTGTCCTTCGGGTGCAGACGATCCTCGTCGTAGTACTTCCCGGGCGCGCTGGCTGACCGTCAGAACTCATCGGTCTCGTCAGCGCGCTCACCCCTCGACAAGCCCACTTCGGGCCGAGGGGTTTTTTTGTGTCAGCACGACCTGCATCACCCGTGTACCGACGTCAGGGAGATTCCGATGGTCCAGGGCCCACACCCCGCACCTCCGCGCAGCGCGGCACCCGCCGCGGCGAGCACCCGTCCGTCGGGTGAGCCCACGCGGCTCGTCCCGCTCGACGGCGTCGTCGAGCCGGTTCAGGTCACCGGCGCGCAGTCGATCGTCCGGTCGCTCGAGGAGGCCGGTGTCGAGGTCGTCTTCGGCATCCCCGGTGGTGCGATCCTCCCGACCTACGACCCGCTGATGGACTCGACGCGGCTCCGGCACATCCTGGTCCGGCACGAGCAGGGCGGCGGCCATGCCGCGTCCGGGTACGCGCACGCGACCGGCCGGGTCGGGGTGTGCATGGCGACGTCGGGCCCCGGTGCGACGAACCTCGTCACGCCGCTCGCCGACGCCAACATGGACTCGATCCCGATGGTGGCGATCACCGGACAGGTCGCGGCGTCGATGATCGGGACCGACGCCTTCCAGGAGGCCGACACCCTGGGCATCACGCTGCCGGTCACGAAGCACAACTACCTGGTCACCAACGCCGACGACATCCCCCGCGTGATCGCCGAGGCGTTCCACATCGCCGCGAGCGGACGCCCGGGGCCCGTGCTCGTGGACATCGCCAAGTCCGCGATGCAGGCGACGACGACGTTCTCCTGGCCGCAGGTGCTCGACCTGCCCGGCTACCACCCCGTGACGAAGCCGCACGCGAAGCAGATCCGTGAGGCGGCACGGCTGCTCGCGACCGCGCGCCGGCCCGTCCTCTACGTGGGCGGCGGGATCATCCGCGCGGGCGCGTCCGCCGAGCTGCGCCGACTGGTCGACGAGAGCGGTGCCCCGGTCGTGACCACGCTGATGGCCCGCGGTGCTCTGCCGGACTCGCACCCGCAGCACCTCGGGATGCCGGGGATGCACGGCACCGTGCCGGCCGTCGCGGCGTTGCAGAAGGCCGATCTGATCGTGGCGCTCGGTGCCCGGTTCGACGATCGGGTCACCGGCAAGCTGAGCTCGTTCGCACCGAACGCGACGGTGATCCACGCCGACATCGACCCCGCCGAGATCGGGAAGAACAGGGCGGTCGACGTCCCGATCGTCGGCGACCTGCGCGAGGTCATCGCGGACCTGCTCCCCGAGCTCGCCCGCGAGCACGCGCAGCACGGCAAGCCGGACGTCGAGGCCTGGTGGCGGCAGATCAACCAGTGGCGGGAGACGTTCCCGCTCGGGTTCGACGAGCCGGAGGACGGGCACCTCTCCCCGCAGCACGTGATCTCACGGATCGGTGAGCTGACCGGGCCGGAGGCCATCTACGTCGCCGGTGTCGGGCAGCACCAGATGTGGGCGTCGCAGTTCATCCAGTTCGAGCGTCCGAACTCGTGGCTCAACTCCGGCGGCCTCGGCACCATGGGCTTCTCGGTGCCGGCCGCGATGGGGGCGAAGGTCGGCGCACCCGATCGCACGGTCTGGTCGATCGATGGCGACGGGTGCTTCCAGATGACCAACCAGGAGCTCGCGACCTGCGCGATCAACGACATCCCGATCAAGGTCGCGATCATCAACAACTCGTCCCTCGGCATGGTGCGTCAGTGGCAGACCCTCTTCTACGAGTCCCGGTACTCCCACACCGACCTGAACACGGGCCACGGCACGGTGCGGATCCCGGACTTCGTCAAGATGGCCGACGCCTATGGGTGCGTCGGGCTCCGCTGCGAGACGAAGGCCGACGTGGACGCGACGATCAAGCGCGCCCTCGAGATCAACGACCAGCCGGTCGTGGTCGACTTCACGGTCTCCCGGGACGCGATGGTCTGGCCGATGGTGGCTGCGGGCGTGAGCAACGACGACATCCAGTACGCCCGGGGCATCAGCCCGGCGTGGGACCGCGAGGAGTAGGACGATGACCAGCAGGCACACACTCTCCGTCCTCGTCGAGAACAAGCCGGGCGTGCTGACGCGCGTCGCCGGGCTGTTCGCGCGGCGATCCTTCAACATCCACTCGCTCGCGGTGGGGCCGACCGAGCACGACGAGTTCTCGCGGATCACCGTCGTGGTCGACGTCGAGGACCTCCCGCTCGAGCAGGTCACCAAGCAGCTCAACAAGCTGATCAACGTGATCAAGATCGTCGAGCTCGAGGACGCGTCCTCGGTCCAGCGCGAGCTCCTGCTCGTGAAGGTGCGCGCCGAGGCGGCGCAGCGTACGCACGTCCTCGAAGTCGTCGACCTCTTCCGTGCGCACGTCGTCGACGTCGTCCCGGACACGGTGACGATCGAGGCGACCGGGAGTCCGGGCAAGCTGAACGCGCTGCTTGCCGCGCTCGAGCCTTACGGCATCCGCGAGATCGTCCAGTCGGGTACGGTCGCGATCGCCCGTGGTCCGCGGTCGATCACCGACCGGGCGCTCGAACGCGTCACACGGACGGCCTGACGTCGGGCGCGAGGGCGGGGTCCGCCCGACCGCTCCGCCGGACGACACCCTGTACGACGACGACACCCTGCACGACGACACCCTGCACGACACGACGAACCAAGGAGATCCACGGTGGCTGAGCTGTTCTACGACGACGACGCCGATCTGTCCA
>JAJYCD010000067.1 GCA_021778635.1 Actinomycetes bacterium
GCGCTCGAGCGACTCGGCCCGACCGGCGAGCGCGCGGGCGCGCTCCTCGCTCGTCCGGAGCGTGAGCCGCGCCTCGGTCTCCCGGGCGCGCGCCGCCGTCGCCACCACGGCGACGGCATCACGCCGCGCCGCGCCCGCGGCGATCGCGTGCTCGGCCTCCTCCGGTTCGGCCTCCGCCGCAGTGAGCCGCTCCGACAGAGCGACGAGCTCGGCCTCGTCAGTGGCGAGCGACGCCAGCGCCGCATCGAGCGAGGTCTGGACCCGCGCAGCCTCGGCGTGCGCGGAGCGTGCCACGGCGCCGAGCTGGCCGAGCTGTTCCGCGACCGCGGCGAGCGCGGCGTCGGACTGGTTCAGCCGATCGAGCGTGTCCTCGTACCGTGCCCGAGCCTCGGCAGCGAGCTCCGCCGCGGTCGCCAGCTCGAAACGCGTGCGCTCCGCGCGGGCCACGGCGTCCGCCGCCCCGGCGCGAGCCGATTCGAGCGCCGCCTGCAGGTGCAGCGCGCTCGGGGCGGTGGCCGAACCGCCCGAGGCGTGGTGGACCGAGAGCAGGTCCCCGGAACGCGTCACGACCACGAGCTCTGGCCGGCCCGCGACCAGTGCGCGTGCTTCGGTGAGGTCGTCCACCACGACGACCTGCGCGAGCAGAGCGGCCACCGGCGTGCGGATGCCCGCGGGGGCCTGAACCAGGTCCGGTGCCCAGCGGGCGGTCGACGGGAGTCCTGCGGGCCGCTCGGGCTCCGGGACGTCGACGTCGCCAGGTCCGCCGACCAGGAGCGCGGCACGCCCGACGTCGTCGGTCCGCATCCATCGGATCGCGTCGACGGCGGCATCGACCGACTCCATCGCGACGGCGTCGGCGAGCGACCCGAGCGCCGCGACGATCGCGTCCTCGTTCCCCGGCGCGACGGCGAGCAGCGCGGCGACCGAGCCGATCGTGCCGACGACCTCGTCGGCCGCGAGCAGCGCGCCGGCACCGTCCTTGCGCGTGAGGCTCAGCTCGAGGGTCTCGATCCGCGAGCCCAGCGCATCGCGCTCTCGCTCGGCCGACGCCAGGGTCTCGCGGAGCTCGGCCAGGCCGGCCGTGGTCCGCTCCACGGCATCGGCTGCCGCCTCGTGCTCGGCGTCCAGACCCTCCTCGCCCTGCTCGACGCCCGCGACCTGACCCTCGAGCGCAGCGAACTGGGTCGTCGCCTCGATCCCACGCCTCTCCGCCTCCGCGAGAGCGCCGTGCAACCGGTCCACCTCGTTCTGGGTGGCCTCGAGCCGGCTCCGCCGCGCGGCGACCTGCCCGGCCAGCCGCGCGAATCCCTCTCGACGGTCCGCGGCCCCCCGCAAGAGGGTCGCGAGCTCACGTTCCGCGGCCGCCGCGTCGTCCTCCGCCTGCTGGCGGTGCGCGATCGCGGCGTCGAGCGCGGCCCTCGCCATCTCCACCTCGGCGGCCAGCTCGGCCTCTGCCGCCCGCACCCGTTCCGCCTGGGCGTCGAGGTCACGCGGGTCGCCGGTGCGCTCGATCGCCGACGCCGAGCTCCCGAGCAGGCGCAGACGCTCCGAGGCGAGCGTGTGCGTGCCGCGCAGACGCTCGCGGACGGACGACAACCGGTACCAGACCTCGCTCGCCTCGCTCGCGGCAGGCGCCGCGGCCGCCGCCGCCTGCTCGAGGGTCGCGAGCCGGTCCCGCGCCGCGGCGAGCTCGCGCTCGACCTCGGACCGCCGGGCGAGGACCGCTGTCTCGTCGGCGATCTCCTGCTCCAGGGTCGCGGTGAGCTGAGCGAGGTCGTCCGCGAGGAGCCGTGCGCGCGCGTCGCGCAGGTCGGTCTGGACCTGCTGCGCCTTGCGCGCCACCTCCGCCTGCCGGCCGAGAGGGCCGAGCTGACGCCGGATCTCGCCCGTGAGGTCGCCGAGCCGGGTCAGGTTGGCCTGCATCGCCTCGAGCTTGCGGAGGGCCTTCTCCTTGCGCTTGCGGTGCTTGAGGACGCCCGCGGCCTCCTCGATGAAGCCGCGCCGTTCCTCGGGCGTCGCACGGAGCACCGCGTCGAGCTGACCCTGCCCGACGATCACGTGCATCTCGCGGCCGAGGCCCGAGTCCGAGAGCAGGTCCTGGATGTCGAGCAACCGGCACGACGCGCCGTTGATCGCGTACTCGGAGCCGCCACTCCGGAACAGCGTCCGCGAGATCGTGACCTCGGTGTACTCGATCGGCAGCGCGCCGTCGGTGTTGTCGATCGTGAGCGAGACCTCCGCGCGACCCAGCGGGGGCCGGCCCGCCGTCCCCGCGAAGATGACGTCCTCCATCTTGCCGCCGCGCAGCGACTTGGCGCCCTGCTCCCCCATGACCCACGCCAGCGCATCGACGACGTTGGACTTGCCGGACCCGTTCGGACCGACGACGCAGGTCACGCCCGGCTCGAAGTGCAACGTCGTCGCCGAGGCGAACGACTTGAACCCGCGCAGGGTGAGCGTCTTGAGGTGCACGAGGGGAAGCCTAGGAGGTCCGCACCGCGATCACGCGCACGTGGGGCGCTGGCTCGCCCGCAGCGACGGCGTCCGGCGCCTCAGAGCGACGGGAACCAGAGCGCGATCTCGCGGCGCGCCGACTCCGGGGAGTCGGAGCCGTGCACGAGGTTCTGCTGCACCGCGAGCCCCCAGTCGCGGCCGAGGTCGCCACGGATCGTGCCGGGCGCGGCGGACGTCGGGTCCGTCGCGCCCGCCAGCGACCGGAATCCCTCGATCACCCGGTTGCCCTCGGCGACCACCGCCAGGATCGGGCCCGACTCCATGAACTCGACGAGCGGCGCGTAGAACGGCTTGCCCCGGTGCTCGGCGTAGTGCGCGGCGAGCAGCGCCTCGTCGGCCGTCCGCAGCTCGACGGCGACCAGGGAGTATCCCTTCGCCTCCACGCGTCGCAGGATCTCACCCGACAGCCCGCGACGGACACCGTCGGGCTTCACGAGGACGAGGGTGCGTTCGGTCTGCGGTGCGTCGGTCACGTCGGTCATGGCGGAAACCCTAGCTGTCGAGATCGCACCGGTTCACTCGCGGCTCACGCACTGACCTCACCGGGATGCGCCGCGTCCCACTCGGCCCTCTCCCTGTCGATCCGGCGACCGAGACGGAGCGCCACGACCCACAGCACCGCGAACACCCCGCCGATGACGATCATCGCCGTGACCACGAGACCGCTCGCCAGGACGACGACCTGCACCGCGCTGCCGGCGACGTACCCGCCCGGTCGGCCCATCAGTCCGGCCAGGATCAGGAGCACCACCGTCAGGATCCCGCCCGTCGTCCAGACCGCCGACGGCGGAGCGACCCGGAGCCCGAACGCGACCAGGGTCCCGAAGACCACGACGAACGCCTCGAGCACAAGGATCGTCTGGGTGAACTGCACCGTGGCCGCCCGTTTGCGGACCACCCGGACCTCGGGGAGGTCGGACCCGGCCCGACCCTCGGGTGTGGCGTCGGCAGGAGGCGTCGTCATGGCGTCAGGGTAGCCGCCGACGCGGGGCCGACCGCAGCGGGCCCGGGGCGGTCACGCCTCGCCGAATGCTCCCTCGACCGCACGTTCCACGGCGTCCAGGGCAGCCGAGGCTTCCGGCCCGTCGGCGCGCACGGTGAGGCGCTGGCCCCCCGTCGCGCCGAGCTTCATGAGCTCCAGCACGCTCGAGGCGTCGACGCCGTTGATCGTCACGGTCGCGTCGAAGCCGCCGACCGTCCGCGCGAGCTCGGCGGCCGGTCGCGCGTGCAGGCCCAGCGGGTTGCGGAGCGTGAGCTCGCGCACGACGCCGTCGACCGGCACTGCGCTGTCGACCGGCACTGCGCTGTCGACCGGCACGACGCCATCGACCGGCACTGCGCTGTCGACCGGGCCGGCCTCGGAGGACCCCGCCACCGCATCCCGAGTGGCGTCCCCGGACGTCGTGCCGACCGCGGAGGACGCCGCACCCGTGCCGGACCGCGTGCGTCCGAACAGCGCTCCTGCGCCCTCGGCCGCCGCGCGAACCTCCTCGAGGCCGGCTCCGCCGTACGCCGCGACCGCCGCCGCGACGGCGCCTTCGACGAAGGGGGCGTCCGCAAGCCGCACCCGCGCCACGACGTCCTCGTCCGCGAGATCGAGCACAGCCTCGGTCGTGAGCACCGCCGAGCCGAGGTCCGTCAGCACCACCGCGGCCCTGCCGTCGTCGGTTGCCGCGACGACCGACTCGAAGACCAGGTCGAAGCTCGTCCCGAGTCCCTCGGGCGTCCCGCCGGCGGGAAGGATCACGACACCGGGCGCCATCTGCGCCGCGAGCTCGGCGGCTCCCCGCGCGAGCTCGCGCGAGTGCGAGACGAGAACCAGGGCGACCGATGCCGATGAACTCACCCGGCCACCCGCGCGGCCGTGTCCGCAGCGGCGCGGATCACCAGGGCGCTCGACGTCGCGCCCGGGTCGATGTGACCGATGCTGCGTTCACCGAGGTAGCTCGCCCGACCCTTGGTCGCGAGCAGGTCCTTCGTGTCCTTCGCACCCTGCTCCGCCGCGGCGGCCGCTGCGGTCAGGACCTCGACCGGCGTCGCTCCGTCGTGGGCGGCTGCGACAGCCGCGGCAACCGCCGGTGTCCAGGCGTCGACCATCGTCTTCTCGCCCGGGTTCGCCTTGCCGCGCACCACGATCCCCTCGAGCCCGGCCTCGAGCATCGCGACCATTCCCGCGCCGTCGAGGTCGACGACCGTGGTCACCTTCGCCGCCCGAAGGTACGCGGTTCCGTACAGGGGCCCCGCCGCGCCGCCGACCGTGGACATGAGCGTCGTGGCGACGAGCTTGAGCACGTCGCCCACCGTGGTCGGCGGCTCGGTCAGGGCGTCGAGCTTGGCGACCACGGCCGAGAACCCGCGGAACATGTTCTCGCCGTGGTCGCCGTCGCCGATCTGCCTGTCGAGCTCGATGAGCTCGGCCCGATGCTCCGTCATCACCTGTGCGGTCAGGCGGGTCCACTCAAGAGCCCACTCGGGTCCCAGCGTCATGCGAACTCTCCTTGCTCACGGCTGCTCACAGCTGCTCACGGCTGCTCGCGGCTCACAGATCTGACGGTCACCACCGTAGAGCGGCGGTGTGCACCGGCGCGTCCCACAACGTGGTGAGTTCGTCGTCGAGTCGCAGCACCGTGACCGAGGCGCCCTGCATCTCGAGGGACGTCACGTAGTTCCCGACGAGCGACCTGCTGACCTCGACGCCACGGGCCTCGAGGAGCCTGCGCGCCTGTCGGTAGACGATGTACAGCTCGGACAACGGCGTGCCGCCCATGCCGTTGACGAGGAGCAGGACCGTCTCGCCGCTCGCAAGGGCGAGGTCGTCGGCCACCGGGGTCAGGAGCATCTCGGTGATCGCGTCGGCCGGGGCCGCCGCGATCCGGTGCCGACCGGGTTCGCCGTGGATGCCGATGCCGATCTCGATCTCCTCGTCGGTGAGGTCGAAGCTCGGGCGGCCGGCGTGCGGGACGGTGCATGCGCTCAGTGCGACGCCCATCGTCCGCACGTTGGCGATCACCTTCTCGGCCACCGCGACGACGGCGTCGAGGTCGGCACCGCGTGCGGCTGCCGCACCGGCGATCTTCTCGACGGCGACCGTGCCGGCCACCCCGCGTCTGCCCGCCGTGTAGAGCGAGTCCTCGACCGCCACGTCGTCGTTGACGATCACCGAGCGCACCTGCGTGCCCTCGGCGTCGGCGAGCTCGGCGGCCGTCTCGAAGTTGAGGACGTCACCGGTGTAGTTCTTCACGATCGCGACGACGCCGGCGCCACCGTCCGCAGCGATCAGCGCCGGGGCGATCTGGTCGGGTGTGGGCGACGTGAACACGGCACCGGGCACGGCCGCGTCGAGCATGCCGTGACCGACGAACCCGGCGTGCAGGGGCTCGTGGCCGCTGCCACCGCCGGAGACGAGCCCGACCTTCCCGGTGACCGCTCCGCCGGCCCGAAGGACGTACAGCGGGTCGGTGTGGATCTCGACGACGTCCGCGTGGGCGAGGCCGAAACCCTCGACCGACTCGGCGACGACGGACTGGGGGTCGTTGATGAGCTTCTTCACGGAGATTCCCTTCTGCACGACGGTGTGATCAGGGCTGCACTGCGGTGCCGCAGCTCCTCATCCACACTGACCTGGGGCTTCGCAGGCGTCAAGGGGAGAGAGTGCAGCCGCCGTGCACATATGTGCAGGGCGGCCGGTTCAGCCCCGACCCAGGAGGATCCGGACATCTGCGACCATCGTGATCGAACCCGTGACGATCACACCGGCGCCGAACTGCTCCTCGCTCTCGGCCCGCCCCACCGCGACGTCGATCGCCGCATCGAGCCGCTCGGCGATGTGCACCCGGTCCTCGCCGAAGACGTCGTACGCGACCTCGGCGAGGTCCTCGACCGGCATCGCGCGCTCCGAGCTCGAGGACGTCACGACGATCTCGGCGACGAGCGGTTCGAGACCGGCGAGGATCCCGACCGCGTCCTTGTCCGCCAGCACGCCGACCACGGCCACGAGCCTGGTGAAGTCGAACGCCTCCTCGATCGCGGCCACCAACGCGGTGATGCCGGCCGGGTTGTGCGCGGCGTCGACGACGATCGTCGGGCTCGTGCGCACCACCTCGAGGCGACCGGGTGACGTCACGTCCGCGAACGCCGCCCCGACCACGTCGCCGTCGAGCGCCGCGCCCTGGTTGAGGAGAGCCTCGCACGCGACCAGGGCTAGCAGCGCGTTGTGGGCCTGGTGCTCGCCGTACAGCGGGAGGAACACCTCGGTGTACAGACCGCCGAGACCCTGGAGCGAGAGCAGCTGACCCCCGACGGCGACCTGCCGCGACGACACGGCGATGTCGACTCCCTCGCGCACGACCCGCGCGCCATGGGTCGCTGCCGCCGCGAGGACGACACCCTCGACCTCGTGGGTCTGGTCCGCAAGGACGACGGTCGCGCCGTCCTTGATGATCCCGGCCTTGGTCCCCGCGATCTCGGTGAGCTCGTGGCCGAGCCAGCGCTCGTGGTCGTAGGCGATCTGGGAGATCACGGCGACGTCACCGTCCGCGACGTTCGTCGCGTCCCAGTCGCCGCCCATCCCGACCTCGAGGATCGCGACGTCGACCGGTGCGTCCGCGAACGCGGCGAACGCCATCACGGTGAGCACCTCGAAGAAGCTCAGCCGCGGCCCCCCCTCGGCGAGGGACCGGGCGTCCACCAGGTGCACGTACGGGGCGACCTCCTGCCAGACCTCGACGAACCTCTCGTCGCTGATCGGCTCGCCGTCGATCGCGATCCGTTCGGTCGGGCTCGTGAGGTGCGGGCTCGTGAACCGCCCGGTGCGCAGCCCGTGCTCCCGGATCAGGCGCTCGACCATCCGCGACGTCGACGTCTTGCCGTTGGTGCCGGTCAGGTGCACCACGCGGAACGCCCGTTGCGGGTCGCCCAGCAGCTCGCACACCGCACGCACCCGATCGAGCGTCGGCGCGAAGTCGTGCTCGGGGGCACGGTCGAGGATGCCGGCGTAGACCTCGCGCGCGGCAGACCGGGTGGCGTCGTCGTCGGGCGTCGAACCCGCGCCACGGGGCCGCTCGATGCCGCTCATGACAGCACCCGCTCGACCTGGGCGGTCGGTGCGTCGATGTCCGAGCCGACCACCGCGACGTCGTCGGCGAGCGTCTCGCGCGCGATCAGACCCCGGTGCTCCTCCATCGCGGCGACCCAGTCCCCCGGGACGGCGAGCCGCAACCGGATCCGGTCGCTCACGTGCAGGTCCGCGGCCTTGCGTGCGTCCTGGACGACGCGCACGGCGTCGCGCGCCAGACCCTCGGCGCGCAGGGCCTCGTCGAGGACGAGGTCGAGGACGACGAAGCCCGAGTCGCCCAGCACCGCCGCGGCCACGTCACGACCCACCTCGGTGCCGCCACCGTCGATGACCGTCGTGAGCTCGAACTCGCCCTCGTGGAGCGTCACCTCACCGTCCGCCGTCCGCACGTGGACACCACCCTGCGGGGCCTGCGACCACTCCCCCGCCTTCGCCGCCCGAATCACGTCCTGCACCCGCTTGCCGAGGCGGGGACCGACGGCGCGGGCGTTCACCGCGAGCCGGGACGTCACGCCGAATCGCTCGGCCGCGCCGTCCGCGAGCGCGACGAGCTCGACCGACTTCACGTTGAGCTCGGCCGCGATGAGCGCACGGTACGGCTCGACCGCGGCGGGGTCGCCGGTCGCGACCGAGAGCGCACGCAACGGCTGGCGCACCCGCAGCCCGTTCGCCTTGCGGAGACCGAGCGCGACCGAGACGACCTCGCGGACACGGTCCATCGCCGCCACGAGCGCGTGGTCGCCCGCGAGCACGACGTCCGGCTCCCCGGCACCGATCGCGGGCCAGTCGGTCAGGTGCACGCTGCGCGCGCCGGTCAGCCCTCGCCAGATCTCCTCGGTCACCAGCGGCGCAAGCGGGGCCATCACGCGTGTCAGCGCCTCGAGGGCGGTCCACAGGGTGTCGAACGCGTCGTGGTCCTCCGCCCAGAACCGGTCGCGCTGCGTGCGCACGTACCAGTTGGTGAGCACGTCCAGGTGCGCGCGCACCGTGTCGCACGCACCCGGCACGTCGTACGCGTCGAGCTGCCCGGTCACCGTCCGGACCAGATCACCCGTGCGCGCCAGGAGGTACCGGTCCATCGGCGTGAGCCCGTCCACGCGCTCCGACGTCATCGGCTGCGCGGTGTACCCGGCGCCGCCGTCCGCCGCCCCGGCGTAGAGCGTGAAGAAGTACCAGGTGCTCCAGAGCGGGAGCAGGACCTGGCGCACCTCGGCCCGGATCCCCTCCTCCGTGACGACGAGGTTCCCGCCCCGGAGGATCGGCGACGCCATGAGGAACCAGCGCATCGCGTCGGAACCGTCACGGTCGAACACCTCGGTCACCGCAGGGTAGTTCCGCAGCGACTTGCTCATCTTGCGGCCGTCGGAGCCGAGCACGATCCCGTGCGACACCGACGTCCGGAAGGCGGGTCGGTCGAACAGCGCGGTGGCGAGCACGTGCAGCAGGTAGAACCAGCCACGCGTCTGGCCGATGTACTCGGTGATGAAGTCACCCGGGTAGTGGTGCTCGAACCAGTCCGCGTTCTCGAACGGGTAGTGCACCTGCGCGAACGGCATCGACCCGGAGTCGAACCAGACGTCGAGGACGTCCGGGATCCGGCGCATCGTGGACCGACCGGTCGGGTCGTCCGGGTTCGGCCTCGTCAGGTCGTCGATGAACGGGCGGTGCAGGTCGGTCACCTCGACGCCGAAGTCGGCCTCGAGCTCGGCGAGGGAGCCGTAGACGTCGAGGCGCGGGTAGGCGGGGTCGTCGCTGCGCCACACCGGGATCGGTGTGCCCCAGTAGCGATTGCGCGAGATCGACCAGTCGCGTGCCCCGGCGAGCCACTTGCCGAACTGACCGTCCTTGATGTGCTCGGGCACCCAGGCGATCTCCTGGTTGAGCTCGACCATCCGGTCGCGGAACGCGGTGACCCGGACGAACCAGCTGGACACGGCCTTGTAGATCAGCGGGTTCCGGCACCGCCAGCAGTGCGGGTAGGAGTGCTGGTACGTCTCGTGCCGGACGAGGACCGCCCGGTGCGCGACGTCGACGCCCGCCAGGTCGCCGCTGCCCGCCTTGAGATCCGCGATCACCCTCGGGTTCGCGTCGAACACCTGCAGACCCGCGTAGTCCGGGACCTCGGACGTGAAGCGGCCCTTGGAGTCGACCGGGACCACCGGGGTGATCCCGGCGGCGTCGCACGCGAGCATGTCGTCCTCGCCGAACGCCGGCGCGAGGTGCACGAGCCCGGTGCCGTCCTCCGTCGTCACGTAGTCGGCGGCGAGCACCTGGTGCGCGTGCGGGCGACCGGAGAAGTAGCCGAAGATCGGCGTGTACGTCCGACCGACGAGCTCGGCACCCGACAGCCGCGCGACGACCTCCGGGGAGTCCCCGAGCTCGCGCGCGTAGGACGCGAGCCGGGAGTCCGCGATCAGGACGCGGTCCCCGGCGAGCGCACCCTCTGCCGGGACGACCACGACGTAGTCGATCTCCGGACCCACCGCGACGGCGAGGTTGGAGGGCAGGGTCCACGGTGTCGTCGTCCAGATCAGCGCGAGCTCACCCGTCTCGAGCCGGACGCCGACCGTCACCGCAGGATCCTGGCGGGACTGGTAGACGTCGGCATCCATGCCGAGCTCGTGGTTCGACAGCGGAGTCTCGTCGCGCCAGCAGTACGGCAGCACGCGGTAGCCCTCGTAGGCCAGCCCCTTGTCGTGGAGCTGCTTGAACGCCCAGATCACCGACTCCATGTAGGTGAGGTCGAGCGTCTTGTAGTCGTGGTCGAAGTCCACCCAGCGCGCCTGGCGCGTGACGTAGTCCTGCCACTCGACGGTGTACTTGAGGACCGAGGCCCGGCACGCGTCGTTGAACGCCGCGATGCCCATCTCGTCGATCTGCGACTTGTCCGTGATCCCGAGGATCCGCTCGGCCTCGAGCTCGGCGGGCAGGCCGTGCGTGTCCCAGCCGAAACGTCGCTCGACCCGCCTGCCCCGCTGGGTCTGGTACCTCCCGACGATGTCCTTCGCGTAGCCGGTCAGCAGGTGGCCGTAGTGCGGCAGACCGTTCGCGAACGGCGGGCCGTCGTAGAAGACGAACTCGTTGTCACCGTCATGACCGGCCGGTCGCCGGTCCACCGAGGCCTGGAAGGTCGCGTCCCGCGCCCAGTAGGCGAGGACCTCGCGCTCGAGGGCGGGCAGGTCGGGCGACGCGGTCACGCCGTCGGTGTCGCGGTGCAAGGGATAGGCCACGTCGAGCTCCTGGGGTCGTTCGTACCGTCGCATCTTCCGGGTTGCGAGGACGACGATCGCCGGACGGCCACCCGACCGCCCCGGTCACCACCGCGGTACCACCCCGCTTGCCGACCCACCCGCGCCCTGGTCGGGAACGTGCGGTCGGCCTCTCGTCGACGGCTGTGACGGGCCTGCCCCGTCCGGTTCTACTGGGGGCGGGCCTGCCGAGGTCCGACCTGTTCTTCCGGAGGCTCGCCGATGATGGTCGGGTCGTCGCCTGTTCGACCATCGTAGGGGATGAGCCCGCCGGCCCGACGCCAGGGAAGGGCGCCGGCTGCCTCAGCGAGTGACCGGCGGGAGGGCCGACCACGGGAACGTGATCCATCGTGCGGTCCGGCGCCACACGAGGTCGGGCTCGATCATCGCGTGCGGCTTCGCGTACAGCACTGCCGACCGCGCCTCGACGCAGTGCGCGGCGACCAGTCGCAGCACGAGCGCAAGCGTCTCTCCGGTGTCCGCGACGTCGTCCACGACCAGCGCCCGCTTCCCGACGAGCGCGTCGGTGTCCAGGAGTGGCGGTAGCACCACCGGATCCGTCAGGCGCGTGTCGATACCGGTGTAGAACTCGACGTTGAGCGCGCCCATCACCTTGACGTCGAGCGCGTAGGCGATCGCCGCGGCCGGAAGCAGTCCGCCGCGGGCGACCGCGACGACGACGTCGGGCGCGAAGTCCGAGGCCAGGACGGCGCGCGCGAGCTCGCGGCTCGCGTCACCGAACTCCTGCCACCCCAGGATCTCCCGCTCGGTCGGCACCGGCTGATCGGGGGCGGCCTCGCTCGTCGTCATGAGGTCAGCGTAGGGGGGCGGCACGGGCTCTCGGGCGAGCGCGGAACCGGCACGGCGATGCCGCTTGACCTTGACGTTACGTCAACGTCTAGCGTCGATCACGTCGGCGCAGGAGCGTGGCGGACGACCGGGGCACGCTCCTCGCACGGCACGGCACGGCACGGCACGGCACGGCATCAACGAACCACGCCATCAACGAACGGAGGAACCTGCAGATGGACCGCACGATCCACGACGTCGCACGCCTGTGCGGCACCACGAGCCGCACGCTCCGGCACTACGACGCGATCGGGCTCCTCCCGCCGAGCCGGGTTGCCGGCACCGGCTACCGGTACTACGACGACGACGCGCTCGTCCGGTTGCAGCGGATCCTCCTGCTGCGCGGTCTGGGCCTCGCCCTCCCCGAGGTGCAACGCGTGCTCGACAGCGAGCAGGACCCGGTGACGGCCCTGCGCGCACACCTCGACCGGCTGCGCGACGAGCAGAACCGGCTCTCCCGACAAGTGGCATCCGTCACCTGGACCATCACCGCACTCGAGAACGGAGACCCCCTCATGGCCGAGACCATGTTCGACGGGTTCGATCACACCCGCTACCAGGACGAGGTGGAGCAGCGCTGGGGCGCAGCAGCGTATGCGCCCGGCGACGCCTGGTGGAGGGCGTTGTCGGCCGTCGACCGCGAGACCTGGAAGCGCCGCGTCACCGAGCTCGGAGCGGCGTGGGTCGCCGCCGCGGAGCGGGGCACGACCCCGGGGTCCGCCGAGGCGCAGGACCTCGCGCGCCGGCACTGCGCGTGGCTCGCGAGCATCCCGGGCACCCCCGGCCACGGCACCGGCCGCCCCGCCAAGGAGTACGTCCTCGGGCTCGGCGAGATGTACGTCGCCGATCCCCGCTTCGCCGCGCACTACGGCGGAGAGCAGAACGCCACGTTCGTCCGCGACGCCCTGCGGGTGTACGCGGAAGGGAACCTGTGAGCCACGACGGGTGAGACGAGCGCGACGACCTCGCGGCAGGGTCGGCCCTGCCGCGAGGTCGTCGCCGCGCCGAAAGGTCAGCCGTTCTGCGGGAATCCCAGGTTGATCCCGCCGTGGCTCGGGTCGAGCCACCGCGACGTGACGACCTTGCCCCGGGTGTAGAACTGCACGCCCTCGACCCCGTGCGCGTGAGAGTCACCGAAGAGCGAGGACTTCCAGCCGCCGAACGAGTAGTACGCCATCGGGACCGGGATCGGGACGTTGACCCCGACCATGCCGACCTGCACCTCGTTCTGGAACCGGCGGGCGGCGCCACCGTCGTTCGTGAACACGGCCGTCCCGTTGCCGTACCGGTTCGCGTTGATGAGGGCCAGCCCCTCGTCGTACGAGCCGACCCGGACGACTGACAGCACCGGACCGAAGATCTCGTCGGTGTAGATCGACATCGAGGGCGTGACGTGGTCGAACAGGGTCGGGCCGAGCCAGAACCCGTCGGCGTCGCCATCGGCCTCGATCCCGCGTCCGTCGACGACCAGGTCGGCCCCCTCGGCGACGCCCGCTGCCACGTAGCCCGCGACCTTGTCGCGATGGGCCGCCGTCACGAGCGGCCCCATGTCCGCCCCGACGCCGTCGCGGAGCACCGCGCCGTCCCCGGTCCTGAGTCGCGACATCCGCTCCACGATCTTGCCGACGAGCGCATCCGCGACCGGCTCGACCGCCACGAGCACCGAGATCGCCATGCACCGCTCGCCGGCCGAGCCGAAGCCGGCGTTCACGGCCGCGTCCGCGGCCAGGTCCAGGTCCGCATCGGGAAGGACGAGCATGTGGTTCTTCGCGCCACCGAGGGCCTGCACGCGCTTGCCGTGCGCCGTCCCCGTCTCGTACACGTAGCGCGCGATCGGCGTCGAGCCGACGAACGAGATCGACGCGACGTCCGGGTGCACCAGGAGCGCGTCGACCGACTCCTTCGCACCGTGCACCACGTTGAACACGCCGTCGGGAAGTCCCGCCTCACGCCACAGCTCGGCCAGCCAGACCGCGGTGGACGGGTCCTTCTCGCTCGGCTTGAGCACCACGGTGTTCCCGGCCGCGATGGCGACGGGGAAGAACCACATCGGGACCATCGCGGGGAAGTTGAACGGGCTGATGATCCCGACGACACCGAGCGGCTGACGGATCGAGTACACGTCCACCCGGGTCGACGCGTTCTCGGTGAAGCCACCCTTGAGCAGGTGCGGGATCCCGCAGGCGAACTCGACGACCTCGAGGCCGCGACCGACCTCGCCGAGCGCGTCCGAGAACACCTTGCCGTGCTCGGCGGTCACGATCGCGGCGAGCTCGTCCTTGCGCGCGTTGAGCAGCTCGCGGAACGCGAACAGGATCGCGGTACGTCGGCTCAGCGCCAGGTCACGCCACCCGGGGAACGCCGCGCGCGCCGCCGCAACCGCGGCGTCGACCTCCTCCGCGCCGCCGAGAGGGACCTCGCCGGTGACGCGGCCGGTCGCCGGGTTCGTGACTGGTGCGGTCGGCGCCCCGCCGGGGGCCGCGACCGCGCGTCCCCCGATCCAGTGCGGCACGCGGGCCGTCGTGCCGTCCGTGACTGCCGTCGGGGAGGAGGAGGTGGTGGGCACACTCATGATGGTCGCCTTCGTCCAGGAGGAATGTGTCAGGGCTGACACGGATGTGACGTGCGGGTGACTGACGGGTGCTGGGGGACGCCTCGAGGCCGACGGTGCCGCGCTTACTCTCGCGCCGTCTTGGTGTTGCTGGCCTGTGCTCGTGGTCGGACCACGATCAGGTCGATGTTGACGTGCGGCGGCCGACTGAGAGCCCACGAGATCGTGTCCGCGACGTCGTCCGCCACGAGCGGCTGGTAGCCCTCGTAGACCTTGGCCGCCCGCTCGGCGTCGCCGCCGAACCGGACGAGCGAGAACTCCTCGGTCGCGACGGCGCCGGGGGCGATCTGGATGACGCGGATCGGCTCACCGACGATCTCCCACCGGAGCGTCGTCGCGAGCATCCGCTCCGCGTGCTTGACCCCGGTGTACCCGGCACCGCCCTCGTAGGCGCCGTCCGCCGCCGTCGAGGTGACCACGAGCACGTCCCCGCCTCCGTCCGCCCGCAGCACCGGCAGCAGGGCCTGGGTCACCCGGAGCGTGCCGAGCACGTTGATCTCGTACATCCGACGCCAGTCGTCGACGTCGGAGGTCGCCACGGGGTCGAGCCCGAACGCCCCGCCGGCGTTGTTGACCAGGGCCGTGAGCCCGTCGGTGGACCCGACGTGAGCGGCGAGGCGAGCGACGTCGTCGGCCACGGTCAGGTCGGCGGGGAACGCCTCGGCGCCGGTCTCGGCGGCGAGCTCCGCGAGGCGGTCGGCCCGTCGGGCCACGGCGACGACGTCCCAGCCGTCGTTGCGCAGCCGGCGGACCGTCGCGGCCCCGATCCCGCTCGACGCCCCGGTGACGACGGCGCGCCGCGTGGTGCTGGTCATGAAGGACTCCCGTTCGGTCGGCGTGCTCATGGGCCCACGGTCCACCCCAGCCCCGACCCCGTCGAGTGGAGCGTCCTGGCCGCGCACGTGGGCGCGTCCGGGCAGGGCTCTCCGCTCGATCGAGTGGGCGGGAGCGGCCGTCAGGTGGCGGCCTCGACCGCGGTCAGGGCCTCGTCGTAGATCGTGAGGGCGCGAGCGACCTCGTCGTCCGTCACGATGCAGGGCGGGACCACGTGGATGCGGTTGTCGGCCAGGAAGGGCAGCAGGCGCCGAGCCATCAGCTCGCGCTTCACCGCGCCCATCGTCGCCGCGGACGCGGGCGTCCTCGTCTCACGGTCGGCCACGAGCTCGAGCGCCCAGAAGACGCCGACACCACGCACGTCGCCGATCATCGGGTGCCGTGCGGCGAGCTCTGACAGACCGGGCGCGATCACCTCCGTGCCGACCCGTGCCGCGTTCTCGACGATCCCCTCGTCCTCCATCGCGGCGATCGTCGCGACGATCGACGCCATCGCGAGCGGGTGGCCGGAGTAGGTCAGTCCACCGGGGAACACCCGGTCGTCGAATGCGGACGCGATCCGGTCGGAGATGACGACCCCGCCCGCCGGGACGTACCCCGAGTTCACGCCCTTGGCGAAGGTGATCAGGTCGGGGACGACGTCGTAGCCGTCGAACGCGAACCACCGTCCGGTGCGACCGAAACCCGCCATCACCTCGTCGAGGATCAGCACCAGGTCGTAGCGGTCGGCCAGCGCGCGCACCCCGGCAAGGTAACCGGGCGGCGGGACGAGGATCCCGCCGGTCCCCACGATGGTCTCGATGAGGATCGCCGCGATCGACGCCGGCCCCTCGGACTGGATCACGCGCTCGAGGTGCCGCAGCGCGCGCTCGGACTCCTGCTCCGGTGTGGTCGCCCAGAACTCGCTGCGGTACAGGTACGGGCCGAAGAAGTGCACGTGACCCCGCGCGAACTCGTTGGGGACCCGTCGCCAGTCGCCCGTCGCCACGACGGCGGCGCCGGTGTTGCCGTGGTACGACCGGTAGAACGACAGCACCTTGTCACGCCCCGTCACCAGACGAGCCATCCGGATCGCGTTCTCGTTGGCGTCCGCGCCGGCGTTCGTGAAGAAGACCTTCGAGAAGCTCGCCGGCGCGTGCGACAGGATCGCCTGCGCCGCGAGACCGCGCGGCAGCACGGCGTGCGAGGGTGCGACCGTGGTCAGGACCTTCGCCTGCTCGACGATCGCCGCCACGACCCGCGGGTGCTGGTGACCGACGTTCGTGTTCACGAGCTGGCTCGAGAAGTCGAGGTACCGCGTGCCATCGGCGGTCTCCACCTCGCAGCCGCGTGCCGTCGACACGACGAGCGGATCCAGCGTCGCCTGTGCCGACCACGAGTGGAAGACGTGCTCCCGGTCGAGCGTGTACGCGAGCCGTGCGTCCGGCTGTGCCGTCATGTCGTGCGCCTCTCCGGGGTGTGTGGCGTGTCGCCGGCCTCGATCGTCCCTGGTCTTGCCCGCGTTGTCGACCGCCCTGGCAGGTCGCTCGGCGCGAGGTCGCCGCGACCGGGCGGACCGATCGGCGCCGCGCTCGAGCCCGCCCGACCAGGCACACTGAAGCCCCATCGACCGAGCACCTGGGAGGCACTCCGTGAAGGTCACCGTCATCTCCGGCGGCGTCGGCGGCGCCCGCTTCACGCGGGGGCTCCTGGCCCTGCTCGCGGAGCGCCTTCCGGACGGGGGCGGCGGCACGACGGCCACCGTCACGGTCGTGGCGAACACCGGCGACGACCTGTGGCTCCACGGCGTGCGGGTGTGTCCCGACCTCGACACGGTGATGTACACCCTCGGCGGCGCGGTGCACGAGGACCAGGGCTGGGGGCGGCGTGCCGAGAGCAGCCGGGTCTCGACGGACCTTGCGTCCTACGACCTCGGGTGGGAGTGGTTCACCCTCGGCGACCTCGACCTCGCGACGCACCTCGCGCGCACCCAGCTCCTCCGCGAGGGACGTCCGCTGTCCCAGGTCACGGCCCACCTGTGCCGTCGGTGGGAGCCCGGCGTGACCCTCGTGCCGATGACGGACCAGGAGGTCGAGACCCATGTGGTCGTGGACGACGGGCCGACCGGGGAACGACTCCTCCACTTCGAGGAGTGGTGGGTGCGCCACCGGGCGGCCCTGCCGGCACGACGCTTCGTGCAGGTCGGCCTCGAGGACGCCGTCCCGGCACCCGGGGTCCTCGAGGCGCTGCGCGACGCCGATGTCGTCATCCTCCCGCCGTCGAACCCGGTGGTCTCGATCGGCACCGTGCTGGCGATCCCCGGCGTGCGCGAGGCGGTCGTCGCCACACGCGCGCCCGTCGTCGGGGTGTCGCCCGTGATCGGCGGTGCCGCTGTCCGCGGCATGGCGGACGCGTGCCTCCGGGCGATCGGCGTGGAGACCTCGGCGGAGGCCGTCGCGCGACACCTCGGGTTGCGCGCGCGTGGCGGGATCCTCGACGCGTGGCTCGTCGACACGGTGGACGCCACGGCCGCGACAGCACTGGCTCGTGACGGCTGGTCGACCCGTGCGGTGCCGACGCTCATGACGGACGTCCCCACGACTGCCCGGATCGCTGCGGCTGCCCTGGAGCTGGTCGGCCTCTGACGGTCGAGCGGGACCGTGGCCTGCGGTCAGCGGGGAGCCCGTCCGCGCGTCGGCGCACCCGGTCGGCCGCCGCGCCGCGGTCTCGGGACGGAGCCGACCACGCGCAGCACCCGGCGCGTCCGGTCCCCGACGCCGAGCGCGATCACGGCCGGCAGGTCGTCGGGCACGTCCACGTCGTGACCGAGGCCGGAGCCGGGAGCGAGCGTGATCCGCACGTGACCGCGGCCGAGGTGCAGCTGGGCCGACCCGGCGCCGAAAGCCGGGTGCACCGGGACCCCCGGCAGCGCCGTCAGGAGCGTCGTCCCCAGGCCGGTCGCATCCGTCACGACGCCGAGCGGGTGCGCGGCAGCCGCGGCGAGCGCCTCGTCCACGTCGGCAGGGTGCAGCGCGGGCAGGTCACCGAGCAGGACGCCCACGCCGTGGGTCGGCTCGACGCGACGCGCGTGGTCGATGCCGGCGAGCGCCGCGCGGTTGAGGCCGGCCGGTTCAGGCTCGTGGACGAGGTCGACGACGGCACCGACGGCGACCTCGCGCGCCCGGCGCACGGTGTCCGTGTCGCTCGTGACGACGACGATCCGGTCGACCCGCTCGGCCGCCGCGGCCGCCGCGATCGTGTCGGCCGTCATCGCTCGCACGAGCGACATGCGCGGGCCGGGCGCGAGCCACCAGGACAGTCTGGACTTGCCCTCCTGGGGCGGCTTGAGCGGCACCACGAGCGTCCACCGAAGGCCGGGCACGTCAGCTCCGCTCGGCCCGCTCGAGCGCGGCGGCGCCCTCCCGGGACTGCGCGTCGGCCCACCCTTGCGCGTACGCCTCGGCGCTCCCCTGGGCGAACATGTCGTCGGGACCGAGCCGCACGAGCGAGCGCGCCCCGGGACCGTCGTCGTCGCTCACCAGATGGCCGAGCCCACGCACGACCGCGACCGGCCGCCCGGCACTCTTCCCCTTGACGAGCTCCGCCGCGGCCGCGATCTCGTCGGCGACCGCCGTCACCGTCGCGGTCAGCACGCGGCCGAAGGTGTCGTGCTGCCCGCGCAGGTCGTCGGTGACCGCGACCCCCGCCGCGCCGATCGCCAGGTCCGTCACGCCCTGGCGCCAGGGCCGCCCGGCGGTGTCCGTGACGACCACACCGAGCCGCACGCCGAGCAGGCGCTGCAGACCCGCCCGGATCGTGCGTGCCGAGGCGTCCGGGTCGAGCGGCAGGAGCAGGATCGTCCCCTCGGGCGTGTTGCTCGCGTCGACACCGGCGGCCGCCATGACGAGGCCGAGCCGGTTCTCCACGATCCGCGTGACGCCGCCCGGGTGCTCGCGCGTGGCGACGACGCGCACCGTCTCGTCGGTGATCGCCTGCTCGCGGTCGGTCGCAGCGACGACTCGTCCCTCGGCCTTGGACACGATCTTCGACGTGACGACCACCACGTCACCGTCCTGCAGCCCCACCAGGGCGGGTGCCAGCACCGCGACGAGGTCGTCGCCGGTCCGGACCTCCGGCAGACCGTCCGGAGCCCAGATCGTCAACGGGCCCGTCACCGCACCAGCGCCGGCAGCACGTCACGCCCGAACGTCTCGATCCACTCGCGCTGGTTGCGACCCACGTTGTGCAGGTACACGCGGTCGAACCCGAGGTCGACGTACTTCTGGATCTCGGCGCGGTGCCGGTCCGGGTCCGCCGAGATGACCATCCGACCCTCGAAGTCCTCCGGCCGCACGAGTCTCGCCATCTGCTCGAAGTCGAACGGCGACCGGATGTCGGCCTTCGGGAACTTCATGCCGCCGTTGGGCCACTCCGTCATCGCATTGGCGAGCGCCTGCTCGTCGGTCTCCGCCCAGGACAGGTGGAGCTGGAGGATCTTCGGCATCGTGGACGGGTCCTTGCCCGCGTCGCGAGCGCCCTCGTCGAACCTGGCGAAGAGCCCGGCGATCTTCTCGAGCGGGGCACCGACCGTGATCAGGCCGTCCGCATGCCGCCCGGCGCGCTTGGCCGTCACCGGGCCGGCGGTCGCGACGAGGATCTCGGGCGGCACCTCGGACATCGTCCACAGCCGGGTGGACTCGAGCTTGTAGTAGGGCCCGGCGTGCTTGACGTCCTTGCCGGCGA
>JAJYCD010000068.1 GCA_021778635.1 Actinomycetes bacterium
GCCGCCCCGCTTGGAGAGCTGCAGCGAGGAGTTGATGCCGCGCGCGATGGACTCCATGTTGTCCTCGATGCGCAGCAGGAAGCAGGACACCGACTCGCCGCGCTGGGCCTTGCCCGAGTTGAGGAACGTCGGCGTGGCCGGCTGGAACCGGCCGGCGATGATCTCGTCGACCATGTGCATGGCGAACTGCTCGTCGCCGTCCGCGAGCGTGAGGGCGACCATGCACACACGGTCCTCGAAGCGCTCGAGGTACCGCTTCCCGTCGAACGTCTTGAGCGTGTACGACGTGTAGTACTTGAACGCGCCGAGGAAGGTCTGGAAGCGGAACTTCTTCGAGTACGCGTGCGTGAAGAGGCTCTTGACGAACTCGAACTCGTACTTCGCCAGGATCGCCGGCTCGTAGTACTTGTTCTCCACGAGGTACTCGAGCTTCTCCTCGAGGTTGTGGAAGAACACCGTGTTCTGGTTCACGTGCGTGAGGAAGTACTGGCGCGCGGCGGCCCGGTCCTTGTCGAACTGGATCTCCCCGTCCGGCCCGTACAGGTTGAGCATCGCGTTGAGCGCGTGGTAGTCGAGCTCGGGCCCGACGCCCGTCGCCGTGCCTACGCCGGAATCCGTGAGTGTTGCCACAGCTGTCCCAATCCTTCGCGGACGCGCGTGACGTCCTCCGGTGTCCCCAGGAGCTCGAACCCGTAGAGGTACGGGACGTGGCACTTGGCGGCGATGATGGTGCCGGCGAGGCAGTACGCCTCACCGAAGTTGGTGTTGCCGGCGGCGATGACACCGCGGAGCAACGACCGGTTGTGCGCGTCGTTCAGGAACTTCACGACCTGTCGCGGGACCGCGCCGCCCTCGTTCCCCCCGCCATAGGTGGGGACCACGAGCACGTACGGCTCGTCGACGTGCAGAGAGCCCTGCGCCGGGGTCAGCGGGATGCGCCGGGCGGGAAGCCCGAGCCGCTGGACGAACCGGTGCGTGTTCTCCGAGACGCTGGAGAAGTAGACGAGAGAGCTCACGACGACCTGACCGGACCGAGGGGGATGGAGAGCGCCCGTGTGGCGGAGGTCGGCAGAGCTCGCCGGTGGCCGTGCGGGAGGGGCGTGGCGCGAGGTCGCGTCAGGCGACCGCGACGAGCTCCGCGAGGGAGCTGATCTTGTCCGGGCGGTAGCCCGACCAGTGCTCGCCCCCGGCCATGACGACCGGCGCCTGGAGGTAGCCGAGCCCACGGACCATCTCGAGAGCCTCGGGATCCTGCGTGATGTCGATCTTCTCGTACGAGATCCCGCGCTTGTCGAGCGCGCGGTAGGTGGCGTCGCACTGCACGCACGCCGGCTTGCTGAAGACGGTGACGGTCATGTCCCCGAGGCTCCTTCCCAGTTCTGTGTCCACGCGGCGAGAGGTCTCTAGGACCTTCGGCCTGGAAGATTCTCAGACACTACACCTTGTGGTGGAAACTGGAAGCCACCACAACACTTGGTGTTTCAGCCGTGTAGTTTGTCCGGATCTCATCGTACGACGCCGCACCCACACGACCGTCCACGAGGCCTGTGACGGGCGCCACGGGCGGTCGTCCACACGGCGGTCGGCGACGGTGCCGGGCGCCGCCGTCGTCCTGGGGGATGCTGTCTCCGTGCAGATCACCGCGATCGGACCGCTCTCGATCGACGGCCGCGCCGTCGAGGGGTCACGTCTGCCCGCGCTGCTCGTGCCCCTGCTGCTCGCCCGCGGTCGGGTCGTCTCCGTCACCCGGCTCGTCGACGAGGTCTGGGACGGCGCGCCGCCCGTCGACCCCCTCGGAGCGCTGCACGCCCTCGTCTCCCGAGCCCGACGACTCGGCCTGACCCTCACCGCCACCGCCGGCGGCTACCGGCTCGACCCGACCGGCCTCGACATCGACCTCGTGACCGCGCACGACCTCCTCGCGCACGCCCGCACGGCCCTCGCCGCGGGTGACGCAGCGACCGCCGCGACCGACGCGACCCGTGCCGTCGCCCTCTGGTCCGGCGACGGCACGACACCCGTCGTCGGCCCGGCGGGAGGGTTGTACCGCGACCTCGTGACCCTGCGGGTCGAGGCCGCCCTCGCCGCCGTCGTGCCCCCGGACCCCGAGGCCCTCGACGACCTGCGTGACGCCGTCCGGCACGTGCCGACCGACGAACCTCTGGCCGCCCTCCTCATGCGTGGTCTCGCGGCGACCGGTCGGGACGCGGAGGCGCTGACCGTCTACGCACAGCTGCGTGAGCACCTCCGAGAGACCTACGGGACCGATCCGTCCGCCCTGGTGGCGCGCACCCATCTCGCCCTGCTCCGCGGAGAGCTCGGCGGTCCCGCGAGGCGCGAGCCGGTCGACCGCACGACCGGCGGCCCTCCCCTGCCTGTCGCCACCCCCGTTCCGTGGCCAGCCACAGGTCCGCGACCCGCCGCACCGACGCTGTTCCGCCGCCAGGTGACTCCGCTCGTCGGGCGGGACGCCGACGTCGCCGAGCTCGAGAGCGCTCTCGACGTCTCGCCGCTGGTGACCCTCGTCGCGGTGGGTGGTGCGGGCAAGACGCGGCTCGCGGCCGAGGTCGCAGCCCGTGCGTCGCATCGGGGCGTGGAGGTGCGCGTCGTCGAGCTCGCCGGGGTGCGTGACCCGGAGGAGGTCCTGCCCGCCCTCCTGACGGTCCTCGGTGCCGCCGAGTCCACCTCGGACGGGGCCGACCCTCTGACGCGGCGAGCCCTCGACCCGCACGAGCGGGTGAGTCGCGCCGTTGCCCCGCTGCGCGGGCTCCTGGTGCTCGACAACTGCGAGCACCTGCTCGACGCGACGGCGGACCTGGCCGCGCTCGTGCTGCAGACGGCGGACCCCGGGCTGAGGATCCTCGCGACGAGCCGCGCGCCTCTGGGCGTCGCCGGCGAGACCGTGCACCCGGTCGCGATGCTCGCCGACGGTGCCGCGCTCGCCCTGCTGGAGAGCCGCGGGCGGGCTGCTCGGCCCGGTCTCGCGTGGGAGCCCGAGACCGCCCTCGAGCTGTGCCGGCGACTCGACAACCTCCCGTTGGCGCTCGAGCTCGCCGCCGCTCGCCTGCGGTCCATGACGCTCGCCGACGTGCTCATCGGTGTCGACCACCGGTTCGCCCTGCTCACAGGTGCGCTGCGCGGGCTCCCCGACCGCCACCAGGGTCTGTGGGCGATGGTCGACTGGAGCTGGGCGCTCCTCGACGTTCGGGGTCGCACGTTGATGCGGGACCTCGCCGTGATCCCCGCGGCGTTCGACGTCGAGACCGCTCTCGCCGTCGCCGGGCCGGCGGACGACGCCGCCACGCGCGAGGGGCTCGCCACGCTCGTCGAGCAGTCGCTCCTCGCGCTCGACGAACCGGGAGACGGTGAGCCGCCCCGCTTCCGCATGCTCGAGACCGTGCGCGAGTACGGCGACGCGCGTCTCACCGAGGACGGCGCGCGCGACGAGGTGATGGCACGCCTCTCCCGCTGGGCGGCGGAGCGGGGCCGCGCCCTCCGCGACAGCTACCTCGGTCCCGGTCAGCTCGCCGCGCTCGCGTCGACGGAGCGCGACCACGACATCCTCGCCGTCGCACTGCGGTGGGCGCTCGAGCACGGCCGCGCGGCCGACGCCTTCGCGATCGGCGCCGACCTGCTGATGGTGTGGACGTTCCGCGGCCTGCACCTCGAGGTCCTCGCCTGGGCCCGACTGCTGCTGGAGCGCGACGACCGGGCGACCCGGCGCGCAACCTGGCAGCGGCTGCGCGGGCCGCACGACGCCGCCACCCCGGACCCGGACGACGCCGCGGTCATCGGCGCGCTGACCGTCGTCACGTCGGGGATCACGCAGGACGTCCGGCTCGGCGCCCTCGGTGCACGACTCGCGCGGTGGGCGCTGGCATGGCCGCGTGACGCGCAGCGTCTCTCGCACAGGTCGGCGGCCATCGCGACCGTCGCCCTCGCCGTCACCTCCACCGACAAGCGCCGGCAGACGGTCGCGGTGGACCAGCTCGTGGCCGAGCCCGACCCGTACCTGCACGGGCTCGGGCTGCTGCTGCGAGCCATGTCTCGCGAGAACGAGGGGGACCTGGCCGCCGCGGCGGAGGACGCCCGGACCGCCTACGCGTTCTTCGAGCTCGTCGCTGACCACTGGGGCATGGGAATCTCCGCCCAGGCGCTCAGTCAGTGGGAGAACGCCATCGACGCCGAGCGGTCCGACGAGTGGCTCGCCCGCGCGATCGGCCACCTCGACCGGATGGGTGCCGTGAACGACGCCCGCACCCTGCTGGTCGCGCGGGACCTGCGCCGAGCGCTCCGGGGCTCGCCGGAGGCGGCCGCGGCTCTCGAGGAGACGCTGCGGTCCGCGTCGTCGGCACCGAGCGAACGCGCCCAGGCGAGCATCGGCCTCGGCGCGCTCGCGGCGATCAGGGGCGACCTGGCCGAGTCGGTGCGGCTCGCCGACCTCGCGGTGGGTGCGGCTCGCAGCGACGCCACCGCCGCGCCCCAGGCCACGATCTTGATCGAGGTGGGCGCCGCGCTGCTGCGGGTCCGCGCCGGCGCCGACGGCGAGGGCCTCCTCGCGGTGGCCGCCCACACGGCGTTGCCGCTCGGGGACATGCCGGTGATCGGTGCCGTGGCCCAGGGCTACGCCGAGCTCGCGGCGAGTCGGGGATCGGCGGCACGCTCCGACGAGCTGTGGGCTCTGGGCGCACGGCTGGGCTCGAACCTGGGGCTCGTCCTCGGCTCGACCATGGTGGCCGGCCGCGCCGCGGCGAACGCCGGGGCCGCCCCGACCTCGGGTGCCGGGACCGCCCTGACGCCCTCGCCGAGCCACCTCACCGCTGCCGAGGCGCTCGCCCGGCTCACGGTGCTCATCGCGTCCGACTGACTCAGACCTTCCGGCGATAGGCCCGCATCGCCAGCGGCAGGAACACCGCGACGAACCCGGCGCACCAGGCGAGGGTCCACCACACGTGGTTGCCGAGCGGGTCCCCCTGGAACAACCCGCGCATGGCCGCGACGAGATGCGTGAGCGGGTTGACGTTCACGAACCCCTGCATCCAGCCGGGCAGCGAGGACGTCGGGACGAACACGTTGGAGGCGAAGCTCAGGGGCATCACGATCAGGAACATGATCCCCTGCACGGCGCCCGACGTCCGGACCTTCATCCCGACGAACACGGACACCCAGGAGAGCGAGAGCGCGAACAGCACGGCCAGCAGACAGCCGGCGATCGCCTGCGCGAGGTTCGTGTGGATCCGGAACCCCATCACGTAGCCCGTCGCCAACGTGGAGACGGTCACGATCACGTACCGCGCGACGTCCCCGATCACCGCACCGACGAGCGGGGCGGACCGAGCGATCGGCAGCGACCGGAACCGGTCGAAGATGCCCTTCTCCAGGTCGGTGTTGAGGTTCACGCCGATCGCGATGGCGCCCTGGGCGATCGTCTGGGCCAGGATCCCCGGCAGCAGGTACTGCAGGTACCCGCTGGTGGAGCCGGACACCGCCCCGCCGAAGATGTACACGAAGATCACCAGGAAGATGATCGGCTGCAGGGTCACGTCGATCAGAGCCTCGGGCGTGCGCCAGGTCTTGATCAGGCTCCGCTTCGCGAGCGTGAGCGAGTGCCGCACCAGGGGCAGCGGTCGACGGCTCGCGCCGTCGACCGCGTGCGGTCCGGTGCCGGAGACCGGTCGGACGCGAGGCTTCGTCGTCAGGTCGAGGGTCATCAGGCCACCTCCGCGTGCTGGGTCGTGTCGTCGTGGGCCGCGGTGCGGCCGGTGAGGGTGAAGAACACCTCGTCGAGGCTCGGCAGGTGCAGGGAGAGCTCGGTGACACCGATGCCGGCACTCGCGAGGCGGGCAACCGTCGCCGGCAGCGCGTCGTCACCGGCCACCGGGACCGACAGGACCCCGTTGCGCGGCTGCTCGACGACCCCCGCCGTCGCGACGGCGCCCAGGATCGCGGCCGTCTCCTCGAGCCGGGACGGGTCGCTCGGACGGACCTCGAGGGTCTGGCCGCCGACCACGCGCTTGAGCCCCTCGGGGGTGTCGTGCGCGATGACCCGGCCGTGGTCGATCACGGTGATCTCGTCGGCGAGCGCGTCGGCCTCGTCCAGGTACTGGGTCGTCAGCAGCACCGTCGAGCCGTCGGCCACCAGGGACCTGATCACGTCCCACATGTCCTCGCGCTTGCCCGGGTCGAGGCCGGTGGTCGGCTCGTCGAGGAAGATCACCTCGGGACGTCCGACGAGGCTCGCGGCAAGGTCCAGCCGGCGTCGCATCCCGCCCGAGTAGGTCTTCGCCGTCCGGTCCGCGGCGTCGGCGAGGTCGAACCACTCGAGCAGCTCGGCGGCGCGTCGGCGGGACTGCGCGCCGCCCATGTCCAGCAGGCGCGCGATCATCACGAGGTTCTGCCGACCGGTCAGGTCCTCGTCCACCGAGGCGTACTGGCCGGTGAGGCCGATGCTCTGCCGCACCTGCTGCGCGTGCGTGGCGACGTCGTAGCCGCAGACGCGGGCGTACCCGGCGTCGGCCGTGAGCAGGGTGGCGAGGATGCGGACCGCGGTCGTCTTGCCGGCACCGTTGGGGCCCAGGAGCCCGAGGACGGTCCCGCGGGCGACGGACAGGTCGACGCCCTGCAGCGCCGTGGTCCTGCCGAAGCGTCTGACGAGGCCTTCTGCCTCGATCACCAGGTCGTGTGAAGTCATGTCACCACCGTCGCGGTCGCCGCTGACGGCCGGGTGACAGATGGCTGACACCCGCGGGCGCGTGCTGACACGGGCTGGCACGCGCCGAGTTGCGCCGTCGTCCGCAGCCCACGGATCATGCCCGGCATGGACCCGAACCCCGTCACCGCCGCCGATCCGTATGCCTGGCTCGAGGACGTCGAGGGCGACGACGCGCTCGCGTGGGTGCGCGCCCGGAACGACGAGGCGACGGCGGCCCTCACCGGACCGGGGTTCGACGACCTGCGCGAGGGCATCCTCGCCGTGCTCGACTCCGACGCGAAGATCCCGGCGGTCGCCAAGGCGGGCGAGCTCTACTACAACCTGTGGCGCGACGCGGCGCACGAGCGTGGGCTCTGGCGGCGGACGACCCTCGAGTCCTACCGCACCGACGACCCCGTCTGGGACGTGCTGCTCGACCTCGACGCACTCGCCGCCGCCGAGGGCGAGAGCTGGGTGTGGCACGGCGCGCAGGTGCTGCGCCCGGACTGCCGCCGCGCTCTTGTGACGCTCTCGCGCGGCGGCTCCGACGCGGACGTCACCCGCGAGCTCGACCTCGAGACGCGGACATGGGTCTCCGGTGGCTTCGAGCGGTCCGAGTCCAAGGGTGGGATGAGCTGGATCGACGAGGACACCGTGTTCGTCTACACCGACACCGGTCCCGGGTCGCTGACCACGTCGGGATACCCCCGGACGGTGCGGCGCTGGCGGCGCGGCACTCCCCTCGCGGCGGCCGAGCTCGTCTACGAGGGCGAGGAGACTGATCTGTACATCTCCGCCTACCACGACCGTACGCCCGGGTTCGAGCGTGACCTCGTCGTCCGTTCGATCGCGTTCTACCGCGAGCAGGTGTACCTGCTCGGCGCCGACGGCGCCCTCACCCGACTCGAAATCCCGGAGTCCGCCGACCTCGGCCTCGCACGCGAGTGGCTCACCATCGAGCTTCGCGACCCCTGGCAGGTCGGCGGTGCGGAGCACCCCGCGGGGGCTCTGCTCGCGATCGGGCTCGACGCGTTCCTCGCCGGCGACCGGTCCTTCGACGTGCTGTTCACCCCGACCCCGACGACCTCGCTGGCCGGCGCGAGCTGGACCCGCCACCACCTGGTGCTCAACGTCCTCGACGACGTCAAGAACCGCCTTCAGGTCCTGACTCCCGGGCCGGACGGCTGGACCGGCGAGCCGCTGCTCGGCGTACCCGACGTCGGCACCGTCGGCGCCGCTGCGGTCGACGCCGAGGAGTCCGACGCCCTCTGGCTCACCGTCACGGACTACCTCACGCCGTCGACGCTCGCGCTGGCGACGCTGCCCGCAACGGGTCCGGCCGGCGCCGCCGACGTCGCGCCGCTCAAGTCGATGCCGACCTTCTTCGACGCGAGCACGCACGTCGCCGAGCAGCGCTTCGCGCGGTCCGAGGACGGCACCCGGGTGCCGTACTTCCTCGTCCGGCCGCGCGACCTCGCGTTCGACGGCACCGCCCCGACGCTGCTGTACGGCTACGGCGGGTTCGAGATCTCGCTGACCCCGGGCTACTCGGGCAGCCTCGGTCGCTCGTGGCTCGCCCGGGGCGGGGTGTACGCGGTCGCGAACATCCGGGGCGGCGGTGAGTACGGTCCGCGCTGGCACCAGGAGGCGCTGCGGGAGAACCGCCACCGTGCGTACGAGGACTTCGCGGCCGTCGCGCGGGACCTCGTCACGACGCACGTGACCTCGCCCGCCCACCTCGGCATCCAGGGCGGGAGCAACGGCGGGCTGCTGGTGGGCAACATGCTGGTCCACTACCCGGAGCTCGTCGGTGCCGTCGTCGTCCAGGTGCCGTTGCTCGACATGGCGCGGTACAACCACCTGCTCGCAGGGGCGTCCTGGATGGCCGAGTACGGCGACCCCGACGACCCCGAGCAGTGGGAGTTCATCCGGACGTTCTCGCCGTACCACCTGGTCGACCCGGAGCGCGCGTACCCCCCGGTGCTGTTCACCACATCGACGCGCGACGACCGTGTGCACCCGGGCCACGCCCGCAAGATGGCGGCGCTCCTGCTCGCGGCCGGCAAGGACGTGCTGTCCTACGAGAACATCGAGGGCGGCCACGGCGGTGCGGCGACGAACGCGCAGTCGGCGTTCATGTCTGCGCTGGCGTACGCGTTCCTCTGGGCGAGGCTCGGCCCCGCGGAGTCGTAGCGGCGGCCGGTCAGCGGGGCCCGGGCCGCCAGAGCACGAGAGCGCCGCGCGCCTCGGCGTCCGCGAACCGGATGCTGCGCTGCGGGCGCTGACCACGGCGCACCGCCACGACGTCACCCGACGGGCCGGCGGTGAACACGCGTCGGCCCGGCTCGACGTAGGCGCGCAGCGCGTCGAGCTGCTCGGTGAGGCGGGCGACCTCGGCCTCGAGCGCCAGGATCCGCTTGATCCCGGCGAGGTTCACGCCCTCGTCGTGCGAGAGCCGCTGCACCTCCCGCAGCGTCGCCACGTCACGCAGCGAGTACCGGCGCCCGCGACCCCGGGTCCTCCCGGGCGAGACGAGCCCGAGGCGGTCGTACTGCCGCAGGGTCTGCGGGTGCATGCCGGCGAGCTCGGCGGCGACCGAGATCACGAACATCGGTGTGTCGTCGTGCACCGTCGACCGTCCCTCCCGGCTGGACCCTCGCTCGTCAGACCTTCGCCTGCGCGATCAGGTTCGCGCGCACGTCGGCGTCGGACGTCGCCTCCGCGAAGGCCCGCACGGCGTCCTTCGCCGCACCCGTGAGGCGCTGCGGGACCACGACCTGCACGGTCACCAGGAGGTCGCCGGTGCCCTTGGGGGTCGTGATGCCCTTGCCGCGCACGCGCAGCGTGCGGCCCGACGGCGTCCCCTCGGGGACCTTGACCTTCACGGTCGAGCCGTCGAGCGTCGGCACGTCGATCTGCGCCCCGAGCGCGGCCTCGTCGAACGCGACCGGAACGGTGATCCGTACGTTGTTGGCGTCGAGGCTGAAGAGCGGGTGCGGGGTGACGCTCACGGTGATGACGAGGTCACCCGCCGGGGCGCCGGACTCACCGGGCTGCCCCTTGCCGCGCAGCCGGATCTTCTGGCCGTCGCTCACACCGGCCGGGACGCGTGCGGTGACGTTGCGCCCGTCCACCGACAGCGTCACGGTCGACCCGGACGCCGCCTGGCGGAACGGCAGGGTCGTCGTCGCGGTGACGTCGCCACCCCGACGCGGCTGACGGAAGCCGCCACCGCCACCGAACATCCCACCGAGCAGGTCCTCGAAACCGCCGCCGCCCTGGGTCGAGTACCGCACCCGACCGCCGCCGGGTGCGCCACCCCCGAACATCCCGCCGAAGAGGTCCTCGAAGCCCCCGGCCCCGCCCGCGCCGCCCGCGGAGAACCGCGGGCCGCCCGCCATCGCCCGGAGCTGGTCGTACTGCGCGTGCTGCTCGGGGTCCGAGAGCACCGCGTAGGCCTCGCCGACCTCCTTGAAGCGCTCCTCGCTCTTGGCGTCCCCCGGGTTGTGATCGGGGTGCAGCGTCCGGGCGAGCTTGCGGTACGCCTTCTTGATCGTGGCCGCGTCAGCGTCCTTGGGGACGCCGAGAACGGCGTAGAAGTCCTTCTCGATCCAGTCCTGACCGCTCATGACGCCTCCTTCCGCTGATCGTGCCACTCACCTGCCGCATGCCACTCACCTGCCGCTCACCTGCCACGGCGTCCGTGCTCAGGCTTCCGGCTCCGCGACCGCGACGCGCGCCGCCCGCACGATCCGGTCGCCGACCTTGTAGCCGTCCTGGAGCACCTGGACGACCGTCGGCCCGGTGACGTCCGACGAGTGCTGGTGCATCAGCGCCTCGTGCACGGTCGGGTCGAACGCCTCGCCGACCTCGCCGTAGCGCTGCACCTCGAAGCGGGTCAGCACCTGCTCGAGCTTCTCCGCGATGGCCGCGAACGGGCCCCCCGCGAGCTCGCCGTGCTGACGAGCCAGCGCGATGTCGTCGAGCACCGGGATCAGCGCCTCGGTGATCTGCACCACCGTCTGGTCGCGCGCGACGGACCGGTCCCGGTCCACCCGCTTGCGGTAGTTCACGTACTCGGCCTGCAACCGCAGGAGGTCGTCGAGACGCTCCGCGGCCAACGACTCGGCGAGCGCGAGAGCGGTGTCCTCGGTCGGCTCGACGCCGACCTCGGTCAGCGCCTCCGGCTCGAAGTCCAGGTGCGCCAGCGGGTCGGCCGGAGTGGCCGGCTCGCGCAGCTCACCCGTCTCCGGGTCGAGGCGTCGCTTGTCGGTGAAGCGCGGCGCCCCCTCGGGGTCGGGCGTACCCGACCCCGAGGTGCCGATGGTGTCGTCGCTCACTTGGACTCGTCCACGATCTCCGCGTCGACGATGTCCTCGTCGTCGCCGGCCTTGCCCGACGCGGCGGTGTCGGCACCCGCGGCCGTCTCGGCCTGGCTCGCGGCGTCGGCCGCGTAGAGCGCCTCGCCGATCTTCTGGCTGACGGTCACGAGCGTCGCGTGCTTGGTCTTCACGGCCTCGACGTCGTCACCCTCGAGCGCGGTCTTGAGCTCGGCCACCGCACCCTCGACCTCGGTCTTGACGTCGGCCGGGACCTTCTCGGCGTTGTCGGCCAGCACCTTCTCGGTCGAGTAGACGAGCTGCTCGGCGGTGTTGCGCGTCTCGGCGTCCTCGCGACGCTTGTGGTCCTCGGCGGCGTGCGCCTCGGCCTCCTTGATCATGCGGTCGATCTCGTCCTTCGGCAGGGCGGACCCACCGGTGATCGTCATCGACTGCTCCTTGTTCGTGCCGCGGTCCTTGGCGGACACGTGCACGATCCCGTTCGCGTCGATGTCGAACGTGACCTCGATCTGCGGCACCCCTCGCGGGGCGGGCGCGATCCCGGTGAGCTCGAAGGTGCCGAGCGGCTTGTTGTCCCGGGCGAAGTCGCGCTCGCCCTGGAACACCTGGATCAGCACCGACGGCTGGTTGTCGTCGGCGGTCGAGAAGATCTCCGAGCGCTTGGTCGGGATGGCCGTGTTGCGCTCGATGAGCTTGGTCATCACCCCGCCCTTGGTCTCGATGCCGAGGCTCAAGGGGGTGACGTCGATGAGCAGGACGTCCTTGCGCTCGCCCTTGATGACACCGGCCTGGAGCGCGGCACCGACGGCGACGACCTCGTCGGGGTTGACGCCCTTGTTGGGCTCCTTGCCCCCGGTCAGCTCGCGCACGACGTCGGCCACGGCCGGCATGCGCGTCGAGCCGCCGACGAGCACGACGTGGTCGATGTCCGCGAGCTTGACGCCCGCGTCACGGATGACGTTGTGGAACGGCGCCTTGGTGCGCTCGAGCAGGTCCGCCGTCATCTGCTGGAACTGGGCGCGCGTGAGCTTCTCGTCCAGGTGGATCGGGCCGTTCTCGGACATCGACAGGTACTGCATCGAGATGCTGGTGCTCGTCGAGGAGGAGAGCTCCTTCTTGGCCTGCTCGGACGCCTCGCGCAGACGCTGCAGGGCGATCTTGTCCTTGGAGAGGTCCACGCCGCTCGAGTTCTTGACCTGCTTGATGAGGTACTCGACGATCCGGTTGTCCCAGTCGTCGCCGCCCAGGCGGTTGTCGCCCGAGGTCGAGCGGACCTGGATGGTCGAGAACTCGTCCTCGTCCTTGCCGACCTCGAGGAGCGAGACGTCGAACGTGCCACCGCCGAGGTCGAAGACCAGGATCAGCTCGTCCTCCTTGCCCTTCTCCAGGCCGTAGGCGAGTGCGGCCGCGGTGGGCTCGTTGACGATGCGGAGCACGTTGAGCCCGGCGATCTGCCCGGCGTCCTTGGTCGCCTGGCGCTCGGCGTCGTTGAAGTACGCGGGCACGGTGATGACCGCGTCGGTCACCGGCTCGCCCAGGTACTCCTCGGCGTCGCGCTTGAGCTTGCCGAGGATCCGCGCGGAGATCTCCTGCGCGTTGTAGTTCTTGTCGTCGATCGCGACGTGCCAGTCGGTGCCCATGTGGCGCTTGACGGAGCTGATGGTCCGCTCGACGTTCGTGACGGCCTGGCGCTTGGCGACCTCGCCGACGAGCACCTCACCGGTCTTGGAGAAGGCGACGACCGACGGCGTCGTGCGCGACCCCTCGGCGTTCGCGATGACGGTGGGCTCCCCACCCTCGAGGACGGCGACCACCGAGTTGGTGGTCCCCAGGTCGATCCCGACCGCACGTGCCATGGTGATTCCTCCACTAGTTCGCGCTGGTTCGCGCTGATTCACGGTGTTCCGGTGCTCGCGACGTCACGCCCGAGCTGATTGAGCCTGCTGCGCTCAAGTCTGTGCCGAGATGCGCCGGAGCGCAAACCCGGGCGGTCAAACTTGAGCCCACTCGACTCAACCCGAGCCCCCGCGTCTCCATTCCCGCGACACCCGGGACGCGTGACTCGTCGGTCACGGGCGCGACCTCGTGGCAACGACCCGGGTCGAGGTCCAGTCGCTCCACCCGGCGACGGGCCGCTCAGGGGCGCGGCACCAGGCCGTCGATCACCAGGTCCATCGCGCGCGACACCGCCGTGGCGCCGGCGTACGGCGCCGGGCCGACGGTGCCGACGCGGCCGGCAGAACCGGTTGTGCCGACCCGGCCGGCAGGACGCAGCGGGCCGTTCACGACGCCGTAGACCATGCTGACGATCGTCAGGAGGTCGTCCACCGTCAGGTCCGCGCGGACGGCGCCCGCCCGGCGGCTCCACTCGAGAGGTTCGGCGAGCAGGTCCACGGCGCGACGGCGCAACGGTGCGAGGTGACCCTGGAACGCCCCCTCCGAGAAGACCAGCCGGAACAGCCCCGGGATCCGCACCTGCTCCGCGGCGACCCTCCGCAGGAGGAGCAGGAGCACGCTCGGGTCGTCGGGGCGATCCGCCACGAGCTGCTCGAGCGCGACGAGCCGATCCTCGAACACCCCGGCGACCAGGCTGTGACGATCCGGGAAGTGCCGGTAGAGCGTGCCCCGCCCCACCTGCGCCCGCTGCGCGATCTGCTGCAGCGGGACGGACACCGATTCCGCCGCGAAGATCTCCTCGGCAGCCGCGAGGATCTTGGCCCGGTTGCGACGCGCATCGCTGCGTTGGCTCATAGCGCGACATGCTAGGGCGACATGCTGAGCCCGCTCAGGTGCCGATGCCCGGACGACTGTCGCTGCCGACCGACCTGCGCCGGGGCACGACGGGGACGTCGGTCCGTCAGCTCGCGCGACCGGGACGTCGGTCCGTCAGCTCGCGGGACCGGGACGTCGGTCGCATCAGAACTCCGACAGGACCTCCGCACACCGCGCGTAGTCGTCGATCGTGTTGTAGAGGTGCGCAGAGAGACGCAGGCCGACCCGCCCGTCGGGCACGACGAACTTCGCCTCGAACCCGCGCGACCGCGCGTGTGCGGTGAGCTCCTGGCCCGTCGCGCTGCCGGCACGACCGGTCAGGGGGACGACGGCGAGAGATCCGACCATCGACGCGGGCACCGGTGGCGTGCTGCCGAGCTCGTCGCACATGAGCTCCTGCGCCGCCAGGACGAGCGAGCGGTTCGTGGCCCGCACACCGTCCCAGCCGTCCGGGTGCGCGGCCCCGATCTCGCGGATCGCGACCGGCACGCTCAGCCACGCGGTCGGGTCCGCGGTGCCCGGCCAGTCGAACAGCGCGTGGAACCGGCCGCCGTCCGCCGACCTCTCATCGCCCCAGCCGTGGCTGATCGTCAACGGGACGACCTCCTCACGCCAGCCCGCCGCGACTCGGACGAACGCTGCACCCTTCGGCGCGCACACCCACTTGTGCAGGTTGCCGGCGTAGAACGACGCGTCGAGCACGTCGAGATCGAGGTCGACCATCCCGGGTGCGTGCGCGCCGTCGACGATCACCACGACATCCGGCTCGAGGGCTGCCACGATCTCGCCGACCGGCAGGACGACGCCGGTGCCGCTCTCGACGTGGTCGACGAGCACGGCGCGCGTACGCGGGCCGACCGCGCCCAGCACGATCCCGGCGAGCTCGGCCGGTCCGTCCAGCACGCCCGGGACGTCGACGACGCGCACGACGACCCCGGCCGCGGCGGTGATCGCGTCGACGGCATACCGGCACGCCGGGTACGCGTGGCTGGTCACCAGGATCTCGTCGCCCGGCGCCATCCTGGCGACCACCGCGCGTACCGCCAGGTTGACCGCCTGCGTGGTGTTGGTCGCGAACGCGACGGCGGCCGGGTCGCTCCCGACGAACCTCGCGAGATCCTCACGCGCGGCCCGCACCGCCGAGGGGTAGGTGACCTCGAACCATCGCGTCGGGTTCGACTCGAGCTCGCGCCGCAGTCGGAGCTGCTCGTCGAGCACGGGCCAGGGGCACGCCCCGAACGAGCCGTGGTTCAGGTGGGTCGTTCCCGGGTCCAGCGCCCAGAACGGGGTCGCGTCTCCCATGCGGTGCTCCTCGGGGTCGTCGCGGGCGCCGGTCCGCTCAGGACGGGTCGGGCCCCGCCGGCCCTGGTCACGTCAGCGCCAGGTGCCAGGTCCCGGCCAGGATGCCCGCCACGGTCGCGACTGTCACGATCACCACGCCGGCGAGCACCACACCGAGGTCGGACCGCCGCACCCTGCTGGTCCGCGCCCACGTGCGCGCCCCCGGCGCTCCGAACCCCCGCGCCTCCATCGCCATCGCGAGGCGGGTGCCGCGGCGGATCACGAGCACGAGCAGCGCGAGGACCTGACCCGACGCGGTGCGCGCGCGCCCGACCACCCCGTCGTCCCCGATCCCGCGGGCCCGTCGTGCCGCACCGAGCGACTCCCACTCGCTGCCCATCAGGGCGAACAGGCGCATGGCCGCGAGCGCCGCGAGCACGAACCGGTGCGGCAACCGGGCGACCTGGGCGAGCGCGTCCGCGAGGTCGGTCGGGTCGGTCGTCGCGAGCAGCACCACTCCGGGCAGGCCGACGGACAGGATGCGCAGCGTGATCGCGCACCCGGCGAGCAGCGACCCCTGGGTGACCGTCACCGGGCCGACGGCGAGCAGCACCTCGCCGGAGTCGACCCCGAGCCACGTGGTCACGAGCCCCGCCGGGACGGCGCCCGCCACGACGATCCACCCGCGACGCAGCAGACCCGCCGCACTCAGCCCGCACCACGGCAGCACCGCCGCCTCGAGCGCGAGGGCCACCCCGGCCGTCACGACGTCGACGGTCAGCAGCAAGGTCAACGACACCAGCAGGGCGACGACGAGCTTGGCGACGGGGTTGGCCCGAGCCACGAAGGCATCGGGACGCAGGTCGCGGTCCGCACCGAGGCTGAGGACGGTCATCCCGCCACCACCGCCGCGATCGGGGCGACGGTGGGCGCGACGGGACGGACCGTGCCGTCACCCACCCGGAGCTCGCGGCCGCGACCCTCGTCGACGAACGTCTCCACGAGGTCGCGGTCGTGGGTCGCGCAGACGATCGCCGTACCGGACCCGAGCAGCTCACGCAGCAGGTCGACGAGCACGGCCCAGGTCACGGCGTCCTGCCCGAACGTCGGCTCGTCGAGCACGAGCACCCCCGGCCGGGTGACGAGCGCGGTCGCGACCGAGAGCCGCCGCTGCTCCCCGCCGGACAACGTGAACGGGTTGGCGAGCGCGAGCGCGCCGAGCCGCAGGCGACCGAGGACCTCCGCGCAGCGTCGCGCCGCGTCCGGGGCGGCGACCCGCGCCTGCCGGGGTCCGACGGCGAGCTCGGCCTGGACCGAGCCGGCCACGAACTGGTGCTGCGGCTCCTGGAACACCGTCCCGATGCGGGTCACGAGGTCCCGGGCGCGCCACCGCACCGGGTGCGGACCCACCGCCCCGGCCAGCTCCGGAATCGCCACGAGCTCGCCACCCGCCGGCGCGGTGAGCCCGGCGAGGGCCAGGGCGAGCGTCGACTTGCCCGAGCCGTTCGGCCCCGTGAGGAAGAGCACCTCGCCGGGGACGACGTCGAGGTCGACGCCCGTGAGCACCGGCGCGAGCCGACCCCGCCGCACCGCGAGGTCCCGCGCGGTCAGCGCCGGCAGGGACCGGGCCGGACCGTCGGATCCGATCGTCCGGCCCGGCTCCGACGTGCCAGGAGAACCGGCGACGCTCGTGGCATCGGCCCTCTCGGTCTCGCCGCCCGCCACCGCTGCGTCACGCGGCACCGTCTCACCACGCGGCACCGTCTCACCACGCGGCACCGTCTCACCACGCGGCACCGTCTCACCACGCGGCACCGCCGCGCCGGTCGCCTCCGCCGAACGGGCCGGCCCGCCCGCACCGGCGCGGAACCGAGGCGGTACCCACACCCCGAGACGGAACAGCTCGGGCCCCTGCTCCGCGAGCACGTCGAGCGCCGGTCCGTCGGCGATCACACCGCCGGCCGCCTCGAGCACCACCACGCGGTCCACGACGCCGAGCCACTGCTCCACGCGGTGCTCGACGACGATCACCGTCGAGCGGAGGGACCCCGCATGCGGAGACAGCCCCACGACTCCCGCGACGGACTCGACGAGCAGGCGCGCCCCGTCCGGGTCGATCATCGCCGTCGGTTCGTCGAGCATGAGCAGCCCCGGACGCATCGCCACGACACCCGCGAGGGCGAGCCGTTGACGCTCACCCCCGGACAGGGCGGACGTCGCGTGCGCGCGGTCGTACGGGAACCCCACCAGCCTCAACGCGTCGTCGACGCGCGGCCAGATCAGCTCGGCCGGCAACCCGTGGTTCTCGAGCCCGAACGCGACGTCGTCGCCGCACCGCGCGAGGACGGTCTGCGCGTCCGGGTCCTGCAGGAGCAGCCCGGTGCGCGACGTCCCGGGTGCGCCAGGCGCGGTGCGTGCCGCGCGCGCGTCGAGGCCGTCCACCTCGAGCACACCCTCGGACTCACCCGCACCGTCGTCGAGCAGCCCCGCGGCGGCGGCGAGCAAGGTCGACTTGCCCGCACCGCTCGGCCCCAGCAGCAGCACGCGCTCCCCCGGCGCGATGTCGAGGTCGACACCGCGCAGTGCCCACGCGGTGCGCCCGGAGTGCCGCCACCCCCAGCCGCGGGCACGGAGCCCGACGGCCGGGGCGGCGACGACGCCGAGGTCAGACGCGTCGTGCATCTCGGCCCGACGCCAAGGACGAGAGCGCACCCGTCCGTGCGAGCGCTCGCGTGAGTGCCCAGGAGCCGACGCCGGCGATCACGACGCCGGACGTGATCGCCGCGACGATGTACACCGACTTGAACCACGGCGAGAACGTCGGGTAGTAGACGAACGTGTCGAGCAGGCCGACGACGACTCCCGCGGCCGCTCCACCACCCAGCGACGCGCCCAGCCCGAACCGGCGGTACAGCAGGATCGCGAAGAGGACCTCGGGCCCGAGCCCCTCGAGGAACCCGTACCAGACGGTCGAGAAGCCCCACTGGTTGCCCACGAGCGCCGAGACGACCGCGGCGAGCAGCTCGGTGTACAGCGCGGCTCCGGGCTTGCGGATCACGAGCGCCCCGAGCACTCCCGGGAGCAGCCAGATGCCGACCCCGATCCCCGACGCGGGCGGGAACGCGGCCAGCGCGCCGCTCACGACGGGCCACGACAGGTTCCACAGGACGAAGAGGAACCCGCCCGCGACCCCGAGGACGGACGCGGTCACGATGTCCACGACCCGCCACGTCTCGCGCGTCGTGGAGGTCCAGCCCGCGAGCCACAGCCCCGTCAGCGCGAGCAGGATCGCGGTGGGCACCGTCAGGTCGGCGAGCGAGGAGCCGAACAGCGACGGTCCCGCGGGAAGGCCGACCGCCCAGACGGTGGCGGCGAGCGCGAGTCCGACCGCGGCCGGGACGACGGCGCGTGCCGTCAGGGCACCGGCCGGTGCGGCCGCTCCCGCGGGTGGGCGGGCGGTCTCGCCGCCGTCCGACGGGCTTCGGTCGGGGCTCGGGACCGACGCCGTCCGTGCCGGTGCGTGAGGTGATTCTGGTGCTGCCATGGTGAGATCTCCCGTCGTCACACGGGGAGGGCCGCGACGGGGGCGGCCCGGCCGCTCAGACGGTGATCAGCCGTCCGCGCGATGAGCAGCACCCGGCTCACGGCCGAGATTCCCGACTCCCTACGCCGGTGCAAACCGGATCAGGTTCGAGGGTCTGCGGTCGCCCGCACTCTCAGCGCCCTGGTGGCGCTCCCCTGTCGTTCGCGAACGAGAATACACCGCGGGCACGGCGGCGCTACCGTGGGTCGACGGACGGCCGGACGCGAGGCACGCACGGCGTCCTCGAGCACGGAGGTGCGGCGTGGCCCACGACAAGGCTCCCTCGACCTTGGCGAAGATCGCGGGCGCGGGTGCCGCGGTCGCCGCGGCGTGGGTCGCCCAGCGCGCGGTGACCCTGATGTGGACGAGTGCGACCGGACATCGTCCGCCGAAGCCGGAGGACGACCTCGAGGGCCGGTTCGCCGAGATCGCCGCCGCCGCTGCGGTGACGGCCGCCGCCGCAGCGATCGCGCGGGTGTACGCCGCCCGGGGCACGGCACGGCTCGCGGCACGGGTGAACGCTCACCGGGCCGCCTGAGGTTCCCCGCACGCACCGCGCCTGCCCGGTGGGTTGCGTTCCCCGGCACGCACCGCGCCAGGCCGGTCAGACCGCAGCCCGCTGACCTGGACAGCGACCACGCCGAGCGAGCACGGTCGCGGTCGTGACGGCCGCATCTTGCACAAATGCCCCAAATGGTCCATCATCGAGGCGTCAGCGAAAAGGGCAAACCCGCCGCGAGGTGGGGACGCAAAGCCACGGGACCGAGACGGTCAGCCGGGCTGCCGAACGTCAGGAGTCTCATCATGGCCACAGGCCTTCTCAACACCTCGAGCAACTACGCCCCCCGCGCCGACGCGCTTCTGACGCCGGGCGAGGTCGCGGTGCTCTTCCACGTCGACCCGAAGACGGTCACCCGGTGGGCCAATGCCGGCAAGCTCACCTCCGTTCGCACCCTCGGCGGCCACCGCCGCTTCCGTGAGGCCGAGGTCCGTGGGCTCCTCGGCGGCGTGCCAACCCAGGCATCCGGCAGCTGACGACCTCGTGCGAAGCCGGTCGGTCCTCGGACCGACCGGCTTCGCCGCGTCCGGGCC
>JAJYCD010000151.1 GCA_021778635.1 Actinomycetes bacterium
AATCTTTCCAGACGCTCCACATGCGTGGACGTCTCATATCCGGTATTAGCCGTCGTTTCCCACGGTTATCCCAGAGTCAGGGGCAGGTTACTCACGTGTTACTCACCCGTTCGCCACTGATCAGACAAGGCAAGCCCCGTCATCACCGTTCGACTTGCATGTGTTAAGCACGCCGCCAGCGTTCGTCCTGAGCCAGGATCAAACTCTCCGTAAATGTCTATCAGTCACCCCACACCCGAAGACGCGAGGAAACAAACACACGAAGAAGCCCCCCAGGAACAACCCCAGGAGACCATTCAATCTGGCAAGAAGTGCACCCATCCACAACATGGACAAGCACACCCCAAACCAACACCCACTCCCCCCACACACACCCCGCACAACACGAAGCACACGCAAGAAAAGCAAGCAATTGGCATCAACTACTTGGCACACTGTTGAGTTCTCAAAGATCCGACGCGCACCGATCCAGGTTTCTCGACCTGTCTCGGGGCAACCGTTCTAACTTAGCGGAGCGAAGCCTGGCCGTCAAATCTCGAACGAGATCATCCTGCTGGTCCGACCCCTGCCCGGGTGCGCACCAAAGCGAGCGGCTTGGCCGCTCATGGACGTAACCCAGGGGGTGGCCACCCGCGGGACCAGCCATCCTTCAGCGCTGAGCGCTTCCGGTGTCTGTTCCTCCCTGCCGGGCGACATCGAGAACACTACGGGCGAGGTCAGGCAGCGTCAAATCGCTGGTCGCTGCACGCGCCGGCGCGTCAGTACAGGGCGTTCGCGAGCGCACGCCGCGCGCTCATGACACGGGAATCCGCGCCACCCACCACGTCGAAGAGCTCGACGAGGCGAAGCCGCACAACCTCGCGACGCTCGGCGTCGGCCCCACGGACCAAGCCCGTGAGACGCGCGAAAGCCACCTCCACCGCGCCCTCGAGGATCTCCAGGTCCGCCGCCTGCATCTGCACGTCCAGGTCCGTCGGTCGAGCGACCGCGCGCGCATGGACCTCGTCGGGGTTCAGGTCCTGGGTCCGAGCCATCAGGCGGACCTGCGCGAGGCCTTCTCGCGCCAGGTCGTCGCGCGGGTTCTCGCGCAGAGCCTGTTCGTACGACGCGATCGCCGCCGACAGGTCATCACGCTCGATCGCGTCGTACGCAGCCTGGTGGAGGGGCGGGAGCGGCGGCTCGACCTCCGCCTCCGGGACCTCGGTGACCGCGGGCGCTCCCGGCGCGACCCCGGTCACACCATTCGTCGCCGCCGCCTGGAGGAGCTGCGCGAGCAGACCACGAAGCTGGTCGGCGGTCGCCTTCCCTTGAAAGAGTGGGATCGGCTGGCCCGCCAGGAGCGCCACGACGGCAGGCACGGTCTGGACCTGGAACGCCGCGGCGATCTGGGGCTCGGCATCGACGTCGACCCTCACGAGCTGGACCGCCCCGGACTCGGCATCGACCGCTCGACCCAGGTCGCGCGCGAGCTCGATCGAGGCCGCGCTGCGTCTCGACCACAACAGCACGACGACGGGGTACGACGTCGACCCCTGGACGACGTCCCCGAAGGATGCGGTCGTGGCGTCCACGGTGTATCCGGTGGCGCCGGGCAATCCCCCGGGCTCGCCCGGCGCCGGCGCCGGCGGGCTCTGGAGCACCGAGAGGTCGACGGCCCCGCGGACGTCGAGCTGTGGTCGAGGTGCGGACGGTTGGCTCACGGTGCTCCTTCGGTTCGAAGACGATCGTCCCGCGCTCTCGCGCTCGACGAGGGCCGCGGCGATGCAGAGTCTGCTGGCCTCACTTGGCGGTCACCGAGACGCGCTGGTGCTCCGCCGCGAGCACCGTGACGCGTTGACCTGACCCGCTCGGCGGCACGTAGAACGCAACCATGTCCGACCAGGTGATCGTCTCGCTCTGCTTCACGTCGCCGGCTCCCGCGAGCGCGGCCTCGGTCGCGCCCAGGGTGAAGCTGGCGCCTGCGACGGTGACGGTCGCCGTCGTCACCGTCGTGATGCCCGCGACGACCAGGGCCCCTCCGGTCGCCGTCGCCATCGAGACGAGCTCGCCGGGCGCGACCGTGTACGAGTCCGCGACGGTACCGACCTGCGAGAGCCCCTGCTGGAGCAGCGCGAGCGAGCTCGCGAGTCCCGTGCGGTACTCGTCGGGCTCGAACTCGTCGGCGTAGGCAGACGCGGTCCCGTGGGACAGGACGTCGACGTAGTGGGCGACGACGTCCTGGGGCGACGCCACGAATCCGGACGCATCCGGCGCGAGCGGCGGGCTCCCCAGCGCAGGGTCGGCGGTTCGCGGCATCTTCACCCCGGCGAGCAGGCGCGTCCAGCCCCACAGCTTGTACTGGTCCCGGGGACTGTCCTGGCGCAGCACCAGCAGGCGCGGACTCTGCAGGTTGTCCGGCTGCACCGTGACCACGAGCTCGCTCCGCGGCCAGGTCGTCGTCTGGGGTGTGATCAGGGCCTGCGCCGTCATCGGAAGCATCGTCGGCACGCGCACGCCACCGGTGCCGAGGTCGAGCTTGTACTCCGCCGATCGGATGGCGAGCGCGGGACCGGACAGACGCGTGCCGAGCGCGACGTCAGAGAGGTTGGCGTCACCCGCGGCCAGGACCGCCTTGATCGAGCCGAGCACGGCGGTCGACTGGGCGACGGAGAGAACCGGCGGCGGCACCGCGGGGACAGGGTCCGGCCGCGCAGCGGGAAGGTTCGGCGCACACCCGACGAGCGTCAGAGCGATCACCGTCGCCAGTGCAGGCACACCCAGCCGCGCCAGCGTGCGCGGACGACGGCGGGCATCGCGCGACGCGGTGCGTTCGCGCGCGATCGAGACGTTCGTCCTCATCACGCCCTCCCCGAGTCGTCGGTCGTCGCGCCAGGTCCGGACTCTCCTGACCCAGGAACCGGCTCTCCCGCGCCCGCACCCGCGTCGAGCTCCGGGCCGCCGACGCCCGGGAAGCCCCAGGCCCGCCGCCAGGCGTCCGCCCGGGCGCCCCCTCCCGGAGCTGACGGCAGCGGTTGGACGGAAGACTCAGGGCTCGACGACGCGAGGTGGGCGTCGGCGGCGGGTCCGGCGCTCGTGCCGGGGCCACGAACGGCGCCTGTGCCCACGGTCGACGGTCCAGACGGGACCGATCCGTCCCCGGGCCGCGGCGCGGGTTCCTCCTGCCGGCTCGGCACGGCCCTGTCCCGACGCCAACGGCGTCCGCTGTGCTCATCACCGGGCGCTGCCTCCCGCGATCGTGCCGGGACGTCGGGAGTACGGCTCGCTCCCAACGACGCACCCGCGTCCGACGCAGGCGCGCTCGCCTCCGAAGTCACAGCTCCCGTGGCCGGCGCCGTCACCTCGGGCTCCCACACCCGTGGAGGTGCGACCGGGGTCGTCGACTCGCCCGTCGGAACCTCCGGATCCCGTCTCCGGAGCGAGAGCTTCGGCGTGACGACAGGCGTCGGCGCCGTCCGCTCGCGCTCGCGAAGCTGTCGTCGCGTGAGTGGCCCGCTGGCCTCGGGGCCGCCCGGGCTGCCGGAGCCCGAACCCGGAGCGGACTGCCCTCGCGTCCGGCGGAGCTCGGGTGTGTCGACCCTCGCGAGCTCACCCGTCTCGATCGCGTTCCAGGTGACGGCCAGGCCCCCGCGTGACCTCATCACCGCGCGGACCAGCAGCACGAGCGCCAGGATCAGGAGGATCGACCCCGACACGACACCGGGGACCAGCCACGGGGTACGGACCGTCTGCGGCCACGCGAGCTGGACCGTCGGCGGCGCCGCATCCGCGCCCGTCGCCGCGACGAGGAGCATCCAGCGACCCGGTTCGACCGGCCAGGTGAGAGTCGCACGGCCCACACCCGTCGCCTGAGCCACCCACATGTCTGAGCCGGTCGGATCCGGTCCGGCCGCGGTGGTCGGCGAGCCCGGCACACCGGCAGCAGCGGTCGCGCCCGGGCTCGCCACGGCAGCGGCCGAGGCGCTCGACGACACGGCGGGACCGCTCGACGTCGGGGACGCCGTCGGGGACGCCGTCGGGGAGGCCGTCGGAGTCGCGACGGCGAGCGTGTGCCAGCTCGCCAGTCCCGTGACGTGTGTGACGCGGTCCGATCCGACCCAGCCGGTCACGTCGGTGTCACGGCCGAT
>JAJYCD010000069.1 GCA_021778635.1 Actinomycetes bacterium
TCACCGCCGCCGAGGCCGACGAGCAGGCGGCGGACGGCGAGCTCGAGCTCGGTGCCCGCCCGGAGATCGCCCCGATGATCGCGGAGAAGGTCGGGCCGGACGAGATCGCCGAGGTCGTCTCGGCGTGGACGGGCATCCCGGCCGGTCGACTGCTCGAGGGCGAGAGCCAGAAGCTCCTGCGCATGGAGCAGGTGATCGGCTCGCGGCTGATCGGCCAGGCGCGCGCGGTCGCGGTCGTGTCCGACGCGGTGCGTCGCTCACGCGCCGGGATCTCGGACCCGGACCGGCCCACGGGGTCGTTCCTGTTCCTCGGCCCGACGGGCGTCGGCAAGACCGAGCTCGCCAAGGCCCTCGCGGACTTCCTGTTCGACGACGAGCGCGCGATCGTGCGCATCGACATGTCCGAGTACTCCGAGAAGCACTCGGTGGCGAGGCTCGTCGGCGCGCCTCCCGGGTACGTCGGCTACGAGGAGGGCGGCCAGCTCACCGAGGCCGTGCGGCGCCGGCCGTACTCGGTCGTGCTGCTCGACGAGGTCGAGAAGGCGCACTCCGAGGTCTTCGACATCCTGCTCCAGGTGCTCGACGACGGTCGGCTCACCGACGGCCAGGGCCGCACGGTCGACTTCCGCAACGTGATCCTCGTGCTGACCTCGAACCTCGGCTCGCAGTACCTCGTGGACCCGACCCTCGACGACGCCGCCAAGCAGGCGGGCGTGATGTCGATGGTGCGGTCGTCGTTCAAGCCGGAGTTCCTCAACCGGCTCGACGACGTCGTGATCTTCGACGCGCTGACGCTCGGCGAGCTCGGCCAGATCGTCGACCTGCAGGTCGCGCGGCTCGCGGAGCGCGTGCTCGAGCGGCGGATCACGCTCGAGGTCACCCCGGCGGCGAGCGAGTGGCTCGCCATCGAGGGCTACGACCCCGCCTACGGGGCGCGCCCGCTGCGTCGGCTCATCCAGCGGGAGATCGGCGACCGGCTCGCCCGGCTGCTGCTCGCCGCGGCGGTGCACGACGGCGACACGGTGGTCGTCGACCGTCCGGAGGACGCTGCCGGGCTGTCCCTCGCGGTCGCGGCCCGACCGGTAGCGTCCGTGTGATGACCGACGACGTCACCCCCGCGCCCGAGACCCCCGCCACCCCCGCGCCCGAGACGGTGCCCTTCAGCTCTCCCGCGCTGCTCGCCGAGCTGCTGGGACAGCAGGCGCGGCTCGTCCTCCCGCGGTTCGACTACACCGAGGCGGCGCGGCTCGGCGGGGTCGTCGCCGCGCTCGCGGAGGGGCGCGGCCTACCCGTCGTGGTCCGGGTCGAGGCCGAGACCGCCGACGGCCCGCACCTCGTCTTCCAGCGCGCGTTCCCCGGCAGCTCGCCCACGAACGACTGGTGGATCGGTCGCAAGTTCGCCGTCGTCCGGCACTTCGGCGACGCATCGTTCACGGTCGGCACCCGGTTCCGTGTCCAGGGCACGACGTTCGAGGAGTCGTCCGGCCTGGACACGGAGACGTACGCGGCGCACGGCGGCGCGTTCCCGTTGCGGGTCGACGGTGCGATCGTCGGCATCCTCGGAGTCTCCGGTCTCCCTCAGCAGGAGGACCACGCCCTCGTGGTCGAGGGGCTGACCGCCTACCTCGGCTGATCGCGACGAGCGTCGTGGGTCGCCACGCCGGAGTGCCACCCGGGACGGTCGCGTGATACGCATGGGTGCGCTCCAGCGCGACGGGTGCGACGGACGACGACACGAGCGAGGCCGAGGATGACCGAGGACCGGACCCCCAGGCACGACGCCGCACGCGAGGCCCACCTGGACGTGCTGCTGGCACGGCTCACGCTCCGGCAGAAGGTCCGGCTGCTCACCGGTGCGGACTTCTGGTCGCTGCACCCGGAGCCGGCCGTCGGGCTGCGTGCGCTCGTGGTCTCCGACGGCCCCTCCGGCGTCCGCGGCGCGGTCTGGGACGAGCGTGACCCGTCGCTGAACCTGCCCAGCGCCACCGCGCTCGCGGCGACCTGGGACCCGGACCTCGCCTACCGGTACGGCGTCGCGATGGCCCACGAGGCGCGACGCAAGGGCGTCGACGTGATCCTGGGGCCGACCATCAACCTGCACCGCAGCCCGCTCGGCGGGCGCCACTTCGAGGCCTACTCCGAGGACCCGCTCCTGACGGCCGACCTCGCCGAGGCGTTCGTCCGCGGCGTCCAGGACACCGGCGTCGGCGCCTGCCCGAAGCACTACGTCGCGAACGACTTCGAGACGGACCGGTTCACGGCCTCCGTCGAGGTCTCCGACCGGGCCCTGCACGAGCTCTACCTCGCACCGTTCGAGCGCACGGTCGTGGATGCCGGCACGTGGACGGTCATGAGCGCGTACAACGCCGTCGGCGGGATCACGATGAGCGAGAACGACCTCCTGGCCGAACCGCTCAAGGGGGCGTGGGGGTTCGACGGCACGGTGATCTCCGACTGGACCGCGGTGCGGTCGCTCCGCTCGGCCGCCGCGGCGCAGGACCTGGTCATGCCCGGCCCGGACGGCCCGTGGGGAGACGCGCTGGTCGCCGCCGTCGAGAGCGGCGAGATCCCCGCCGCGACGGTCGACGACAAGGTGCGCCGGCTGCTGCGGCTGGCGGGACGGGTCGGCGCGATCGACGGCCTGGACGCGGCGGTCACCACGGCGCCGGTCACCGGCGACGAGGCCGCGGCCGGGCTCGCCCTGGCGCGCGAGGTCGAGACGCGTGGCATCGTCCTGGTGCGCAACGACGGGGTGCTGCCCCTCGGTCGCGCCGCTGCGGTGACGGGCGCCGCCGCGGCGCTCGACGGCCGTCGTGAGGTCGACGACCCGGGTAACCGTGGTCGCGTCACCCCCGCACGCGTCACCCTCGCACGCGTCGCGCCCGCACCCGTAGCCCCCGCACGCGTCGCCGTGATCGGGCAGAGCGCGATCCGTCCGCGCACCCAGGGTGGCGGTTCCGCGACGGTCGTGCCCGCCTCGACAGTCTCTCCGCTCGACGGCCTGCGTGCCGCGCTGCCCGGCACCACGTTCACCTACGCGACCGGCGCGATCGTGCACGACGGAGTGCTGCCGTTCTCCGTCGCGGACATCCGGCACCCGGACTCGGGCGAGCCCGGCGTACGCCTCCGCTTCCTGGCGGAGGACGGCACGGTGCTGCTCGAGGAGACCCGCCGCGCGACGGACCTCATGTGGCTCGGCAACGCGCCGGTCGCCGCGCGCCTCGAGCTCGTCACGGACTACACCCCGGCGGCCTCCGGCCCGGTCGAGCTCGGCTGGGCCGTGATCGGCAGCACGAGCCTCGAGGTCGACGGGACCGTCGTCCACGAGGCCACGCTCACGGTCGACGCCACCGATGTGGGGGCGGCCCTGATGGCGCCGCCGAGCGCCGCGGTGCGGGTCGATCTCGAGGCCGGGCGGGCGTACCGGCTGCGGTGGTCCCACCCGCTCACCGGCATCCCGTCGATGCCCGACGGCTCGGACCTCGCCGGGGTGCTCGGGTTCACCGCGGGCTGGCGGCCGTGGGTCGAGTCGGCCGACGCGCTGATCGACGAGGCGCGCGACGCGGCGCGGGACGCCGAGGTGGCGATCGTCGTCGTCGGGACCAACGAGAAGGTCGAGTCGGAGGGCTTCGACCGGTCCCACCTGCGGCTGCCCGGGCGTCAGGACGACCTCGTCCGCGCCGTCACCGCCGTGAACCCCCGCACGGTCGTCGTCGTGAGCTCCGGGGCCCCGGTCCTGCTCCCGTGGCGCCAGGACGCCGCGGCGGTGCTCCTCACGTGGTTCGGCGGCCAGGAGTACGGGAACGCCCTGGCCGACGTGCTCACCGGCGCCGTCGAGCCCGGAGGTCGGCTGCCCACCACCTGGCCCGCGCGCGAGCACGACGTCCCCGTGCTCGACGTGACCCCGCGCGACGGCGTGCTCCGCTACGACGAGGGCATCCACCTCGGCTACCGCGCGTGGCTGCGGGCCGGCACCGAGCCGGCGTACCCGTTCGGCTACGGCCTGGGGTACACCACGTGGTCCTACGACGCCCTGCGCGTCGTCACTCCCGACGCGGGCGCGCTGCGCCGCGGAGAGGCGCTGCGGCTCGAGGTCGACGTGACGAACACGGGCGGGCGCGCGGGGAGGGAGGTCGTCCAGGTGTACCTCACGCGGCCGGGGTCCTCGGTCGAGCGCCCGGTGCGCTGGCTCGCCGGCCACGCGCAGGTGGCGGCCGGACCCGGTGAGACGGCGACCGCGACGGTCGAGGTGCGCGCTCGGGCCTTCGAGCACTGGGACGGCTCCGGCTGGGCGACCGAGTCCGGGGCGTTCACGCTCGTCGTCGGGCGCGACGCGTGGTCGGACGAGCTCACGGTGCCCGTCGTCGCCGACGGGACCGTCAGGGGAGCGTGACGCTCCCGTCCAGCAGCGACCCGGTTACCGGGCGCCCGAGCGTCGCGAGGCACAGGCCGGTGCGGTCGCCGCTCTCCCACGAGGCGAGGGTCGGTGCCCAGACGACGGCGCGGACCCCGGCCGACTCCTCGGCGGCGGTGAGCTCGCACGCGTGCGCGACGCGGTCGTCCACCCGCTCCTGACCGGGCCACACGTCCGCCGTCCCGAAGGCATAGAGCGTGACGACCTCGGCCGCGTGCGGATCGCCGCACGGCACGACGGTCACCCGGGAGACGTCACCGTCCGCCGGGAGGTGCTCGATGCAGCTCCCGGTCCGCAGCTGGCCGACGTAGGCCGGGCGAGCCGAGGTGATGGTCGGTGGCAACGGCCGGGTGGCCTGCCACGTCAGAAGACCCGCGACGGTCCAGACCCCGCCGACCAGGGTCGAGACGGTGCCGAGCACGATGCCCGTGACGGCGAGACCGGTGCCGCGGGTCGCTCCGCGGCGGATCCGCCCGAGCGCCGCGATCCCGAGGCCGAGAGCCACCGGTCCGAGGGCGATGACCCCGGCGACGAGCGAGTTGACGGCCAGGACGTCCCGGGGTGGGGTCGGCGGTCGCCAGCCGGCGGCGTAGTACGCGTCGGGGTCGCGCCCCGGTGGGGGCGTGGTCACCGCGCCGATCCGGCCGACGTGGCCAGGAACGCGGTCGCGGAGGCGCCGAGCGAGCCCGAGTGCGACGTCACGCCCCCGGTCGCGATCGACGCGATCACGCCGACGATGACGAACACGGAGAAGACGACCATGAGCGAGCCCACCACGATGCCCGCGATCGCCATGCCCTTCCCGGCGTCGCCCGTGCGGGAGATCTGACGGAGTGCGACGATCCCGAAGATCAGGCCGAGGATCCCGGCCGCTCCGACCGTCACGATCCCGGCGAGGCTGAGGATGAGGGAGGCGATCGCCATCCCGTTCGTCTTCTGCGGCTGCGCCCACTGTGCGCCCGGCGCGTAGGTGCCGGGCTGCGGGTACTGGGTGTACTGCGGTGAGGCGTACTGCTGCTGCCCGTAGGCCTGCTGCCCGTAGGCCTGCTGGCCGTAGGCCTGCTGCCCGTACGCCGGCTGACCGTACGGCTGCTGCCCGTACGGCGGCTGGCCGTATGCCTGCTGCCCGTACGCCTGCTGGCCGTACGGCTGCTGCCCGTACGGCGGCTGCCCGTACGCCGGCTGGCCGTATGCCTGCTGGCCGTACGGCGGCTCGGGCGAGGCGCCGTAGCTCGGCTGTCCGTAGGGCGCCGCGGCGGGAGCACCGTAGGCCGGCTCGCCGTAGGGCTGCCCCTGCGGTGCGGCGTCGCCCGGCAGGTCGGCGGGCGCCGCGTGAGCCGCGGGAGTGCCGTCGGACTGCGGGGACCAGGACTGCTGCACCGATGGCGCCGTCGGCCGCTGGCCGTCGGGCTGCGGCAGGCCGTCGGCGCCGGCCGTGGCCGGGCCTCCGGTCGTGCCTGCGTTCGGGTCGGGCGCGGCGTACGGGTCTCGCGCATGGTCGCCCGGTGCGGTCCACGGGTCGGGGGTCGTCATGCGTGCAACCTAGCGAACGTGCGGCGCCGCCGTCAGTCCGTCAGGTCGACGATCACCGGAACGTGGTCCGAGGCGCCCTTGCCCTTGCGCTCGTTGCGGTCGATCGCCACGGAGGTGACCCGCGCCGCGAGGGCCGGCGACGCGTAGGCGAAGTCGATCCGCATGCCCTCGTTCCGTGGGAAGCGCAGCTGCTGGTAGTCCCAGTAGGTGTAGGTGTGCTCGGCCGGTACGAAGGTCCTCGAGACCTCGGTGTAGCCGGCCTCGGCGAAGGCGGTGAAGGCCGCTCGCTCGGCAGGGCTGACGTGCGTCTTCCCGGCGAACAGCTCGATGTCCCACACGTCGGTGTCCAGAGGCGCGACGTTCCAGTCGCCGACCAGGGCGACCTGCGCCGCGGGGTCACCGGTCCCGTCGGCGATCCACGAGGCGGCCTGCGCGCGCAGCTCCTGGAGCCAGCTGAGCTTGTAGGGGTAGTGCGGGTTGTCGAGCTCGCGCCCGTTCGGGACGTACAGGCTCCACACCCGCACCCCGCCGCACGTCGCGCCGAGCGCGCGCGCCTCCACGACCGGCTCCTCGCCGAAGCCCGGCTGACCGTCGAACGCGGTCTCGACGTCCCCGAGCCCGACGCGCGAGACGATCGCGACACCGTTCCACTGGGAGTACCCGACGGTCGCGACCTCGTAGCCGGCCGCCTGGAAGGGCTCGCGCGGGAACTGCTCGTCCGTGCACTTGGTCTCCTGCAGCGCCAGCACGTCGGTGCCGCTCCGCTCGAGGAAGGCCACCGCGCGATCGGCCCGCGCGCGGATCGAGTTGATGTTCCAGGTCGCCAGGCGCATGTGGGTCAGGCTAGCGGTCGGTTCCCCCCGCGCGGCGACCGGGGACCGTAGGCTGGCGTCATGGGAACAGCACTGATCACCGGCGCCAGCGCCGGGCTGGGTCTCGAGTTCGCCTGGCAGCTCGCCACCGCCCGCCACGACCTCGTCCTCGTCTCCCGTGACGCCGAGCGCCTCGAGCGGCTGGCGTCCCAGCTGCGTGCCGCGGCGGGTGTCCGGGTCGAGGTGCTCCCCGCCGACCTCTCCGTCCGCGAGGACGTCGAACGCGTCGCCGAACGCCTGCGGGCGACCACGCGGCCGATCGGTCTCCTGGTCAACAACGCGGGCTACGGCCTGCACCAGAAGTTCGTCGGGGGCGACCTCGCGGCCGAGGAGAAGGCGTTCGACGTCATGGTCCGCGCGGTGCTCGTGCTCTCGCACGCGGCCGCCGACCAGATGAGCACGCGCGGGCGCGGCGCGATCCTCAACGTCGCGTCGATCGCCGCTCTCCTCGCGTCCGGCACCTACTCGGCCCACAAGGCGTGGGTGCGGACGTTCACCGAGGGCCTCGCGGTGGAGCTCAAGGACACCGGGGTCACCGCGACCGTGCTGTGCCCGGGGTTCGTGCACACCGAGTTCCACGAGCGTGCCGGGATCGACAACCCGTTCCCCGAGATCGCCTGGCTCAATGCCGACGCCGTGGTGGCCACCGCCCTCGCGGACGTGCGTCGCGGCGTCGTGATCTCGACCCCGAGCCTGCGGTACCGGACGCTCGCCGGCGTCGCCCGGTTGCTGCCGCGTTCTGCCGTCCGTGCCTTCGGTTCGTACCGCCGACCGATCGACCCGGACTCCGCAGACAGCGCGGTCTGAGCACCGCTAGCCTGGCGGACGTGCCAGACGACGCGATCCTCTCCCCGACCCCGCGCGAGCAGCTGCGCGACCTCATCACCGAGCTTGCCGTGGTGCGCGGACGGGTCACCCTGTCCTCCGGTCGGGAAGCCGACTACTACGTGGACCTGCGCCGCGTCACGCTCCACCACCGGGCGGCCCCGCTCGTCGGGCACGTCCTCCTGGACCTCCTCGAGGAGGCGGGCCTCGGCCCGGCCGAGGTCGACGCGGTCGGCGGGCTGACCCTCGGCGCGGACCCCGTCGCCGGCGCGCTGCTGCACGCCGCGGCGTCCCGCGGGCTCGACCTGGACGCGTTCGTGGTGCGCAAGGAGGCCAAGGCGCACGGCATGCAGCGGCGGATCGAGGGCCCGGACATCGCCGGTCGTCGCGTCGTGGTCGTCGAGGACACCTCGACGACGGGCGCCTCGCCGATCGCCGCGATCGCCGCGGCACGCGAAGCCGGCGCGGAGGTGGTCGGGGTCGCCGTGATCGTCGACCGCGACACGGGCGCGCGGGAGAAGATCGAGGCCCTCGGGATCCCGTACCACGCGGTCTTCGGGCTCGCCGACCTCGGCCTGAGCTAGACGACGGCCGGGGGTTCCGTCCATGACCGTCGTGCTGATGATCGTCCTTGCCGCCACCGTGGCCGGGTTCGCGCTGTGGCGCGCGCAGGTCCGTCAGAAGGCGCTCGTGGCGTGGGCGCAGGCCGCCGGATGGTCGTACCAGGCATCCGACCCGACGCTCGTCTACCGATGGGTGGGGCAGCCGTTCAACGAGGGTGGCCGCAACCGCCGGGTCCGGGAGGTCCTCTCCGGCACGGTGACCGGTGCCGACGGGAAGCACCAGGTCACGTCCTTCACGTACTCGTACACCAAGGACTCCGGCACGAGCTCGAACGGCTCCCGCAGCAGCACGACGTACCACCACCACGTCATGGTGACCCCGCTCCCGGTGCCGCTCCCGACCCTCGAGCTCACGCACGACGGTGTGGGTGCGCGGCTCGCGAAGCTGGTCGGCGGGCAGGACATCCAGTTCGAGTCCGAGGAGTTCAACCAGGCGTGGCGCGTGCAGTCCCACGAGCTCAAGTTCGCGCACGACGTCGTACGGCCCCTGCTGATGGAGCGGCTGATGCGGGCGGACGCCCGGTCGGTGTCCTTCCGGATCGAGGGTGACACGTTGCTGATCTGGGACGACGGTCAGACGAACGTCGACCGGATCGGCCCCTACAGCTTCATGATGGCGGCCGTCGTCGAGTCGATTCCCCGGTTCGTCTGGCTGGACCACGGCTACGATCCCTCTATCACCTCGAATGCCCGGGAGGGCCAGTGACCACCGTCAGCATCGTCCTGATCGTCGTCCTCGCGATCGTCGTCATCGCGCTGCTGTGGGCGGTCGGCGCGTACAACGCGTTCGTCCGGCTCCGCAACCTCGTGCAGGAGGCCTGGCGGCAGATCGACGTCGAGCTCACCCGTCGTCACGACCTCATCCCGAACCTCGTGGAGACCGTCAAGGGGTACGCGGCCCACGAGCGCGGCGTGTTCGACGAGGTCGCCCAGGCGCGGTCGCTCGCGTCGGCGCCCGCCTCCGGTCCCGCCGAGCAGGCGGCTCACGAGAACCAGCTCACCCAAGCCCTCGGGAAGCTGTTCGCGGTCGCCGAGGCCTACCCCGTGCTGCGCGCGAGCGAGAACTTCCAGCAGCTCCAGGCCGAGCTCACCAACACCGAGGACCGCATCGCCGCGGGTCGGCGCTTCTACAACGCGAACGTCCGGACGCTCAACACGCGGGTCGAGACGTTCCCGAACAACATCGTCGCGGGCATGTTCGGGTTCGTCCGGGCCGAGTACTTCGAGACCGAGGACCCGGCCGTCCGCGCCGCCCCGACGGTGGACTTCGGCCAGAGCTGACGGTCCGCGCGCGCTCCGACCGACGACGCCGAGCGGGTGCGAGGCCACGCGCGTGCGAGGCCGCGCGGCGCTCGGAGCAGAGCGCAGGCCCAGGTCCCGGCGTGGGCCCGGGGTCCAGCGTGAGACGGGGGTCCGGCGTGAGCCAGGCGTCCACCGCGAGACCGGCGTTCACCGCGAGCCCAGGCTTCAGAGTGTGAGCAGCAGGGCGCCGAGCGCGACGCTGGCCGCCACCTCGCCCATGCCGACGGCTCTGGGTGAGAGCGTCGGCCAGCGCCGCGGGACGAGGGCGGCGCGGATCGCGAGCAGCGCGAAGAACGCCCCGAGGGGCAGGCCGACCCACACGATCGGCACGACGATCGCCGCGTGATACCCCACCGACGCCCACCACATCCGTCGGTTGCCGCGCTCACGGATCATCGTCTTGACGTAGAGCACCGTCCCCGCGAAGTACGCGAGAAGCACGGCCGCGAGCAGCCACGCGTGCGGTGCGGTGGCCCCGGGCAGTCGCGCGAACGGCCCGTCACCGGTCGTCCCGCCGGCGTCGCCGAGACCCCACGCGACCACGGTCAGCAGGCTCGCTGCGAGCACGGTCACGGCGTCGTTGGCCAGGGAGCGGTCCGCCCGTCGGGCGGAGAACCACAGACTCGCGGCGAGCAGCGGGGCGAAGACCGGCGCCCACCAGGCCAGCGTCGGGTGCACGGCGATGAGCACGGCGCCGAGCGCGACCGTGGCGACCGCGTACGCGCGGACCGGCGGCCAGTAGCGCGCTCGGCGACGGGACTTCATCCACAGACCGGCGGCGAAGAACCCGAAGTACCCGACGATCCACACCGCGATCAGCAGGAGGTGCGACCAGGTGATCCCGGACGCGATCGCACCGACGGCCGGGGGGAGGACGAGCATCGCCCAGGCACCGTGCTGGTTCGGCACCCAGCCCGGGCCGCGGCCGCCCCGCGGGCTCAGACCCGCTCCACCAGGTCCGCGATCGATTCGACCACGTGGCTCGGGCGGAACGGGAACCGCTCGACCTCGTGCGCCTTCGTCGATCCGGTGAGCACGAGGAACGTCTGCAGGCCGGCCTCGATGCCCGCGACGATGTCGGTGTCCATGCGGTCGCCGATCATCGCCGTCGACTCGGAGTGCGCGTCGATCCGGTTGAGGGCCGAGCGGAACATCATCGGGTTCGGCTTCCCGACGAAGTACGGCTTGCGACCGGTGGCGGCCGTGATCATCGCGGCGACCGCCCCGGTGGCGGGCAGGTCGCCCTCGGCGCTGGGCCCGGTGACGTCGGGATTGGTGCAGATGAACCGCGCACCGCCCTTGATCAGCCGCACCGCCTTGGTGATCGCCTCGAACGAGTACGTCCGGGTCTCTCCGAGCACGACGTAGTCGGGAGCGGACTCGGTGAGCGTGTAGCCGGACTCGTAGAGCGCCGTCGTCAGCCCAGCCTCACCGACCGCGTAGGCGCTGCCGCCGGGGACCTGGTCGGCGAGGAACTGCGCGGTCGCGAGGGCCGAGGTCCAGATCGACTCCTCCGGGACGTCGAGACCGGCCGCGGCGAGCCGGGCGCGGAGGTCGCGCGGCGTGAAGATCGAGTTGTTCGTCAGGATCAGGAACGGGCGTCCGGCGGATCGCAGCGCGCCGATGAACTCCGCTGCACCGGGCAGGGCATGGCCCTCGTGGACGAGCACACCGTCCATGTCGGTGAGCCAGCTGCGGACCTCGCGGTTCACGGCCGCGGCGCCCCGGGCTCTGCACCGGCGATGTCGGCGGCGAACGCGTGTGCCTCGGCGGCGGCCTTGCGGCGCTTGCGCCACAGCTCGATGGCGATGGGCAGGACGGAGACGACGACCACGAGGACGAGCAGGAGCTCGATGTTGGCCTTGATGAAGGGGATGTTGCCGAGCGCGTAGCCGAGAAGAGTCACACCGACGCCCCACAGCATCGCGCCGACCGCGTCGAAGGCGGCGAAGTGCGGGTAGTGCATCTTGCCCACGCCCGCGGCGACCGCGGAGTAGGTCCGCACGAACGGCACGAACCGCGCGATGATCACGGTGCGACCGCCGTAGCGCTCGAAGTACGCGTTCGTCTGGGTGATGTGGCTCTGCTTGAAGATGCGGGAGTCCGGACGGTTGAAGATCCGTGGGCCCATCCGCCGACCGATCCAGTACGCCGTCTGGTCCCCGAGGAACGCCGCGGCGAACAGCAGCCCGCAGAGCAGCCACAGCGGGAAGTGCAGCTTGTCCTGCGCCACGAACGCGCCCGCCGTGAAGAGCAGGGAGTCACCCGGGAGCAGCGGGAAGAGCAGCCCCGTCTCGATGAACACGATGACGGCCACGCCGATGAGCGCGTAGGTGCCGAAGGTCGTGATGAGGTGGTCGGGGTTCAGCCAGCTGGGGCCGAGGGCGTGGAGCTGGCCGATTGCGGGCAGCACCTGGGCGAGGGTCGTCAGTTCGGGCACGGTGCCAGAGTACGGTGCCGACCCGGGGGCTCCCGAGAGGATCCGGGGGACATCCTGTGAACTCGGTGCCGCACCATCGCTTTCGCGTACCGTCCGCGGAGGGGGCGGCACAGTGACTAGCGTGGTCACTCGTCGCCCGGGAGGTGTGCCGGGCGGCCGCTCGAGGGAAGGACGGTACATGCGCGAGGGCCTCACGCTGGATGCCGTGACGCGCCGCTTCGGCGACCGTCTCGCTCTCGACGAGGTGAGCTTCGAGGTCCGTCCCGGGCGCGTGACCGGGTTCGTGGGCGCCAACGGGGCAGGGAAGACGACGACGATGCGCATCGTGATGGGCGTGCTCGCAGCCGACTCGGGCGAGGTCCGGCTCGATGACCGGCCGATCGACCGCGCGGCGCGGCGACGGTTCGGGTACATGCCCGAGGAGCGCGGCCTGTACCCCAGGATGAGGGTGACCGACCAGCTCGTGTACCTCGGTCGGCTGCACGGGCTCGACAACGCGACGGCGAGGGCCCGGGCGGACGCGCTGCTCGACGCGCTGGGCCTCGCCGAGCGTCGGACGGACGTGCTCGGCACGCTGTCCCTCGGCAACCAGCAGCGGGTCCAGGTCGCGGCGGCGCTGCTCCACGACCCGGTGCTCCTCGTCCTCGACGAGCCGTTCTCCGGGCTCGACCCGCTTGCCGTCGACCTCATGGCCGGGCAGCTGCGGGAGCGGGCCGACGCCGGTGTGCCCGTGCTGTTCTCGTCGCACCAGCTCGAGCTCGTCGAGACGCTGTGCGACGACGTCGTCATCATCAAGGCGGGGACCGTGGCCGCGGCAGGTGAGGCTCTCGCCCTCCGGCGGGCTCGGGCCGGCCGCCGGATGCGGGTGGTCGTGACCCCGGCGAGGCGCGACACGGTGCCGGGCGACCCCGACGGGTCGACGCGGCCGCCACTGCTCGAGGTCGAGCTCACCCGGCTTCCGGGCGTGGCCGCCGTGGGCGTCGACGACGGTGCGTTCACGGTCGACCTCGCCGAGGGTGCCGACGCCCAGGGCGTCCTGGCGACGGCGCTCAGGTACGGCGCCGTCGAGGAGTTCGGCGCGATCGTGCCGACACTCTCGGAGATCTTCCGGGAGGTCGTCCGATGATCGCCGGTCGGCAGGCCCCGGCTCGCGCGCGCGCCGCGGAGCCCGGCGCCCGTCACGACCTGCACGCGCGCGGCACGGTCGGCGTCGTCGCCCGGCGGGAGATCACCGTCAAGCTCCACGACCGGGCGTTCCTCGGCTCGACGGTCTTCATGGTGGTGGTCGTCGTGCTCGCGGTTGCGATCCCGGCGTTCATCCAGGGTCAGACCCCGAGGCTGACCGTCGCGGTCCGCGGCAGCGCCGCTCAGCAGGTGGTCGGCGCAGCCACCACGTTGGGCGCCGACGCGCAGAAGAGCAGCAGCACCTCGGTGTTCGGCGTCGGCCGACTGCCCGGTGCGGCCATCACGACGCTCCCGGTCGAGTCCACGGCCGAGGCCGAGCGACTCGTCCGCGACGGCACGGTCTCGGCCGCCGTCATCGGCGACGACGTGCGCACGCTCCAGGTGATCGCCGCGGGCGCCGTGCCCGACGCCCTCGGCAGCCTCGTCGAGGCGGCCTCGGCACAGGTCCAGGTCTCTGCCGCGGCGGCCGACGCCGGGCTGACCTCGGCGCAGCTCCGCGCGATGCTCAACCCCACCCCGCCGACGACCGTGCTCCTCGAGGGCACGGCGCGGGGCCCGGTGCCGCCGGAGCTGCTGGTGGCCGTCTTCGCGTTCCTCTTCTACCTCTCCGTGCTGACGTTCGGGGTGTCCATCGCCCAGAGCGTCGTCGAGGAGAAGCAGTCGCGAGTCGTGGAACTGCTGGTCGCGGCGGTTCCGGTGCGCTGGCTGCTCGCCGGGAAGGTGATCGGCAACACCGCTCTCGCCGTCGGGCAGATCGTGCTGCTGCTGGGGGTCGGCATCCTCGGCGCCGCCGTCACGGGACGCGGGGACGCCGTGGGACAGGTGCTGGCGGGATCCGGGTGGTTCCTGGTGTTCTTCCTGCTCGGGTTCGTGCTGCTGGCGTGCCTGTGGGCCGTCGCCGGCTCGTTGGTCTCCCGGATCGAGGAGCTGCAGGCGACGACGATCGTCATGCAGGTGCTCGTGATGCTGCCCTTCTTCGCGGCGCTGCTCGCGACGGCGCCGGGGATCGTCCAGACCACGCTCTCGTACGTTCCGCTGACCGCACCGCTGCTGATGCCGGAGCGGGTGATCCTGGGCGACGTCGCAGCGTGGGAGCCGGTGGTGTCGGCGACGCTCGTGCTCGTCCTCGCGACGCTCTCGGTCGCTCTGGGCGCGCGTCTCTACGAGAGCTCGGTGCTGCACACCTCCTCGCGGCTCACGCTCCGACAGGCGTGGCGCAGGGAGGGCGCGTGAGGCCACCGCGGTCCGGCGAACGGCACGGTCCCGGCGTGCCGAACCGGGATGGCGCACCCGACCCGGACCGGAGCCGCGGTCAGGACGGCGTAGACGACGCGGGTCGAGTGCGCGGTCAGGACGGCGTGGACGACGCTCGTCGAGTGCGCGAGCAGGACGGCGTGGACGACGCGGGTCGAGCGCGCGAGCAGGACCGCCTGCCCGACCAGGATCGCGCCGAGGTCGGCGTCGGGCCGTGGCCGGGCGGGCGCGCGGCCTGGCCCGACCTCACCGGTCCGGACGGCGCGCGGTACGACCCCCTGCTGCTCGAGCACGGGGATCGCCGCAACGTCGTGGACCGGTACCGGTACTGGACCGTCGAGGCCGTCGTCGCCGACCTGGACACCCGGCGGCACGGGTTCCACGTCGCGGTCGAGAACTGGTCCCACGACCTGAACATCGGCTCGGTGGTCCGCACGGCCAACGCGTTCAACGCCGCTGCGGTGCATGTGGTCGGACGCCGTCGCTGGAACCGTCGTGGCGCGATGGTCACCGACCGCTACCAGCACGTGCTGCACCACGCGACGGTCGACGACCTGCTGGCCTGGGCCGACCGGGCGCAGCTCCCGGTGCTCGGCATCGACAACCTGCCCGGGTCGGTTCCGCTCGAGGGCTACCCGTTGCCGCGCGCCTGCGTGCTGCTGTTCGGCCAGGAGAGCGTCGGGCTCTCGGAGGCCGCCCGCGGAGCGGCCCGTGACGTCCTGCACATCGCGCAGTTCGGCTCGACGCGGTCGATCAACGCCGCGGCGGCAGCGGCCATCGCGATGCACGCGTGGGTCGTCCAGCACGCAGGGTCCTGACCTGCGGCATCGCACCTCGGTCGGAGGCTGGCCGTCACGACGGCGGGATCGGTCCCCGGCAGGACCGAGCGCAGGACCGAGCGCTGGGTCGAGCGCTGGGTCGACCGCTCGGTCTCCGGTGTTCCTTCGCGGCGCGCTCGGTGCGCGCTCGGTGCGCCCTCGGTGCGCGGGGTGGAGGCCCCGGTCAGGTGTCCGTGGGCACGAGGTCCTGCTCGCGCGCGGCGCCGTTCGTGCCAAACTTGGCCGATACGCCACCCCACTCACACGTGCAGGAGATCTGCTGATGGGCATTGCCACCCCCGAGGTCTACAACGAGATGATCGACCGGGCGAAGGCGGGCAAGTTCGCTTACCCGGCCGTGAACGTCACGTCGTCCTCGACCCTGACCGCCGCGCTCCAGGGCTTCGCCGAGGCCGAGAGCGACGGCATCATCCAGGTCTCCGTCGGTGGTGCCGAGTACGCGTCCGGCGCGACCATCAAGGACCGGGTCGCCGGTTCGCTCGGTCTCGCGGCCTACGCGGCCGAGGTCGCCAAGAACTACCCCGTCACGGTCGCCCTGCACACGGACCACTGCGCCAAGCAGAACCTGGACTCGTGGGTCCGCCCGCTCCTCGCGCTCGAGATCGAGCAGGTCAAGGCCGGCAAGCTCCCGACCTTCCAGTCGCACATGTGGGACGGCTCGTCCGTGCCGCTCGCGGAGAACCTGATCATCGCCGAGGAGCTCCTGGCCCTCTCGCAGGCGGCGCGCACGATCCTCGAGATCGAGGTCGGCGTGGTCGGTGGCGAGGAGGACGGTCACACCGCCGAGATCAACGAGAAGCTCTACACGACCGTCGAGGACGGCCTGGCCACGGTCAAGGCGCTCGGCTCGGGTGAGAAGGGCCGGTACCTGACGGCGCTGACCTTCGGCAACGTGCACGGCGTGTACAAGCCGGGTGCGGTCAAGCTGCGCCCGTCGATCCTCGCCGACATCCAGAAGGCCGTGGGCGACGTCCTCGGCAAGGAGAACCCGTTCGACCTCGTCTTCCACGGCGGGTCGGGCTCGACCGAGGCGGAGATCGCCGAGGCCGTCGACAACGGCGTGATCAAGATGAACATCGACACCGACACCCAGTACGCGTACACGCGCCCGGTCGCCGGCCACATGTTCACCAACTACGACGGCGTGCTCAAGCTCGACGGCGAGGTCGGGAACAAGAAGGCCTACGACCCGCGCGCCTGGGGCAAGCTGGCCGAGGCCGGTCTGGCCGCGCGTCTCGTCGAGGCAGCCCAGCAGCTGCGGTCCGCGGGCAACAAGATCCGCTGAACCACGCGCGACGGAGGGGCCCGACGGCAGTCACGCCGTCGGGCCCCTCCGCGTTCCGCGCAGTTCGGCCGCTCCGCCTCCGTCGAGGCGCGACGCCGTCCGGGCGTCGCGTGGTCGCGCGGGCAGCCGACGTCGCCCGGGCGCTGCCTGCTCGGCGTCACGCAGGGTGAGGGCCGTCGTCCTCGGGTGACAGGGTGTCGAAGGCCGGAGCCTCGTCGACCACGTCGAGGAGGTCACCGATGCGGGTCACCTCGAGCAGGAACTGCACCGTCGGTGGGACCCGGAGCAGGCGGACGCGATGCGCGCTGCGGATCGACAGCCGGGCCAGGAAGGCGACGCCCGACGAGTCCATGAAGGTCACGTGGTGGGTGTCGACCTCGATCGGCAGGCCGGCCTTCTCCGCCTCGGCGCCTGCCTCGAGGAGCTCCGGCGCGAGGTCCGCGTCGACCTCGCCCGCGAGCACGATGCGGGTGCGTCCCGTTCCGACGATCACATGGACCGTGCCGGGTTCGGCACCCGGCGTCCCACCCGTGGCTCTCGAGGCGCCGTGGGCGGGCTCGTCCTGCGTGGGGCTGTTACCGTCGCGCACGACGCTCCTCTCGGTACGGCAGCCTTCCGGGACGACTCTGGCCACGCAGCCCGGACGAGCTGGTGACCTGTGGGCACGCTAGACGATCGGAGGTGGACGTGGTCAATCTACCGGTTCCCGAGTCGTCGTCGGCGGCGCTCTCGGAGGTTCGTGACCGTGCCCTGCAGGCGACCGGCGCCGCGTTCATGATCACCGATGCCGTGAGTCCCGGCCGGCCCATCGTGTGGGTCAACGAGGCCTTCACGCGGACCACCGGGTACACGCTCGCGCAGGTGCGGGGTCGCAGCGCGAGCGTGCTGATCGGGCCGGACACCGACCTCTCGACGATCGCGGCGTTCTCGGCGGCGATGTCGGCCGGGCGCGGCGTCTCGGGCACGGTGGTCTCGTACCGGGCGAACGGGCAACCGTTCTGGAACCACGTGTCGCTCTCGCCCGTCCACGACGCCGCAGGCCTGCTGACGCACTGGGTCGCGAACCAGGTAGACGTGACCGACGAGGTCATGACGAGCGCGGCGCAGCGGCGCGAGGTCGAGGTCGAGCGGCAGGCGCGGCACGAGCTCGGCGTCGTGACGGAGATCTCGAGCCTGCTGATGGATCTCGACGACCCGCACACCCTGCAGGCGATTGCGGACGAGCTCGCCGGCGGCATCATCGAGTGGGCGGAGTTCTATCTCGACGACGGCGGACTGCATGCCGCTGAGGGCATCGACGTCGACACGCCGCCGAGTGGGCATCGGCGCCGTCACCGACCCGGAGCCCCGAGGGTCGAGGGGCATCCCACTCCCCACGGACCCGACCCGGTCCAGGCTCTCCTCGACGGCGCCACCGAGATGCCGGTCGACCTCGACCTGACGGCGACCTACCCGGATCGAACCGCCTCGAGCTGGCTCGCCGGTCACCTGCGGGAGGTCCTCGCGGACCGGAGCGTCACGACCGTCGTCCTGCTGCCGCTCGAGGGTCGCCGCCGTATCCTCGGGCTGCTCGCGGTGGTCCCCCGCACGCGGAGCGGCTACGCCGGCTTCACGCCGAGCACCCTCAACGTGCTCCATCTGACGGTGCGGCGGGTCGGGCTCGCGGTGGACAACGTCCGCCTGTACGCGCGCGAGCATGCTGTCGCGGAGACCCTCCAAGGCGCGATGCTTCCGCAGCAGGCCCAGGTCGACGGCGTCGACGTGTGGACGTACTACTCGCCCAACACGGACCACGCCCAGATCGGGGGCGACTGGTACGACGTCGTGCAGGTGTCGCCCGACGTCGTCGCGGTCGTGATCGGGGATGTCGTCGGCCACGACGTCGAGGCCGCGGCCGCGATGGGTCAGCTCCGCTCCGTCGTGCGGTCCTTCGCCTACGAGCTCGTGACCCCGGGACTGGTGCTCGAGCGGGTCGACCAGGTGGTGGACGGGATGTCGATGCCCCGGGCCGCGAGCATGGTGCTGATGACGCTCACGCACCGCGGTGGGGCCTGGCACCTCGAGTACGCGCGCGCGGGGCACCTCCCGGTGATGCTCGTGCGCGACGGACACCCGACGTTGCTCGACGAGGCGGGCGGTTCGATGATCGGGTTCGGCGGCCGTCCACGGTCGACGGCCCACCACGACCTGCGCCCCGGCGACGTGCTCGTCTTCTACACCGACGGTCTCATCGAGCGGAGGGACCGCCCTCTGCGCGACGGGCTGGTCGCGCTCCAGGATCTCGCGTCGGGCATCACCGCCATCGACGCCGCGGGGATCGGCGAGGACCTCGTCGCGGGCCTGGTCGACGAGCCCGAGGACGACGTCGCCGTCGTCGTCGTCCGGCTGCCGGACCACGCGACCGACGGAGCGGCGCACGCCCACAGCCGCAGCGCCAGACGATGGGTGCTGCCGAGCGAGCCGGCGTCGATCGGACGGGCGCGCCACGCGGTGCTACGCACGGCCCGGGCGTGGAACCTTGCGGACGTCGGCAGCGCGGAGCTGGTCGCGTCGGAGCTCGTCGCGAACGCGGTCCTGCACGGGTGGGGGCCGGTCTCGCTGCGACTGTTCGACACCGGTGACGGGATGCGGATCGAGGTCGAGGACGCCAACCCGGCGCCGCCGGTGACCGTCGACGGCCACCCGGGGCGCGTCGGGGGCTACGGCATGCGGATCGTCGAGAGGCTCGCCGACTGGGGTTGGCGGCCGCTGCCGAAGGGCAAGCTCGTCTGGGCGAGGATGCGGACGGCCGACCTGGTCGAGCCTGGGACGGGCGCCGTCGACCGCGCCGATGCCGCCGAGGGCCCCGTTCCCGGTGGGGAGGACGACGCGGGCGAGGCCCTGAGCCCTCCGGTGGACGAGGGTGACCGCGAGGGCTGAGGGTGCCGAGGTCGGTCCCCCCGGCCCGACCGCTCGAGCGGGTCGGGACGTCAGTCGCGCTCGCCGTCGGGGTCGATCCGGAACAGGTCGAGCGCCCCGCACACCTCCAGGACGAACAGGTCCCGGGAGTCGGCGCCACGCAGCACCGTCGCCC
>JAJYCD010000070.1 GCA_021778635.1 Actinomycetes bacterium
CTCGAGCGCGCCGCGCGGGCCGAGCGCGTCGCGCAGGAGCGGGCGGCCGAACGTGAGCGGGTCCGCGTGCGCCAGGCGCACCTCGCGGAGGCCGTCCGGGCCGGGGCCGCGGCCACCCTGACGCACGTCGAGCAGTCCCTTGCGCTGGCCGGCGAGGCGCGCGCCGCGGCGGAGGCGGAGCGTGCCGAGCGCGACCAGGACCTGAGCGCCCTGCGCGTCGAGGTCGACTCACGGGCCTCGGCGCTCGCCGAGCTGACGGACGTCGCGCATCGGGACGAGGTCGCGCGGGCGCAGCAGCGCCTGCGGATCGAGCAGCTCGAGGCGCGCTGCGTCGAGGAGCTGGGCATGGAGCCCCGGTCGCTCGTCGAGGAGTACGGTCCGCATCGCGCCGTGCCCGTGATCGCACCGCCACCCGGACCGGGCACCGGCGGACGGACCGGCAGCGACGAGGACGCAGCGCTCGACGAGGTGCCCTACGTCCGCGCGGAGCAGGAGAAGCGGCTGCGAGCGGCCGAGCGCGCGCTCGCGCTCCTCGGCCGGGTCAACCCGCTCGCGCTCGAGGAGTTCGCTGCGCTCGAGGAACGTCATCGATTCCTCACCGAGCAGCTCGCCGACCTCAAGAAGTCGCGCACCGACCTCCTCGAGATCGTTCGTGAGATCGACGAGCGGGTCGAGCAGGTGTTCGCCGAGGCGTTCCGTGACACCGCCGAGCAGTTCGAGCGGGTGTTCCCGCGCTTGTTCCCCGGTGGCGAGGGACGGCTGGTGCTCACCGACCCGGGCGACCTGCTCACCACCGGGATCGAGGTCGAGGCACGCCCTGCCGGGAAGAAGGTCAAGCGTCTGTCGCTGCTCTCCGGCGGAGAGCGTTCGTTGACGGCCGTCGCCATCCTGGTGGCGATCTTCAAGGCTCGTCCGAGCCCGTTCTACGTCATGGACGAGGTCGAGGCGGCGCTGGACGACGCCAACCTCGGTCGACTCCTCGTCCTGTTCCGCGAGCTCCAGGAGGACTCCCAGCTCATCGTCGTCACCCATCAGAAGCGCACGATGGAGATCGCCGATGCGCTGTACGGGGTCACGATGCGGGGCGACGGCGTCACGACGGTGATCAGCCAGCGGATGCGCGAGGACGAGCCCGTGCCGGCGGACCGCTGACGCGCACCGCGACCGAACCGGTGCGCAGGTGTGAACGTTGTGTGGACATCCATGGCTGGGGGCGCACTCGGGAGGAACCAGCGCGCGCGACCGCCGGATACTGGGGGCATGGCCACCTACCTCGTTCTGAGTCTCGTCGCCTTGGTCGTCGCCTTCGGCGTCCTCGTCGTCGCAGGGTCGGCGTCGGGTGACACGGGGGCGATCAGGGATTTCTCCCGCGACCTGCGCAACGGCGTCCACGACCTGCGCACCGTCGTCGCGGCACGCCGGGGTCGCCTGCCTGCCGACGCCGTCGAGCGGGTCGACGAGCCCGAACCCATCGACCTCTCGTTGACGGCTCTTCTTCGGGAGAGCGCGGAGGAGGAGGACGGCTACCTGCACGTCGAGGACATCACCGACTCGCTGGCGCGGGTCCGCGACCGTGCGGTCAAGGGTCTGCACGGGATCTCACGGCACTGACCTCGGTTCCGGCGGCGGCGTGCCGCCAAGCCGTGCGGGGGAGAGCACGTCCGGCTCCTGAGAGACTGACGTCGTGAACGAGACCCTCACGACCGTCCTCGAGATCGGACTCCCGACCCTCGCCGTCGTCGCCGCGACGATCGGCGTCCTCGCCCGCCGCCGTCGCCCCGGTCGGCCGCAGGCTCCGTCGCCGACCTCGGGCCCGCCGGAGGCCCCGGTCGCGCCGGTCGGTCACGTTCAGGACGCGACGCAGGATCCGACCGGCACGAGGAGCGCGGCGGGCCTCGCCGAGGCGGTCCCGTCGCTCGTCGAGGTCGTCCCGCAGCTCGAGGTGCCTGCACCGACGTCGGGTCGTCTCACGCGGTTGCGTGACCGGCTCGCCCGCTCGGGATCACCGCTCGGAGCCCGGCTTCTCGCAGTGCTCTCGCGGGACCACCTCGCCGAGGACGACTGGGACGAGCTCGAGGAGACGCTGCTGCTGGCCGACGTCGGGGCCGGACCCTCCGCGGAGCTGATCGACCGGCTGCGGACGAGCGTGCGCGTCCAGGGCGTCAGGGACCCGGCAGCGGTGCGTTCGATGCTCCGGGACGCGTTGCTCGCCCTCGTCGACCCGTCCCTCGACCGATCCCTCGGCACGGCGCCGTCGGAATCGGACGACGGTGCGCACCGCCCTGCGGTCGTCCTGGTCGTCGGGGTGAACGGGACGGGGAAGACGACGACGGTCGGCAAGCTGGCGCGGGTGCTCGTGGCGGACGGTCGCTCGGTCGTGCTCGGCGCGGCGGACACCTTCCGCGCGGCCGCGGCCGACCAGCTGGAGACGTGGGGAGCCCGTGTGGGTGTGCCGACGGTGCGGGCCGAGAAGGACGGCGGCGACCCTGCCGCGGTGGCCTTCGACGCGGTCCGTGCCGGCGTGCGTGACCGGCGGGACGTGGTGCTCGTGGACACCGCCGGCAGGCTGCAGAACAAGGCCGGGTTGATGGACGAGCTCGGCAAGATCACCCGAGTCATCACCCGCGAGGCACCGCTCACCGAGGTGCTCCTCGTGCTCGACGCGACGACCGGTCAGAACGGGCTGAACCAGGCTCGCGTGTTCTCCGAGGTCGCGGGCGTCACCGGCATCGTGCTCACCAAGCTCGACGGGACCGCGAAGGGCGGGATCGTCGTCGCGGTGCAGCGCGAGCTCGGCGTCCCGGTCAAGCTCGTCGGGCTCGGTGAGGGGCCTGACGACCTCGCACCGTTCGATCCCGAGGCCTTCGTGGACGGGCTGCTGCAGTCCTGACCGGTCCCCGGCGCACCGGGGCCCCCGTTCTCCCGGTCGGCGGCGCCCGCCGCGCACCGGACGCACGCACGAGCGAAACACAACGTTTACACGGGCTCGCCGCTTGTCACCCGGCCGTAACGCAGCGGGCGTGGTCCCGAAACCCGTCTCCCCGACAGTTGACCCGTCCGGCCGCCCGGTCGGGGAGTGGAGAGACGGGTAATGACCTTCACCTTGATAGCCGGAGACGCGTTCAAGCTGGACACCGGTAACACCGCGTGGATGATGACCTCCGCGGTGATCGTCCTCATGATGACCGTGCCCGCGCTGGCGTTCTTCTACGGCGGCATGGTCCGGAGCAAGTCGGTCCTGAACATGCTGATGATGAACTTCATCGCGGCCGGCACGGTCGGATTCATCTGGATCCTGTACGGGTACTCGGAGTCGTTCGGCAGCGCGACCACGGGGATCAACCAGTTCTTCGCCAACCCGTTCCAGTACTTCGGGCTGATCAACCTGACGGACGACAAGGGTCTGGGCGCCGCGGTCGGTGTCCCCGCACTCGTCGGGGTGGCCTTCCAGTCGACGTTCGCCGTGATCACCGTGGCGTTGATCACGGGTGCGATCGCCGACCGGATCAAGTTCAGCAGCTGGATCGCGTTCACGATCATCTGGGCGACGGCGGTGTACTTCCCGCTCGCTCACATGGTGTGGGGCGGCGGCTTCCTCAGCCCGTCAGGTCCGGTGGCCTCGTGGCTGTCGGCGCCGATCGACTTCGCCGGTGGGACGGTCGTCCACATCGACGCCGGTGCGGCGGGTCTCGCCCTGGTGCTGCTCCTCGGCAAGCGCAAGGGTTGGCCCGGTGGGCCGTTCCGGCCGCACAACCTCCCGTACGTCATGCTCGGTGCCGCGCTGCTCTGGGTCGGTTGGTTCGGGTTCAACGCCGGGTCCGAGGGTGCGGCGGACGGCACCGCCGCCCGCGCCTGGATCAACACGTTCGTGGCCACGGCCGTCGCGATGCTGACCTGGCTGCTCACGGAGAAGGTGCGTGACGGGCGCGCGACGTCCCTCGGTGCCGCGTCGGGCGTCGTCGCCGGTCTCGTGGCCATCACCCCTGCGGCCGCGGCCGTCGACTCCTTCGGGGCGATCGCCATCGGTGGCATCGCCGGTGTCGTGTGCGCGCTGGCCATCGGACTGAAGTTCAGGTACGGCTTCGACGATGCGCTGGACGTCGTGGGTGTGCACCTCGTCGGTGGCATCACCGGCACCGTGCTGATCGGCTTCTTCGCGACGCACCACCAGGGCGCGTGGTACCCGACCGGTGCGAAGGACGGGCTGCTCTACGGCGGCGGCATCACGCAGCTGCTCGCGCAGATCGTCGTCGCCGCGTTCGCCGTGGTGTTCTCGTTCGTGCTCACCTACGTGATCGGGTACATCATCAAGCAGGTCGGCGGTCTTCGACTGAGCGAGGAGGCCGAGGTCGGCGGCATCGACCTGGCCGTCCACGGTGAGACCGCGTACGAGTCCATCGGCGCAACGCGCCTCAACACGGAGGTGAAGGCATGAAGCTCGTCACCGGAGTGATCCAGCCGCATCGTCTGGACGACGTGAAGTCCGCTCTCGAGGCCGCGGGAGTCCGTGGCATGACCGTGAGCGAGGCGAGCGGCTACGGTCGCCAGCGCGGTCACACCGAGGTCTACCGCGGGGCCGAGTACACGGTGGACCTGGTCCCGAAGGTGCGGATCGAGGCCCTGGTGGACGACGCGGATGCACCGGCGGTCACCGACGCCCTCGTGAAGGCGGCGCAGACCGGGAAGATCGGCGACGGCAAGGTGTGGATCACCCCCGTCGACGACGTCATCCGGGTCCGCACCGGCGAGCGCGGCCCGGGCGCGCTGTAGTCCGATGACCACGCAACGACCGCCCGCAGGGGGCGCGGTCGGCGGTGAAGCCTCTGAGGTCCCGCTCCCCGTCCACGGGGTGCGGGACCTCAAGGCCGAGCGGCTCGACCTCGCAACCAGGCTCACCGGACCGTTGGCGACCGGGGCGATCCAGGACGGGGACCTCCGGCGCGCCGCGCTGGTCGAGCTCGTCGCCGCGCGGTTGGGCGACCTGTGGTCCCGGGCCACCGACGGCCTCGACGTGGACGAGGGCATCGCTCTCGCGGCGGTCGGGAGCGTCGGTCGCGGCGATCCCAGTCCGTTGAGCGACCTGGACCTCCTGCTCGTCCACGACGGTCGCTCGCACCCGCCGCAGGTCGTGACCGAGCTCGCGGAACGACTCTGGTACCCGATCTGGGATGCGGGTCTCGACCTCGACCACTCGGTCCGGTCGTTGGCGCAGTGTCGCCAGGTGGCGTCGAAGGACCTCCCTGCCGCGGTCGGGCTCCTCGATCTGCGGCACATCGCGGGTGACGTGGCCGTCGTGCACCGGGCCAGCACCGCGTTGCTCACGGACTGGCGCGGCGCGGCTCGCCGTCGGCTCCCGGAGCTGCTGAGCTCGGCCCGCGAACGTGCGGATCGCCAGGGCGAGCTCGCCTACCTGATCGAGCCGGACCTCAAGGAGGCCCGCGGCGGGATCCGAGACGCGATCGTCCTGTTCGCCCTCGCGGCGACCTGGCTGACGGACCGCCCGCACGGCGCCGTCGATCGCGCCTACACGCATCTGCTCGACGTGCGCGACGCGCTGCAGGTCGTCACCCGCCGGTCCACCAACCGTCTGCTGCAGGCCGACCAGGAGGAGGTCGCCGCGCTGTGCGGGTACGGCGATCGTGACGACCTGCTCGCGAGCCTCGCCGAGTCCGGGCGGGTGGTCTCCTACGCGCTCGACGTCACGGTCCGCAACGCCCGCCAGGCGCTCCAGCAGCCGCTGACGTCGCGCCGTCCGGTGCTGATCCGCGGGCGACGCGGTGCTCCCCGGCTGCGCGCGGTGGCGGACGGTCTCGTCGAGCACGCGGGCGAGATCGTGCTCGCGATCGACGCCCAGCCCGCCCAGGACCCGCTGCTGTCGCTCCGGGCCGCCGCCACCTCGGTGCGGACCGGTCTGCCGCTGTCGCCGGTGATGATGACGAGCCTGGCCGGCACCCCACCGCTCGGCGACCCGTGGCCGCGCGCCGCGAAGGCCTATCTGCTGACCCTTCTCGGCAGCGGGACCGCGCAGATCCCGGTCTGGGAGGCGCTGGACCTGGCCGGCGTGGTGACCGGGTGGATCCCGGAGTGGTCCGCGGTGAGGAACCGGCCGCAGCGGTCGCCGATCCACCGGCACACGATCGACCGGCACCTGATCGAGACGGTGGCGCGGGCCGCGCAGGTCAAGCGGGGCATCGCCCAGCCCGACGTCCTCCTCGTCGCGGCGCTGCTGCACGACATCGGCAAGCGCCCCGGCGAGGCCGAGCACTCGGAGGAGGGGGCGCGCCTGGCGGGCCCGATCGCGACGCGGATGGGGCTCGCGCCCGCTGAGGTCGCGGACGTCGTGAGACTCGTCCGGCATCACCTGACACTGGCCGAGCTCGCGACCACCGCGGACCCGGACGCACCGGAGACCCTCGACGCACTGCTCTCTGCCGTGGACCACCGTGCGGACCTGCTGGAGCTGCTCCGCGCCCTGACCGAGGCCGACGCCTCGGCGGCGGGCAGCCAGGCGTGGAGCTCGTGGCGCGCCCGACTCGTGGACGACCTGACGACGCGTGGAAGGCGGGCGCTCGGCGCGTGAGGATGTCGGCCGCGCGCTCCGGGCGCACGGGCGCTCGGCGGTACCCTGGGAACCCTCCGACCGCTCGGCCACCCGTGAGGAACGATCTGTGTTCGCGACCCTGTCCGACCGTCTTGCGTCCACCTTCAAGAACCTTCGCACCAAGGGACGCCTGTCCGAGGCCGACGTCGACGCCACGGTCCGCGAGATCCGGCGCGCGCTGCTCGACGCCGACGTCGCGGTGCCGGTGGTCCGCGAGTTCGCCGGGCGTGTGCGTGAGCGCGCGCTCTCGGCGGAGGTCTCCGGTGCGCTGAACCCGGCGCAGCAGGTCGTCAAGATCGTCAACGACGAGCTCGTCGCAATCCTGGGGGGTCAGAACAGGCCGCTGTCCCTCGCGAAGACCCCCCCGACGGTCATCCTGCTGGCCGGCCTTCAGGGCGCGGGCAAGACGACGCTGGCCGGCAAGCTCGCGCTGCACCTGCGCGAGCAGGGACATACCCCGATCCTCGTCGCGGCCGACCTGCAGCGGCCGAACGCCGTCACCCAGCTGAGCGTGGTCGGCGAGCGCGCGGGCGTCCCGGTGTTCGCGCCGCACCCCGGGGTCCAGGGTGAGGACGACGGCGAGCCGACCGGAGACCCGGTGGCGGTCGCCCGTGAGGGCGTCGCGATCGCGCGCACGCGTCAGCACGACGTGGTGATCGTCGACACGGCCGGCCGGCTCGGCGTCGACGCCGAGATGATGCAGCAGGCTGCCGACATCCGTGACGCCGTGGACCCGGACGAGATCCTCTTCGTGATCGACGCCATGATCGGTCAGGACGCGGTGACGACCGCGCAGGCGTTCGCGGACGGCGTCGGCTTCACGGGTGTCGTGCTCTCGAAGCTGGATGGCGACGCGCGCGGCGGTGCAGCGCTGTCGGTGGCCTCCGTCACCGGCCGGCCGGTGCTGTTCGCGTCGACCGGCGAGAAGCTGACCGACTTCGAGGTCTTCCACCCTGACCGGATGGCGTCGCGCATCCTCGACATGGGCGACATCCTCACGCTGATCGAGCAGGCCGAGAAGGCGTTCGACGCCGAGCAGGCCGAGGCGATGGCCGGCAAGCTCGCCGCGGGCGAGGACTTCACCCTCGAGGACTTCCTGCAGCAGATGCAGGCCATGCGCAACATGGGCTCGATGAAGAAGATGCTCGGGATGCTCCCGGGCATGGGCCAGATGCGGGAGGCCCTCGACAACTTCGACGAGCGCGAGGTGGACAAGGTCGAGGCGGTGATCCGCTCGATGACCCCCGCCGAGAGGCAGGCGCCGAAGATCATCAACGGGTCGCGTCGTGCACGCATCGCCCGCGGCTCCGGGACGACCACGACGGACGTCAACCAGCTGCTGGACCGGTTCGCCGGGGCGCAGAAGATGATGAAGCAGATGGCGCGTGGCGGCGGGGCGCCTGGCCTCCCGGGGATGGGCAACCTCCCAGGGATGGGGGGCAAGAAGTCGCGGGGACGTATGGCTGCGCAGCCGCGCACCAAGGTCAAGGGGCGTTCCGGCAACCCGGCGAAGCGTGCCCAGCAGGAACGTGAGGCCGCGGCCAGGGCCGCCGGTCAGGCACCGCAGGCGCCGGCGGGGTCGGCCTTCGGTGCGGCGGCGTCGCGTCGTCCCGACGTCGATCCGTCGTCGTTGGGTCTGCCGCCGGGTCTCGAGAAGTACCTCGGTCGCTGAGGTCCCGTCCGTCGGGGCGGACGCGTCGGCAGCCGAGCGGCGGTGCGCCTGCCCGGTGTGGTGGGCGGCGCGCCGAGGATCTGGCAGAATGACCCGCTGTACCCGGTGCGTCGGACCCTCTAGCCGCACGCGACCGCGTCCTCAGGCCACACCGGCAGACCTGCCCCACGGGTCACGTCGCTGCGACCGCACCAGCAGAAACCAGGAGAGACCACACAGTGGCCACCAAGATTCGTCTGAAGCGTCTGGGCAAGATCCGGGCGCCGTACTACCGCATCGTCGTCGCCGACTCGCGCACCAAGCGTGATGGTCGCGTCATCGAGGAGATCGGCAAGTACCACCCCACCGAGGAGCCGTCTCTGATCGAGATCTCCTCCGAGCGCGCGCAGTACTGGCTCGGCGTCGGCGCGCAGCCGACCGAGCAGGTCGCGGTGCTGCTCAAGATCACCGGTGACTGGCAGAAGTTCAAGGGCCTGCCGGGTGCCGAGGGCACGCTGCGGGTCAAGGGCGACAAGGTCGACGCGACCGCGGCGGTCCAGGCCGCCGCGGATGCCGCCGAGAAGGTCAAGGCCGCCGCCGCCGAGAAGAAGTCGGCCGCTCCGGTCGAGGCACCCGCGGCTGAGTCGGCCGCGGACGAGCAGGCCTGATGCTCGCCGACGCGCTCGAGCACCTCGTGCGGGGCATCGTGGACCACCCGGACGACGTCCAGGTCAACACGAAGTCGCTCCGACGCGGAGAGCTGCTCGAGGTCCGGGTGAACCCCGAGGACCTGGGGCGCGTCATCGGACGAAACGGACGGACCGCACGGGCGCTTCGCACGGTGGTCGGTGCGCTCTCGACCGACGGCTCGGTGCGGGTCGACGTCGTGGACGTCGATCGGCGCTGAGCGCACGAGCGTCCGCTGTACCGATGTGAACGAGGCCCGGTCCCCGCACGGGGACCGGGCCTCGTTCGGTTCACGCAACCGGCAGCCGAACGGGCACGTCGAAGCAGGAGGGCAAGACCATGCAGCTGATCGTGGCAAGGATCGGCCGGGCGCACGGGCTGCGAGGTGAGGTCGCGCTCGACATCCGCACCGACACGCCGGCCGAACGGTTGGCCGTCGGTGCCGTCCTCGAGACGGACCGCGCCGGCGTCGGTCCCCTCACCGTGGCGACGACCCGTGACCATCAGGGGCGCTGGCTCGTGACCTTCGCCGAGGTGACCGACCGGACGGCTGCCGAGAGCCTGCGCGGCGTCGGTCTTGTCGTCGACGAGGACGCCTCGCACGAGGACGATGCCTGGTACCCGCACGAGCTCGTCGGTCTCCGTGCCGAGCACGTCGACGGTCGGCTGATCGGCACGGTGCTGGCTCTCGAGCACCTGCCGGCGCACGATGCTCTCCTGATCCGCGAGTCGACCGGGGGGCGGAGCCTCGTGCCCTTCGTGCGGGCCATCGTGCCGGTCGTGGACGTGGCCGGTGGACGTGTGGTGCTGGATCCGCCGGGCGGCCTGCTCACGTCGGACGTCGCGAACCTCGTGGTCTCGCCGGAGACGCACGGAGACGCGGACGGCGACGACGGCGACGATGGCGACGACGGCGACGACGGCAGAGCCTGACGTGCGCGTCGACGTCCTGACGATCTTTCCCGAGTACCTCGCGCCGCTCGACCTCTCCCTGGTCGGCAAGGCGCGGTCGGCCGGGATCCTCGACGTCCGGGTGCACGATCTGCGCACCTGGACGACCGACCGGCACCGCACCGTCGACGACACCCCGTTCGGCGGGGGAGCGGGCATGGTGATGCGGCCCGACGTGTGGGGTGCCGCTCTCGACGAGGTGCTCGGCCTCGATCGCGGATCTGTCGGGACGGCGTCCCCGGCACGCCCCGACGCCGTGCCCGCGCACCTGTTGATCCCGACACCGTCGGGCGCCCCGTTCGACCAGCGGACGGCGGAGCTCCTGGCCCGTGAGAGCCATCTCGTCATCGCGTGCGGCCGCTACGAGGGGATCGACGCGCGTGTCGCGGATCACTACCGGCAGGTGGAGCGCGAGCACGAGAGCGTCACGGTGAGCGAGTTCTCCCTCGGGGACTACGTCCTCAACGGGGGCGAGGTCGCCGCACTCGTGCTGATCGAGGCGGTGGCGCGTCTGCTCCCGGGCGTCGTGGGCAACCCGCGTTCTCTCGACGAGGAGTCGCACGGGTCGTCCGGGCTGCTCGAGTACGGCGTCTACACGAAGCCGCCGACGTGGCGCGGTCTGGACGTCCCCGAGGTGCTGCTGTCAGGGCATCACGCCCGGATCGGGAGGTGGCGGCGTGACGAGGCGCTTCGTCGCACCGCGGAGCGTCGGCCCGAGATCCTCGAGCGCGCGGATCCGGCAGCGTTCGATCCCGAGGACCGTGACCTGCTGTCCTCGTGGGGGTGGACCACGGGGCCGGACGGTCTCTCTCGGCCGCGCGGGGCCGGCGCTGGGCCCTCGACGGGCTGAGGTGACCCGGCGGGTCGCACCGGCATGGACGGTGCGGGCGGCTGCGGATCCACGCCGACATGACGACGGCTCCTCCGATGTGGCACACTCGGAGGTCGGTGTGCGCCGGTCGCGTCCCTGCCTCAGGGGGGACGACTTCGACCGGATGAGATCCAGGCGCCGCCGTGAGACACCAGCCATCGGGCCGCCGTCGTGCGTGCCCGTCGACAACGTGACTGACCTGGGGCAGGACGGGAAAGCGACCACCATGCACATTCTCGATGACGTCGATGCAGCTTCGCTGCGCACGGACATCCCGGACTTCCGACCCGGCGACACGCTCAAGGTGAACGTCAAGGTCGTCGAGGGCAACCGCTCGCGCGTCCAGCTCTTCCAGGGCGTCGTCATCTCGCGGGCCGGTGACGGGGTGCGTGAGACGTTCACGGTGCGCAAGGTCAGCTTCGGCGTGGGCGTCGAGCGCACCTTCCCGGTCCACTCCCCGAGCCTCGAGTCGATCGAGGTCCTCACGCGAGGTGACGTCCGCCGCGCGAAGCTGTACTACCTCCGGAAGCTCCGCGGCAAGAAGGCGAAGATCAAGGAGAAGCGGTCCACCATCCCGGCGAAGTAGGCGGTCGCCGGCACGCGGCACGACGACGAGGGGCGGTGACCAGAGGCGGTCACCGCCCCTCGTCGTCGGCGACGGTCCCGAGGGTGATCGTCGTCCGGGCGCGCCCGTTAGGTCCCTCCCAGGATCGAGTGGCACAGTGTCGGGGTGAGCGACCAGACCGGGGCCGAGGACCGGCTCCTGCCCCGGAGCGAGTCCCGTCAGCGCAGCCCGTTCATGTCCTGGCTCCGCGAGAGCCTGGTGATCCTCGTCAGCGCGCTGGTCCTGTCGTGGCTCGTCAAGACGTTCCTGGTCCAGGCCTTCTTCATCCCGAGCGGCTCGATGGAGGACACGCTCCAGATCGGCGACCGGGTCCTGGTGACCAAGCTCGCGCCCGGCCCGTTCGCCGTCCACCGCGGCGACATCGTGGTCTTCAAGGATCCTGGTGGATGGCTGCCGCCGGCGGCGGCGACGCAGACGAGCTCGCTGCAGAAGGGTGTCAACGACGCGCTGACCTTCGTCGGGCTTCTCCCGCAGGACTCCGGAGAGCACCTCATCAAGCGGGTGATCGGCGTCCCCGGAGACACCGTCGCGTGCTGCGACGCGCAGGGACGCGTGACGGTCAACGGTGTCGGCATCGACGAGCCCTACCTCAAGCCGGGCTCGGTCAACACCGACATGCCGTTCCGGACGACCGTGCCGCCGGACAGCCTGTGGGTCGAGGGTGACAACCGCCTCCACTCGGCGGACTCGCGCTACAACCAGGGGCGGCCGGGGGGCGGCTCGATCCCGCTGGCGAACGTCGTCGGCGTGGCCTTCGTGAAGCTGTGGCCCGCGGACCGCATCGGCCTGCTCCGCAATCCGGCGTCGACGTTCGCGGCCGTCCCGAGCCCGTGACCGGCCTCCCGCGGCCCGGTGCTGCGCGGTCCCGGGTGATCTCGCCCGACCTGGTGGTGGAGGCCGAGGCGCTGCGCACCGGGGCGCGCCGGGTCGCCGGGATGGACGAGGTCGGCCGTGGCGCGCTCGCCGGACCGGTGTGCGTCGGACTCGTCGTGGTGGACGTCGCGACGGGCCCCGCTCCGGCCGGCGTCGCCGACTCCAAGCTGCTGACGCCGGGTGCGCGAACGGCTCTGCTGCCGGCGCTGGGGACCTGGGGAGTGGCCCGTGCCGTCGGGCATGCGAGTGCCGACGAGGTCGACCGGTGCGGGATCGTCGGCGCGCTGCGCCTGGCCGGGTGGCGCGCGCTGGACGCCGTGTCGGAGCACGCACCGGTCGACGTGGTGATCCTCGACGGCTCTCATGACTGGCTCAGCAGGGCTCCTCTCGACGATCTCCTGGACGACGTCGAGCGTCCCTCGAGGACCGCACCGGTCGTTCGGACGCTCGTGAAGGCCGACCAGCACTGCGCCTCGGTCGCGGCGGCGAGCGTGCTCGCCAAGTGCGAGCGCGACGCACTGATGGTCGAGCTCGCGGCCGCCCACCCGGCGTACGGGTGGGCGTCGAACAAGGGCTACGGCTCGGCCGAGCACGTCGCTGCTCTGCTCGCGCTGGGGCCGAGCCCGCTGCACAGACGGAGCTGGCGGCTGCCGGGGACCGACGGCGACGAGCGCTGACCGATCGCCGTCCCGTTCCGGTCCGCATCCGCCGTCCCGGTTCGGCGTGCGTCGCAGCACGCGCGGATGGGCGATGATGGACCGGTGAGCGCGGAAGACCTGGAGAACTACGAGACCGACATGGAGCTCGCGCTGTACCGCGAGTACCGAGACGTCGTGGGCCTGTTCGCCTATGTCGTCGAGACGGAGCGGCGGTTCTACCTGGCCAACCAGGTCGATCTGCAGGTGCGTTCGGCCGCCGGCGAGGTGTACTTCGAGCTCAGCCTTGCCGATGCGTGGGTCTGGGACGTCTACCGCTCGGCTCGGTTCGTGAAGACCGTACGCGTGGTGACCTTCAAGGACGTGAACGTCGAGGAGCTCGCGAAGCCCGAGCTCGACCTGCCGGACGGCGGGGCGTTCCGCCGCTGAGTGCGCGGCGCGGACGGTCCGCGGCCGATCCGCCCCGAACCCTCGTCCGGCGAGCCGACCGCAGGTGACGACTACGCGTCACCAGCCACAGGATTGCGCGGATGGCGCCCGTGCGGATCGCATCGGTCGCCATCGTGGGCACCGGAGGTGGTCATGTGCGCGCCAAGGACGCGGTCGGGCGGTACGGGGAGAAGGTCGCCGTCCGCTTCCTTCAGGACGCCGGCTGGGTGGTGCTCGACACGAACTGGCGGGGTCATCGCGGGGAGCTGGACATCGTGGCCCTCGACGGCGACGTGCTCGTCGCGGTCGAGGTCAAGACGCGGAGCGGCGTCGGGTTCGGGCACCCGGCGGAGGCCGTCACCCCGCAGAAGCTCGCACGAGTCCGCCGGTTGACCGGTCAGTGGCTCGCCGAGCACACGGTGGTGAGCCGTTCGGTCCGGATCGACGTGATCGCGGTCCTGCTCGCACGCCAGGGTGCGGCTGACGTCGAGCACCTCGTCGGTGTCGTCTGATGGGCCTCGGTCGCACGCTCGCCGTGTCCCTCGTCGGGCTCACCGGTCACGTCGTCGAGGTCGAGGCGCACCTGGCGGCCTCGGTGCCGGGGTTCTCCCTGGTCGGTCTGCCGGACGCGGCGCTGGCCGAGTCACGTGACAGGGTCCGAGCGGCGGTGACGTCGTCAGGGCTTGGTTGGCCGCAGCGTCGGATCACGGTCAACCTCTCACCGGCTTCGCTCCCGAAGTCGGGGTCGGGCTTCGACCTGGCGATCGCGGTCGCCATGCTCGCGGGAGCCGGTGTGATCCCGCCGGAGGCGCCCGCGAGAGTCGTCCACCTGGGAGAGCTGGGTCTGGACGGACGGCTACGTCCGATCCGCGGGATCCTCCCCGCAGTGGCGGCGGCTGTGGCGGCGGGGCACCGCCAGGTCGTCGTGCCAGCGGCCAACGCGCTCGAGGCTGGGCTCGTGCCGGGAGTCGACGTGATGGGTGCGCACCACCTGGCCGCCGTTGCGTCACGGTACGGTGCGGACGTCGTCGTGCCGGACGAGGTCCCGTCGACGGTCGTCGTCGATGCGGCCCGACGGGGGCCGGATCTCGACCTCGCAGACGTCGTGGGTCAGGACGACGCGCGTGCGGCGCTCGAGGTCGCGGCGTCGGGCGGTCACCATCTTCTGCTGGTCGGTCCGCCGGGCGCGGGGAAGACCATGCTCGCAGCACGCCTTCCCGGTCTCCTCCCTGATCTGACACCGGACGAGGCCGTCGAAGTGACGGCGGTCCACTCGGTCGCGGGGACGTTCGACCCGGCCGACGGGCTGATCCGACGCCCTCCGTTCGAGGACCCGCACCACACCGCGACCGCGGCGGCCGTCGTGGGTGGAGGATCAGGGGTGCCCCGTCCGGGGGCCGCATCCCGTGCGCACCGCGGGGTGCTGTTCATGGACGAGGCGCCGGAGTTCTCTCCGCGGGTGCTCGAGACGCTGCGACAGCCGCTCGAGCACGGTGAGCTCGTGATCCAGCGCGCCGGCGGGACCGCACGCTACCCGGCCCGCTTCCAGCTCGTGCTGGCGGCCAACCCGTGCCCCTGCGGCAACGCGATAGGCAAGGGTCTGGAGTGCACCTGCACGGCTCTCGCGCGGCGTCGGTACTTCTCGCGGCTGTCCGGTCCGCTCCTCGACCGGGTCGACCTCCAGGTGGACGTTCTCCCGGTTCCCCGCTCCGCACTCGGCAGGACGGCGCCCGGTGAGTCGTCCGGTCGGGTGGCCGAGCGCGTGCTGCAGGCGCGCGCGGCGCAGACGGCCCGGTTGACCGGGACGTCGTGGCGGACGAATGCGGAGGTGCCCGGCACCTGGCTCCGGCGCACGCTCGGCCCGACGGCCTCGCTGATGCAGGATCTGGACCGGGCGCTGGACCGCGGGCTGTTGAGTCTCCGCGGTGTCGATCGTGTCCTGCGGGTCGCGTGGACCCTCGCTGACCTCGGCGGTCGCACGGCGCCCGGCCGCGCGGACATCGGCCAGGCGATGCTCCTTCGTACCCGCGGGCAGGTGGGCGCATGACGGCCACGCCGTTCGATCTCGACGACGAGCTGCTCGCCCGGGCGGCCTGGAGCGCGCTCGCCGAGCCTGGTGACGCGAATGCCGGCGCGCTGGTCGCTGCTCTCGGTCCCTCGCGTGCGCTGCACTGGCTCCGGGCGGCGGACGGTGATGCGGAGACCGTGCGACGAGCGATCGACGCACTCGTCGAACGGTTCCCGCTCCCTCGAACAGGGGCGCGTGCGCTCTCAGCCGCGGTTGCGAGGTGGGGACCGAGACTGGGCGACCTGGACCCTCGACGCGAGCTGCAGGTCCTGCGTTCGCTCGGTGGCGTGCTCGTGACGCCCGGCACGCCCTGGTGGCCCGACGGGCTGGACGATCTCGGCGCGTCGACGCCGCCGTGCCTGTGGGTGCGCGGGGATCCGGTCCTGCCGGGCGCGTCAGCTCGATCGGTGGCTCTGGTCGGGGCGCGGGCGAGCACGGCCTATGGGAACCACGTCGCCGGCGATCTGGCGGCCGGCCTCGCCGCACGCGAGGTCACCGTGGTGTCCGGAGGCGCCTACGGCATCGACGCCGCCGCTCACCGAGGCGCGCTGCGGGCGGACGGGACGACGATCGTCCTGCTGGCAGGCGGTGTCGACCGCGCCTATCCGGCGGGCAACGCGGAGCTTCTCAGTTCGGTGGTCGAGCGCGGAGGGTCCGTCCTGAGCGAGGTCCCACCCGGGGGAGCACCGTCACGCTGGCGCTTCCTGCAGCGGAACCGGTTGATCGCGGCGCTCTCGCGCGGCACGGTGGTGGTCGAGGCGGCCTGGCGTTCCGGAGCCCTGAGCACGGCGAACCGGGCAAGCGAGCTCATGCGTCCCGTCGGTGCGGTGCCGGGACCAGTGACGTCGATGGCGTCGGCCGGTTGTCACCGGCTCCTCCGCGACGGCGCCGCGGTCTGCGTCACGGACGCGGACGAGGTGGTCGAGCTGATCGGGGAGATCGGTCGGGATCTTGCCCCCGACAGACGCGTCGATGACCGGCCGGCAGACGGTCTGGACCCGGACGTGCGGCGCGTGCACGACGCACTGCCGATCCGCCTCGGTGCGCCGCTGCACCAGCTCGCACGCGAGGCGGGGCTGTCCGAGGCCGAGGTGCGCGGGGCGCTGGGCACGCTCGAGCTCGTGGGGATCGCGGTCCGCCACGGACCGGGCTGGCGCAAGGCGACGCCGCAGGCACGCCGACATGACGTCACGGACGGGTGATTCACGATTTCACCCGTTCGAGGGAACGTACATTGCGGGCGAATCGGACGGAATTTGGGACACAGCGGGTGAACTGGCGGAATCGTGACTTGTTCTCAGCGCGGATTACCACCACGGTAGGGACATGAGTTCCGCAGCACCCGCGGTGACGACCACGAGTCGCATCCCCCAGATGGCGGATTTCGTGCTGCACCTCGATGCTCAGCGAGGCCTCTCCCCGCACACGGTGCGTGCCTACCGAGGTGACATCGACCACTTGCTCGCATATGCGGAGTCGCAGCAGCGGCACGGTCTGGACGAGATCGATCTCGCGGTCCTCCGGGGATGGCTCGCCGCGATGTCCGACGCCCATCTCAGCCGCGCCACCATCGCGCGGCGTGGGGCGGGCGCTCGGACGTTCTTCGAGTGGGCCCACCGCACCGGACGAATTGCGGTCGACCCGGCGGTTCGCCTCGCCAGTGCGCGGCCGATCCGGAGCCTGCCGACCGTGCTCGGCGTCGAGCACGCAGCGCACCTGCTCGACACCGCGCGGACCCGCGCAGATGACGGTGACGCGGTGCACATCCGGGACTGGGCGGCGCTGGAGCTGCTGTACGCGACGGGCGTGCGGGTGGGTGAGCTGGTCGCCGCGGACGTCGACGACCTCGACCTCGAGCGCCGGACGCTGCGCGTGCTCGGCAAGGGGAGCAAGGAGCGCATCGTCCCGCTCGGGGTCCCCGCCGCGCGTGCTGCTGTCGCATGGCTCCGATCCGGACGACCGATGCTGGCCGTGGACGGGTCGGGGTCCGCGCTTCTGCTCGGGCACCGCGGTCAGCGCCTCGATCAACGACAGCTGCGCGCCGTCTCGCACGAGATCGCGGAGATCGCCGGGATCGCCGATATCGCGCCCCACGCCCTTCGCCACACCGCGGCGACCCATCTTCTCGAGGGCGGTTCGGACCTGCGGAGCGTCCAGGAAGTGCTCGGCCACTCGAGCCTTGCCACGACCCAGCGGTACACCCACGTGACGGCGGAGCGGCTCCGTGCGTCCTACCACCAGGCACACCCCCGTGCTTGAGCAGGAAGCGAGACAGCGATGAGCGCACAGACGGAACGCCTCCCGGTCGGGAACGCTGTCGCCCGACCTGCATCGGCGCCCGGCATCCTGCCGCGACAGCACACCGCTCCCGCCGTCTCACCGGGAGCGCGGCACCTGGGCGTCGTGGTCGTCGACGACGCCGGGATCGATCCGGTCGTCGACACCATCGCCGAGACCTGGGCAGACTTCAAGGCAACCGGGGACCGGTTGCTGCGCGAGCAGCTCATCCTGCGATACGCACCACTCGTCACCGCGGTTGCGGGGCGGGTCGGGATGAGGCTGCCGAGCACGGTCGAGCAGGCGGATCTCGTCTCCTACGGGATGTTCGGTCTGATCGACGCGATCGAGAAGTACGAGCTCGGCCGCGCGGTGAAGTTCGAGACGTACGCGAGCGCCCGCATCCGCGGTGCGATCATCGACGAGCTCCGTGCGATCGACTGGATCCCGCGATCCGTTCGCACCAAGGCGCGCGCGGTCGACCGCGCGTATGCGGAGCTCGAGGGTGAGCTTCGTCGGACGCCGAGCGAGGGCGAGGTCGCCAGCCGGTTGGAGATGGGCGTCGGCGAGCTGCGGGCCGTCTTCAGCCAGCTCTCCACCGTGAACGTCGCGGCCCTCGACGACGTGCTCGGCGCCGGCGAGGACCGTGCGGACAACATCGCACTCATCGACACCCTGGGGGACTCGCGGGCCCAGGACCCGGCGGGCTCCTTCGAGGTGCAGGAGACCAAGTTCCTGCTCGCGCGCGCGATCGAGCAGCTCGGTGAGCGCGAGAAGATCGTGCTCGTCCTGTACTACTACGAGGGCATGACGCTGGCGGAGATCGGGCGGGTGCTCGGGGTGACCGAGTCGCGGATCTCCCAGATGCACACGGCCGCGATGCTCCGACTTCGGTCGACCTTGCAGAGCTCCGAGCGCGGCTGACCACCGGCGGCTCGCTCACCGGTGCCCGGAGCCTTCCGGTATCGGCAGCAGCACGATGCGTGCCGGTGGTCGCAGGAGGCCGAGAGGGTCGACGTAGACGCCACCCACCCGGACTCCCCAGTGCAGGCACGGTCGGTCCGAGCAGTGCCCGTCCATGACCGTCGCGATGGTCTGCCCTTTCTGCACGGTCTCGCCCGTGCGGACGACCGGGGCGACGGGCTCGACCGACGACAGCCTGCCGCGACCGTCGCGCACGGTGACGACCCCACGATCGACGACGGTCCCCGCAAACGTCACGACCCCGTCGACGGCCGAGACGACAGGATTCCCGACCTCCGTCGCGAGATCGACGCCGCGGTGACCTGCGGACCAGTCATGATCGGGTCGCTCGAACCTGCGGAGGACGTCGATGCCGGTCGGCACGGGTGCGCCGACCGCGGGAGCCGGCCGAGTCGCCGATAACCCGGTGCGCGCCAGGGGGCCGGTCTCCGTGCGGGTCGCCGGTCCCTGCCGGTACGTGGGTGCTGCCCCGGCGCTCGAGCTCGGCGCGAGCAGGATCAGCACGGCCACGACGGCGGACCGTCGTGCGCGCCTTCTCATCTCGGCCGGGGACCGCCGGCGAGGAGGAACCATGGCGGCATCGTGCCTCCTGATTCCCCGTCACCGGTGCGGCGAGCGCGCGGATCGTGACCGCGAGGAGCGCGCACCCGGGATGGGGTCGGCTCGCACGCCTCTCCACCGGCGACCTGCCGACGGGACGGCCCATCGGCGGCCCGCCGTCCGAGTGTCCGGGGACGGCTCGCGGCGCGGCCCGTCGGCGCACCGGCGATGCGCACCCCGGCACGGTGGGAGACCGCGGCGAAC
>JAJYCD010000071.1 GCA_021778635.1 Actinomycetes bacterium
GGGTGACGGGGGGACGAGATCGGGTGCGTCCGAACGGTTGTCGGCCGTCCGACGACGTCGGTACGCCGCGACCTCGACGTGATCCGACTCCGAGGCGAGAACCGACTCCGAGGCGAGAACCGACATCGAATCGATTTGATGCAGAGATCCATGCTGACGGTACGCTGGCCCGCGAGTCAACTAGGAAAGCGCCCGTGCCGCCGTCGAGGTCCGGAGGCGGCGACAGAGCGCCCGATCGTCAGGATCTGGAGGAGAGCCGCGTGGCATCGAGCCGTCCGACCCTCGCCGACGTCGCCGCGGCGGCCGGCGTCTCCGTGTCGACCGCGTCGCTCGCGTTCTCCGGCGCCGGCCCGATCGCGCCGAGCACCAGGGACCGCGTGCTGACCGCCGCGGCCGCCCTCGACTACAGCGGGCCCAACCCTCTCGGCCGCCAGCTGCGCAGCGGGCGCTCGGGGATCGTCGGCGTCCTGATCGGCGACCAGCTCCGCCGATCGTTCCGTGACCCGGTGTCGATCCAGATGCTCGACGGCCTGGCGAGCACGCTCGGGCCGCTCGGGTTCGGTGTCCTGCTGATCCCGGGCGCGGCAGACGAGCCGCCGGCGCACCTGGACCCGCTCGTCGAGTCCGCCGTGATGGACGTGGCGGTGCTCATCTGCGGCGCGACCGCCGACGACGCCAATCTCGCGACGCTACGTCGGCGCGGCATCCCCGTCATCTCGGTCGAGGGAGAGCCCCTCGAGGGCGTCACCGAGGTCGGGATCGAGGACCGCGTCGGCGCCACCGAGCTGGGTCGGCACGTCCTGGGTCTCGGTCACGAGCGCATCGCGATCGTGACCCTCCCCTTCGACTGGCAGCGACGCAGCGGAGTCGCCTCCCCGGCTCGACTCGCCGAGATCCGGTGGGAGATCCCCCGGCGTCGCCTCGCGGGGCTGACGGATGCCGGGATCGCGCCGGTGGCGGTCTACGAGACGCCCGCGTCGCTCGTCGAGCACGGCAAGACGGCGGGACACGCGCTGCTCTCCGGTCCGGACAGGCCGACCGCGATCATCGCCCACTCCGACCTGCTCGCCTCCGGCGTGGTGCTCGCCGCCAGGGAGCTCGGTCTCCGCGTCCCGGAGGACGTCTCCGTCGCCGGCTTCGACGGGCTCGACCTGCCGTGGTTGGCCCCGGACGTGCTCACGAGCGTCAGCCAACCGTTGGCCGAGAAGGGCGCCGTGATCGGGCGGGCCGTCCAGGCGCTGATGTCCGGCGAGAGGCCCGAGCCCACGACGCTGAGCATGGCGCTGCGGATCGGCACGACGACGGGCCCGCCACCGACCCGCTGAGCGCCCCCGAACGGCTCCTCGCGAGGAACGCGCCGTCGCCTCGAACGCGACGTCGGCTCACGCGAGCCGGACGACCGCCTGACACTTCGCCAGCACGCGCGACCCGTCGGACGTGACCGCGAGGTCCACGCGGACGGTGCCCGACTCGGGGTCCACCGCGCCGACCACCCCCGACACCTCGATGAGCGACGAGCCCGGATCCGGCACCAGGACGGGTCGCGCGAACCGCGTCTGGTAGTCGACCACGGCGCCGGGGTCGCCGGCCCAGTCGCCGACCAGGCCGATCGCGGCGCCCATCGTGAACATCCCGTGCGCGATCACCCCGGGCAGCCCGACCCCGACCGCGACCCGCTCGTTCCAGTGGATCGGGTTGAAGTCACCGCTGGCGCCGGCGTAGCGCACCAGCCGCGCGCGATCCACCTCGACCGTGCGCGTCCCGATGACGTCACCCACGGCGAGCTCCGCCAGACGCGGCGCCCGGCCGGTCACGCGCCGGCCTCCGGGTCCGCGCCACGCACCGCGAGGGTCGACACGACCCGGGCGACCGCTGTTCCGTCCTCGGTCGCGATCTCGGCGCGGGTCGTGACCATCGACAACCCCGCACGCTCGACGATCGAGTCGACGTGCAGCACGGTGACGAGACGATCGCCCGCGTGGATCGGCCGGTGGTGCGTGAACCGCTCCTCCGCGTGGACCACCCGGCTGAAGTCGACACCCGCACCCGGGTCGCCGACGTACTGCTCCTCGGCCCGCTGCGCGATCACGACGGCGAACGTCGGCGGAGCGAGGACGTCCGGGTAGCCGGCCGCCCGGGCCGCGTCGGGGTCCCGGTGCACCGGGTGGTCCGCCCCGACGGCATCGGCGAACTCACGCAGCTTCTCGCGCGCGACCTCGTACACGGGTCCCGGCGGGTACTCACGTCCGGCGTAGGCGGTGTTCACCGGCATGGGCGCGCCTTCCCGAGGAGGTCGATCCGTGCGTCCGTCAGCCCCCTCCGGACGTCGCCGTCCCGGAGGCCACGGTGCAACCTGCAGTAGCGGGGGCGGGACTCGAACCCGCGACACCACGATTATGAGCCGTGTGCTCTAACCACCTGAGCTACCCCGCCTTGTCGGAGATCAGGCCGACGCACGCGCGCCGGCCCGCCTCTCCCACAGAGCCCCGAAAGGGAATCGAACCCTTGACCTTCTCCTTACCATGGAGACGCTCTGCCGACTGAGCTATCGGGGCAGCGCGAGCAAGGTTACACGTCGCGGGCCGGGCCGCGAAATCCGTCCGGACACCCGTGCGGACCCTCAGGACGGCCGTCCCATGCCCCGCCCGATCACCCGCACGCCGGCCTGGGGACGCACGACGGGGCGCCCTCGTCGAGGGCGCCCCGTCGTGGTGGAGCCGCGGTGGCAGGTGAGGGATTCGAACCCCCGTAGGCGTTGCCAGCTGATTTACAGTCAGCCCCCTTTGGCCACTCGGGTAACCTGCCGCTACTCGTGGGGGCACAGCCCTGCGGAGCCACGCCAGAATACAGACCAGAGCACGCAGGACGAAATCACGCCGACGGCGAGGAGCGCACCATGATCATCGTGACCACGAACGACATCCCCGGGTACGAGGTGACCGCCGTGATGGGCGAGGTGATGGGTGTCACGGTGCGCAGCCGCCACATCGGGGCGCAGCTCACGGCCGGACTGAGGTCCTTGGCCGGAGGCGAGCTCCCGGAGATGACGCGTAACCTGCTGGAGTCCCGCGGTGAGGTCATGAACAGGCTCGTCGCCGAGGCCGAGGCCCGCGGCGCGAACGCGCTCCTCGCCGCCCGGTTCGACGCCAGCTCGATGGGCGACACCTGGACGGAGATCTGCGCCTACGGCACCGCCGTCCAGGTCAGGCCCATCCCCGAGGGCCGGCCCGGGGCGACACCGCAGTCGATCCAGCACGCACACCAGCTCGGCCTCGCCTGATCCGACCGGCCCGACCGTCCCCAACCTGACACCACGCGGCACCCACGCGAAGGAGCACCACCATGGCAAGCGAGTCGTCGTTCGACATCGTCAGCAAGGTCGACCGCCAGGAGGTCGACAACGCGCTCAACCAGGCCGTCAAGGAGATCGTCCAGCGCTACGACTTCAAGAACGTCGGCGCCTCGATCGCCTGGAGCGGCGAGAAGATCGTCATGGTCGCGAACTCCGAGGAGCGCGTGAAGGCGATCCTCGACGTGTTCCAGACCAAGCTCATCAAACGCGGGATCTCGCTGAAGTCCTTCGACACCGGCGACGGCGAGCCGCGCGCCTCCGGCAAGGAGTACCGGCTCGAGGGTGCGATCGTCGAGGGCCTGAGCAGCGAGAACGCGAAGAAGATCGGCAAGATCATCCGCGACGAGGGCCCGAAGGGTGTGAAGTCGCAGATCACCGGCGACGAGCTCCGGGTCTCGGCCAAGTCCCGGGACGATCTTCAGGAGGTCATCGCCCTCCTCAAGGCGGCGGACCTCGACGTCGCACTCCAGTTCACGAACTACCGCTGAGCTGCACGGCCGTCGAGCGCGGCCGACCCGGGCGACGTGGTCTCCCTCGAACGTGGTCTCCCTCGGACCACCCGAGCAGACCTGCGCGACCAGCTGACCGGGCCCGCGGGATCAGGGGAGCGGGTGCCCGGCCATCGACTCGAGCCGCGCGATGCGTTGCGCCATCGGCGGGTGCGTCTGGAACAGGGAGGCCATGCCGACACCCCGGAACGGGTTGGCGATCATCAGGTGCGACACGTCGACGAGGCGTTGGTCCTGCGGGAGCGGTGCACGCTTGACCCCGTACTCGAGCTTGCGCAGCGCCGACGCCAGGGCGAGCGGGTCGCCCGTGAGCTTCGCTCCGTCCTCGTCCGCGTCGTACTCGCGCGTCCGGGTGATCGCGAGCTGGATGACCATCGCGGCGACCGGGGCGAGCAGCGCGAACCCGATGGCGGCGAGCGGGTTGGCGCTCCGGTCCCGGCTCCCGCCACCCCCGAAGAACATCAGGAACTGCGCCAGAGACGTGATGATCCCCGCGACGGCCGCGGCCACCGACGACGTCAGGATGTCGCGGTTGTAGACGTGCATCAGCTCATGGCCGAGCACGCCGCGCAGCTCGCGCTCGTCGAGAAGCTGGAGGATCCCTTCGGTGCAGCAGACCGCGGCGTTGCGCGGGTTCCGTCCGGTCGCGAAGGCGTTGGGCGCGGCCGTCGGCGAGACGTAGAGCCTCGGCATCGGCTGCCGGGCGGACGTCGACAGCTCACGCACGATCCGGTACATCGCCGGGTACTCGATCTCGCTCACGGGACGCGCCTGCATGGCGCGGATCGCGATCTTGTCCGAGTTCCAGTACCCGTACGCGGTCGACACCAGACCGAAGCCGACGAACAGGAGAAGCATGGTGGAGCTGCCACGCCCGAAGACCGCCCACACACCCAGGAGCACGGCCCAGAGCACCCCGAACAGGGCCGCGGTCTTGAGACCGTTGAAGTGCTGGTGACCCATCAGGTGCTCGCTCTCTGCGGCCCGCAACGCTCACCGGTGGTGAGCTCGACGCTGCCGACCTCTTCCTCGTCAACGCCGATCATGCCAGCCGGGTTCCCCGACCCGATCCCGTCCCGCGAGCCGGCGAGGCCCCGCTCGGGACAAACGACGCCGCGGACGAGCACAGCGTGGTGAACGGTCGCTCCGAGCCCGTCGGTCGGCGGATGCCGGTCAGCCGACCAGGGTCTCCCCGAGCGCGATCGCGACCATCTCGTCGCGCGGGACGACCTTGATCCGCTCGCGGCCCTGCAGCGCCCCGAGGTGTCGCTCGTGCGCATCCAGCAGCTCCCACGCCGACCACTCGATCGGCCGGACCCCGCGGGCCCGGAGGAACTCGGTGATCGCGCCCGGGTCACGCTCCGGCGCGGAGAGCACCGGCGCGCCATCGGCGTCGGTGAGGTCCTCGACGAGGTGAGCGATCGTCTCGGACGCGTCGGACTTCGTGTGCCCGATCAACCCGACCGGTCCGCGCTTGATCCAGCCCGTCGTGTAGACACCGGGCAACGACTCGCCGTCGACGTCGAGGACACGTCCCTCACGATTCGAGATCACCCCGGCGGCATGGTCGAACGGGAGGTCGGGCAGCGGGGAGCCGAAGTACCCGACGGCCCGGTAGACGGCCTGCACAGGCCAGTCGCGCAGCTCGCCGGTGCCGGTCACGGACCCGTCGCCGGTCAGGACGGTGCGTTCCGTGCGCACGCCGACCACGCGCCCGTCCTCGCCGAGGACCTCGGCCGGACGGTTCAGGAAGTGCAGGTGGATGCGACGGCTCGCGGTGCAGTCCTCCGGCTCCGTGAGGGTCCAGTCCGTCAGCGTCTTGACGACCTGCTTGGTCTGGTTCGACGAGTGGATCGCGGACATCGAGCCTTCGTCGAACTCGAAGTCCTCGGGGTACACGATCACGTCGACGTCGGGCACGTGGCCGAGCTCACGGAGCTCGAGCGGAGAGAACTTGACCTGCGCCGGCCCACGTCGGGCAAAGATGTGGACGTCGGTCACCGGCGATTGCTTGAGGACCTCGTACACGTTCGCCGGGACGTCGGTCGGCAGCAGGTCGTCCGCGTGCTTCGACAGGATCCGGGCCACGTCGAGGGCCACGTTGCCCGCACCCAGGACCGCGACCTCGCGCGCGTCGAGGGGCCACGTGCGCGGCACGTCGGGATGGCCGTCGTACCACGACACGAAGTCGGCGGCGCCGTACGACCCCTCGAGCTCGATGCCGGGGATCGGCAGCGCCGCGTCGCGGATCGCGCCGGTCGAGAAGACGACCGCGTCGTAGTACTGGCGCAGCTCCGAGAGCTTGAGGTCCGTGCCGTAGTCGACGTTGGCCAGGAGCCGGATGTCGCCGCGCTCGAGGATCTTGTGCAGCGCGACGATGATCTGCTTGATGCGCGGATGGTCCGGGGCGACGCCGTAGCGCACGAGGCCGAACGGCGCCGGCAGCCGTTCGAAGAGATCGATGCTGACGTCGACGCCCGCCTTCGAGAGGATGTCGGCAGCGTAGATGCCCGCAGGGCCGGCGCCGACGATGGCGACGCGCAGAGGACCGAGGGTGCTCACGTGGGAGGGTGCCTTCCAGCTCAGGGAGACAGCCACGACGCGTACTCGCATGGTGGCCGTGCGGGCCCCGATCCGGGTACCTGTCGTTGTGCGCAGTCGGCGAACCGAACGCCCGCATCGGGTGCTTCTCCCAGTGTAGGGCCGGGACCGCGACGCGGACATGCCGTGCCCATCTGACGGAACGTCCGGTCCGCCGGCCCGACCGACACGATGCGGACACGACCCGCGCGGGATCCGACCTGGACCGTACCGTCAGGTCATGAGTGCAGGCGGTTCGAACCCGCGACGGACCCCCACCCGGACGGGGTTGGCGCTCGGCCTGGGTGCGTACCTGCTGTGGGGCGGGTTCCCCCTCTACTTCCCGCTCCTCGACCCGGCGGGTGCGGTCGAGATCATCGCGCACCGGGTCGTCTGGTCGCTCGTCGTGTGCGCCGTGCTCCTGACGGTCACGCGTGGCTGGGCGCCGTTCGCGGCGGCCGTGCGCCATCGACGGACGCTCGGGCTGCTCTCGCTCGCGGCCGTGCTCATCGCCGTGAACTGGCTCGTCTACGTCTACAGCGTGCTCTCTGACCAGGTCGTCGACGCGTCGCTCGGGTACTTCCTCAACCCGCTCGTCACGGTGCTCCTCGCGGTGTTCGTGCTGGGCGAGCGCGTGCGCCCCGTCCAGTGGGTCGCCCTCGGGTTCGGGGCGCTCGCGGTCGTGGTGATCGCGGCCGGCGCCGCACGCCTCCCGTGGATCGCCCTCACCCTCGCGGTGTCGTTCGGCCTCTACGGGCTGATCAAGAACCGCGTCGGCAGGACGGTCACCGCGCTCGCCGGGCTCGGCGTCGAGACGGCGATCCTCTCCCCCGTCGCGCTGGCCTACCTCGTGCTGCTGCAGCTCACCGGGACCGGTCACTTCACCGGCTACGGCACCTGGCACGCGATCGCGCTCATGAGCGCCGGGTTGCTCACCGCGACACCGCTGCTGCTCTTCGGCGGAGCGGCTCGCCGGCTCCCGCTGCGGACGATCGGGATGCTCCAGTACCTCACCCCGGTCCTTCAGCTCCTGCTCGGTCTGTTCGTCTTCCACGAGCACATGCCGGTGGCGCGCTGGATCGGCTTCGCCCTGGTCTGGGTCGCGTTGGTGATCTTCACGGTCGACGGGTTGCGCACGTCGCGACTCGACGCGCTGGCCCAACGGGCGGCCGTCAGCTCGTAGTCGGGACGCGACCGGCGGACCTCAGGCGGAACGGTCGACGAGCGACTCGGCGAATGCCGCAAGAGCGTCCTTCACGGCCCCGCCGGGCAACGGGGTCAGGAGCTCGACCGCCTCGTTCGCCCACTGCACGGCCTGCGCGCGGGTCTCGTCGACGACCGCGTGCACCCGCAGCGCTGCAACCGCCTCGTCGAGTGCGACGTCGGACGAGAGGTCGGACTCGAGGAGGGCGACCAGATCGCGGTCGGCACTGCTCGCACCGCTCGCCCGGGCTCGTGCGCGCAGCAGGAGTGCCGGCATGGTCGGGACCCGTTCGCGGAGGTCGGTGCCGGGCGTCTTCCCGGTGACCGATCCGGCGGACGTCAGGTCGATCACGTCATCGGCGAGCTGGAAGGCGACGCCGATCTTCTCGCCGTAGCCCGTCACCGTGCGCACCACGGAGGACGGGCAACCGGAGAACATCGCCCCGAACATCGCCGAGGTCGCGATCAACGAGGCGGTCTTGTCGGAGAGCACCTGGAGGTAGTGCGCGACGGCGTCCTCCTCTGGCCGGGGCCCGACGGTCTCGTGGAGCTGGCCGAGGCACAACCGCTCGAACGTGCTCGCCTGGATCCGGACGGCCTCCGGTCCCAGTCCGGCGACCGTCGCCGACGCACGCGCGAACAGGAGGTCACCCGTGAGGATCGCGACCGAGTTGCCCCAGACCTCGTGCGCGGCAGGGGCACCGCGCCGCAGCGGGGCGGAGTCCATGACGTCGTCGTGGTACAGCGTGGCGAGATGCGTGAGCTCGACGACCACCGCCGCGTCGAGCACCTCCGGCCGCTGCCCGTCGCCGAGCTGCGCCGTGAGCAGCGTGATGAGCGGACGCAGCCGCTTGCCCCCGGCATTGACCAGGTGGCGCGAGGCCTCGTCCGCCAGGGCGTCCGCGTGGCTCACGGAGTCACGCAGACGTTCCTCGACCACCTGGAGCTTCGCGGTGAGCAGCTCGGCGAGCTCCGGGTCGGCGAGCGGGATCGCTGTCGGGGACGTCACGAGATGAACTTCGCCGCCTGCTGCACGATCTCGAGCACCGGAGAGGGGAACACGCCGAGCAGCACGGTGAGCACCGCGCACACCCCGACGACGATCCCGGTGAGCCGACCGCTGACGACGGTCGTCCCGGCAGCAGCCGAGGCCTCGACGTCGTCCGTGAAGTACATCAGCACGATGATCCGCACGTAGAAGAACACCGACGCGGCCGAGACGAGCACACCGACGACAGCCAGGGGGGCCGCGCCACCGGACACCGCGGCCGAGAACACCGTGAACTTCCCGATGAACCCTGCCGTGAGCGGGATCCCCGCGAACGAGAGCAGGAACAGGGAGAAGGCACCGGCGACCCACGGGTGGCGTCGGCCGAGCCCGGCCCACTGCGACACGTGGGTGGCCTCGCCGAGCACCGTCTCCGACGCGCCGGCAGCGGCCGGACCCCCGGCACCCACCAGGAGCTGGGCGGTCGCCTTCTCACGGACGAGCGTCACGACGGCGAAGCCGCCGACCGTGGCGACCCCGTAGGCCAGCAGGTAGAAGAGCACGCCCGAGATGCCCTTCGGGTCCAGGGAGACCACGCCCGTCAGCACGAACCCGGCGTGCGCGATCGAGGAGTACGCCAGGATCCGCTTGACGTCGGTCTGCACCAGTGCGACGACGGTTCCGACGACCATGGTGAGGATCGCCACACCCCACAGGGCCGGACGCAGGTCCCAGATCAGACCGGGAAGCACCACGTAGACGATGCGCAGCATGGCCCCGAACGCCGCGATCTTGGTGCACGCCGCCATGAAGCCGGTGATGGGCGTCGGCGCTCCCTGGTAGACGTCGGGGGTCCACGAGTGGAACGGCACCGCGCCGACCTTGAAGAACAGCCCGACCAGCACGAGCGCGGCGCCCGCGAAGAGCAACGTGTCCATCCCCGTGACCGTGCGGACCGCCGCCGCGATGTCGGAGAGCCGGACGGACCCCGCGAACCCGTAGAGCAGCGCCGTCCCGAACAGGAAGAACGCCGACGCGTAGGCCCCCAGGAGGAAGTACTTCATCGACGCCTCCTGGGACAGCAGGCGACGACGACGTGCCAGGCCGGTCAGCAGGTACAGCGGCAGCGAGAGCACCTCGAGAGCGACGAACAGCGTGAGCAGGTCGCCCGCCGCGGGGAAGATCATCATGCCGCCCGTCGCGAACAGCACGAGCGGGAAGACCTCGGTCTGGACGAGCCCCTTGCGACGCGCGAGCTCCTCGTAGTCCGACCCGGGCACACCCGCCGCCTGCGGTGAGAACGCGTCCTCGCCGCTGCTGCGGTCGGCGATGACCAGGAGGGACAGCAGGGCGAGCGCGGCGACCGCGCCCTGGATCACCAGGGCGGGGCCGTCGAGGATCATCGCGCCGCCCAGGACGACCGTGCCGCCCGTCGTGCGCACGCCGTGCCACAGGAGCGCGGCCGCCGTCACGGCGCCGACGAGTGCGACGAGCGACACGGTGAGCTGCACGGGCCGACGCAGGCGCGCCGGCACGAACGCCTCGACGAGGACGCCGATCACGGCGGCGCCCAGCACCAGGACGACCGGCGCCAGCTGGGCCCAGGCGACGTGCGGGGCGATGAAGGTGCCGGTCACTTGGCGCTCCCTTCCGAGGCGGTGGCATGGGAGGCGGGCACGTCGGTCTGACCGACCTGGAGGAGGGACACCTTCGCCGGCTCGCGGACGAGGTCGAGCGCGGGCGCCGGGTAGAAGCCGAAGACCAGCATCAGGGCGATCAACGGCGCCACCACCCAGACCTCACGACCGGCGAGGTCCGGCATCGAGACGAGCTCGTCCCGCACCGGTCCGGTGAAGATCCGCTGGTAGGTCAGCAGGATGTACAGCGCCGCGAGCACCACGCCGACCGAGGCCACGATCGCGGCCGGGTGAGACCGCCCGAAGCTGCCGACGAGCACCATGAACTCCGAGATGAACGGGGAGAGCCCGGGCAGGGCGAGAGCGGAGAGCCCCACGGTGAGGAACGTGCCCGCGAGCACGGGAGTGACCTTCTGGAGTCCGCCGAAGTCAGCGATGGCGCGCGATCCCCCGCGCCGTGCGATCAGGAACCCGGCCAGCAGGAAGAGCGCCCCTGTCGACAGTCCGTGGTTGACCATGTAGAACGACGACCCGGCGATCCCGACCGACGTGAACGTGAAGATCCCGAGCACGATGAACCCGAAGTGCGAGACGGACGTGTACGCGATCAGCCGCATGAGGTCCTTCTGGCCGATCGCGAGCAACGCGCCGTACAGGATCGACACGACGGCGAGCGCGACCACGAACGGTGCCGCCCACCGGGACGCGTGCGGGAACAGCGGCAGGCACAGGGTCAGCATCCCGAACGTGCCGACCTTGTCGAGCACGCCGACGAGCAGCACCGAGGTGCCGGCCGGCGCCTGCTCCGCGGCGTCCGGCAGCCAGGTGTGCACGGGGAACATCGGGGCCTTGATCGCGAACGCGAGGAAGAACCCGGCGAAGAGCCACCGCTCGGTCGAGGTGGACATCGTCAGGCCGACGAGGTGGTCCGTGAGGAAGCCCTGAGGTCCGCCCGGCCCCTGGTAGTACAGGCCGATCACGGCGGCCAGCATCACGAGGCCACCGGTCAGGGAGAAGATCAGGAACTTCACCGCGGCGTAGCGGCGCTGAGCCCCACCGAAGGAGCCGATCATGAAGTACACCGGGATCAGCATGGCCTCGAAGAGCAGGTAGAAGAAGAACACGTCACGCGCGGCGAACACCGCCACGATGAACGACTCGAGCACCAGCACGAGCGCCAGGTAGCTCGGCAGCCGCGCACCGGGGCCGGAACCGTCGGCGCCGTGCTCCTTCCAGGCCGCGAGCACCACGACGGGCACCAGCACGAGGGACATCAGGATCAGCGCGAGGCCGACGCCGTCGACGCCGACCGCGTAGCTCACGCCGATCGCCGGGATCCACGAGTGGGTCTCGAGGAGCTGGTGGACGCCGGACCGGCTCGTGTCGAACTGCATCAGCGCGAGGACGCCGAGGACGAGCTCGAGCAGCGTGAAGCCCAGGGCCACCTGCCGGGCCTTGCTGCGCACGGAGGCAGGCAGCAGTGCGACGGTCACGGCCCCGAGCAGCGGGAACGCGATGAGCGCCGTCAGCCACGGGAAGCTGGAGGGTTGCATGGTTCGGGGTTCTCCCTCAGATCCGTGCGGCCAGGACAACGCCGACGAGGACGATGAGACCGATGAGCATGGTGGCGGCGTACGAGCGTACGTACCCGTTCTGGACTCGGCGGAGCAGCGATCCTGCGCCGACCGTCAGGCGGGCGAGGCCGGTGGCCCCACCGTCGACGACCTGGTGGTCGCCGAACACGAGCGAACGGGTGAGGTAGGTCCCGGGTTCGACGAGGAGGGCGTCGTTGACGTCGTCCTGGTAGAGGTCCTTGCGCGCCGCACGGGTGAGCACCGAGCCGCGCGGCGGGACCACCGGGACCAGCACCGCGGCGTACTGACGCCACGCGAGCAGGATGCCGAACGCCACGAGCGCGAGCGTCACGGTCATGAGCACCGGGACCGGGAGCACCGGGTCGGCCTCATGGGCGACGTGCCCGGTCACCGGCTCGAGCCAGCCCACGATCCCGCTGCCGAGGCTGAGCAGCCACCCGATCGCGACCGAGCCGATCGACAGGACGATCATCGGCACCGTCATCAGACGCGGCGACTCGTGCGGGTGCTGGTGGCGAAGGTCCACCGTCGTGCCCGCGGCGAGCGCGGGTGCGGCACCCGAGCCGTCGTCCCAGCGGCGCGTGCCGTGGAAGGTCATGAAGAACAGCCGGGACATGTAGAACGACGTGAGCCCTGCGCCGAGCAGCGCCACGCTCCCGAACACCCACGCCTGCCACGGCGACCCGGCGACCGGGACGAACGCGGACTCGATGATCTTGTCCTTGCTCCAGAACCCGGCGAACGGTGGCACGCCGAGGATCGCGAGCCAGCCGAGACCGAACGTGATCCAGGTGATCTTCATGTACCTCGACAGCGCACCGAACCCGCGCATGTCCACCTGGTCGTCCATCCCGTGCATGACGGAACCGGCCCCGAGGAACATCCCGGCCTTGAAGAAGCCGTGCGTCACGAGGTGGAAGATCGCGAAGGCGTACCCGATCGGTCCGAGGCCGGCGGCCAGGATCATGTAGCCGATCTGCGACATCGTCGACGCGGCCAGCGCCTTCTTCAGGTCGTCCTTCGCCGACCCGACGACCGCTCCGAACACGAGCGTGATCGCGCCGACGATCACCACGACGAGTCGAGCCGTCGGGGCCGCGTCGAACAACGGTGCCGACCGGACCACCAGGTACACGCCCGCGGTCACCATGGTCGCGGCGTGGATCAGGGCAGACACGGGCGTCGGGCCCGCCATCGCGTCACCGAGCCAGGACTGCAGCGGGAACTGCGCCGACTTGCCGGTCGCGGCCAGGAGCAGCATGAGCCCGATCGCCGTGAGGGTGCCGGGTGCGGTCCCGGCGACGTGGCCGTGCACGGTCGCGAAGTCGACACCGCCGTAGGTCGCGAACATCAGCATGATCGCGATGATCATGCCCAGGTCGCCGATCCGGTTCGCGATGAAGGCCTTCTTCGCGGCGACCGCGTTCGGCGTCTGGTGGTTCCAGAACCCGATCAGCAGGTACGACGCCAGACCGACACCCTCCCAGCCGAAGAAGAGCAGCAGGTAGCTGTCGGCGAGCACGAGCAGCAGCATCGCCGCGACGAACAGGTTCAGGTACGCGAAGAACCGGCGGCGGTCGCGGTCGTGCTCCATGTAGGCGACCGAGTACACGTGGATGAGCGACCCGACGAACGTCACCAGCAGGACGAACGTGAGCGACAGCGGATCGAGCCGGAAGCCCGCGTCGACCGTGAGGGTCCCGGCGGACAGCCAGCTGAACAGGTGCAGGTCGCGCACCCGCTCCGCGGCGGGCAGGGACGTCAGCGAGAACATGATGCCGAGGCCCAGCAGGAACGAGAACGACGAGGCCGCGACACCGAGCCAGTGACCCCAGCGGTCGGCGCGCCGGCCGGCCAGCATCAGGATCGCCGCGCTCACGAGCGGGACGACGACGAGCAGCCAGGCTCCCGACTGGAGCGCGCCGGTGGCGGGGGCGGTCTGGACCGCCACGGAGAACAGGGAGTGCACCGTCGTCCTCTCAGCTCTTCAGCAGGTTGACGTCATCGACCGAGGCCGAGCGACGGGTACGGAAGATCGAGACGATGATCGCGAGACCGATCACGACCTCGGCGGCGGCGACGACCATCACGAAGAAGGCCATCACCTGCCCGGTCAGGTTCCCGTGCATGCGGGAGAACGTGACGAGCACGAGGTTGGTCGCGTTGAGCATCAGCTCGACGCCCATGAACACGATGATGGCGTTGCGGCGCAGCAGCACCGTCGTCGCGCCGATCGTGAACAGGACGCTCGCAAGGACCAGGTAGTTGGTCAGGCTCATGCCTGGTCCTCCGTCCCGGGTTCGAGGGTGGGTGTCTGGGTCGCGGACGGCAGCGCGGGCGCCTGGAACTGCTCGACCCCGAGCTCCTGGCCGCGGATGCGCAGGACGCGCGAGACCGACTCCTCGAGCGGACGGCCGAGGTGGTCGAGCGCGGGGACGTCGAGGGCGTTGTGCCGCGCGTACACACCCGGCGCCGGCAACGGGGTGAGCGAGCCACCCGCCGCGACGCGGGCGTCGGCGCGCTCCTTCTGACCGATCCGCGGGGTGAGCCGTTGGCGGTGCGTCAGGACGAGGGCGCCGAGCGCCGCCGTGACGAGCAGCGCACCGACGACCTCGAAGGTGAACACGAAGTCACCGAAGATCACCTTCGCGACGGCCACCGGGTTGCTGTCGGCATTCGCGGTCGCCAGTCCCGTCATCGACGGGTACGTCGCGCGCGTCACCACGCCGACGAGCACGATGCCCAGGCCGATGCCCGCGATCCAGCCGATCCAGCGCTGGGCCTTGATCGTCTCGACGAGGGAGTCGGACGCGTCGACGCCGATCAGCATGAGCACGAAGACGAACAGCATCATGACCGCGCCGGTGTACACGACCACCTGGACGACCCCGAGGAACGGGGCGTCCTGCGCGACGTAGAGGAACGCGAGCGAGATCATCACGACGATCACGCTCATCGCCGCGTGCACCGCCTTGCGGGCGAAGATCAGACCGAGCGCCGCGATCACCATCACGGGCGCGAGGCACCAGAAGAGGACCTCCTCGGCCGTCGAGGTCGTCACCGTCTGGGTGGCGGCAGCTAGCAGAGCGGCACTCATCGGGCAGTTCCTCCTGCCGTGCGGGACGCGGCCGCGCGGTCCGCCCCTGCCAGCGTCGGGTCGTCAGGTCGGTTGTCCCGGACCCACGCGACCTGGTCGGCCACCGGGCCGAGCACGTCGCCCCGGTAGTACTCGGTGTCGGTCGTGCCCGGAACCATCGGGTGCGGCGCAGCGAGCATGCCGTCGCCGATCGGGGCGAGGAGGTCGGACTTCTCGTAGATCAGCCCGGCCCGCGTCGGTCCGGCCAGCTCGTACTCGTTGGTCATCGTGAGCGCGCGGGTCGGGCACGCCTCGATGCACAGTCCGCAGAAGATGCAGCGCAGGTAGTTGATCTGGTAGACGCGGCCGTAGCGCTCACCGGGCGAGAACTGGGCATCCGGCGTGTTGCTCGCGCCCTCGACGTAGATCGCGTCGGCCGGGCAGGCCCAGGCGCACAGCTCGCAGCCGATGCACTTCTCGAGGCCGTCCGGGTACCGGTTGAGCTGGTGCCGCCCGTGGTAGCGCGGCTTGGTCGGCACCTTCTCGAACGGGTACTGCTCGGTCACGATCGGCTTGAACATCGAGGAGAACGTCACCCCGAACCCGGCGACCGGGGCGAGCGCCTCGGCCAGCCCGCGGCGCGGCGGGATCAGCGACTGGTACTCGGCGTCCGCCGCGTCGAAGGACACCTCACCGGCGGCCGGGCGCACGGCGGGCGCCTTGCGTGCTCCCGCCGCCTTCTGGGTCGACGGACGCGGCTTCCCCTGCGCCTGGGGCCTGCCCTTGCGCTGCTCAGCCACCCTGCACCTCCTGCGCTTCGGTTCCGGTATCGGTCACCGACGCGACCGCAGCTGCGGCCCGCGCGCGGCGGGGGGACGGTGGGAGGGTCTGGCCGGGGAGCGGCGGGACCGGGTAGCCGTCCGCGAATGCGTCGAACACGCCCGGCTCGGCCGGCTTGCCGGCGTTTCTCGGCTCCGTCCTCTCGGGTATCAGGTACGACACCGCGACTGCGACGAGCACCACCACCCCCAGGGCGACCAGGATCGTCTGCAGGTTGAGGCTGCTGAACCGCCGCACGCCCTGCACCGCGGCGACGCACACGACCCAGCCGAGCGAGACCGGGATGAGGAGCTTCCAGCCGAACTTCATGAACTGGTCGTACCGGAGCCGCAGCAGCGTCCCGCGGAGCCAGACGAAGAAGAAGATCAGCGCCCAGAGCTTGACGAGGAACCAGAGCACCGGCCACCAGCCGGTGTTGAACATGCCGTTGTCGATCGCGGAGATCGGCCACGGTGCACGCCAGCCGCCGAGGAACAGCGTGGTGGCGACCGCGGAGACGTTGATCATGTTGATGTACTCCGCCAGGAAGAACCAGGCGAACTTCATCGACGAGTACTCCGTCGCGTAGCCGCCGACGAGCTCGCCCTCGGCCTCGGGGAGGTCGAACGGCAGGCGGTTCGTCTCACCGACCATCGAGATCACGTAGATCACGAATGCGGGGAGCAGCGGCAGGGCCCACCAGAGCGACTGCTGCGAGCTGACGATCTGGGAGGTCGACATCGACCCGGCCAGCACGAACACGCTCACCAGCGAGAGGCTCATCGACAGCTCGTAGCTGATGACCTGGGCGGTCGAGCGGACAGAGCCGAGGAGCGGGTAGGTCGAGTTCGAGGACCAGCCGCCGAGGACGATGCCGTACACGCCAACCGACGCGGCCGCGAGGATGTACAGGACGGCCACCGGGAAGTCGGTGAGCTGGAGCGGCGTGACGATGCCGAACAGGTGCACGGACGGTCCGAACGGGATGACCGCGAACGTCAGCAGGGAGCAGAAGACCGCGATCATCGGGGCGACGATGTAGACGATCTTGTCCGCCGCCTTGACGGTGATGTCCTCCTTGAGCAGGAGCTTCATCGCGTCGGCGAGGGACTGCAGCAGACCGAACGGTCCGTGCACGTTCGGTCCGGGACGCAGCTGCATGCGCCCCACGACGCGACGCTCGAACCAGATCGCGATCAGCACGCTCGTGAGCATGAAGACCACGATCACGACCGCCTTGAGCAGCCAGATCCAGAAGTTGTCGTGACTGAAGTCGGCTGCGACGCCCGACTGGGCACCGGACGGGCTGGCCGCAGCGACCAGGTGCAGCCCGGTCACGTGCTGCGCCGCGAGAGCCATCAGGCTCATGACCGTCCCTCCTCGTTCTCGTCGGACCGTGCCGCCGTCGCCGCGCCCGCAACCGGGCCGGAGCGCGCGGCGCCGTCGGGGCCGGTGACCTGATCGGCCACCGTCTCCTGCTCGACCGTCTGCCCGGGCGCCGCGACACCACCCGGTGCCGCAGCGAGCCGGACCACCGCGCCCGCGTCCGCCCCGAGGTCGGACCGTACCGCGCATCCGGCTGATCGCGTCGGCAGCCACACCACGTGGTCCGGCATGTCCGTCACCACGAGGGGAACCACGACGGCTCCGAGCTCGGTGCTGACCTCGACCGCGCCGCCGTCGCGCACCCCGATCGCCGCGGCCGTGGCCGACGACGTGCGGGCCACCGCACGTCGCGCGGTGCCGGCCAGGAACGGCTCGCCATCCTGGAGCCGGCCTGCGTCGAGCATCAGGTGCCAGCTCGCGAGCACCGCGTGACCGGGCTCCACCGGTGCGGGCGACTCGCCCCGGACGTCCGGCGCGACGACCCGGTCGCCGTCCCACGCGCCGAGCTGGTCGAGCTCCGCGTGCACCTGGCTGAGTGTCCGGAGGCCGAGCGTCGATCCCATGACGTCCGCGAGCTGGTCGAGCACCCGGTGGTCCGGCATCGCGGTCGACGCGAGTGCCGCCGGGAACGGCCGACGTCGGCCCTCCCAGTTCATGAACGTCCCCGCCCTCTCCACGGGCGGGGCGACCGGCAGCACCACGTCCGCACGCTCGGTGACGGCAGACGCGCGCACCTCGAGCGAGACGAGGAAGCCGACGTTCTCGAGCGCCGCGACGGCAGCGGCGGGATCGGGCAGGTCGCCGGGGTCGACGCCACCGACGACGAGGGCGCCGAGCGACCCGTCGCGGGCCGCGGCGAGGATCGCCGAGGTGTCCCGCCCGGGTTCGGACGGCACGGCATCGACGTCCCAGACCGTTGCGATGTCGACACGCGCGGCCGAGTCCGAGACCGGGCGACCGCCGGGAAGGAGGCCTGGCAGGAGCCCCATCTCGACGCCGCCGCGCTCGCCGGCGCGACGCGGGACCCAGGCCAGCCGGGCCCCGGTGCGCTCGACGAGCCGCAGCACGGCAGACAGACCACCGGGCACGGTCGCCAACCGCTCACCCACGAGCACGACGGCACCCGGCGCCCCGAGCGCGACCGCCGCAGCGGTGAGCGCCCCGTCGGCGGAACCGCCCTCGATCGCGTCGAGGACCTCGGCCTCGGTTCCCGGTGCGGCGGGCAGCAGCGTGCCGTTCATCCGCTCGAGCCCGCGCGAGGCGAAGGGTGCGATCGACAGCACGTGCGTCCGCTTCGCCAGCACGCCCTTGCGCAGACGCAGGAACGTGACCCCGGCCTCCTCCTCGGCCTCGAGGCCGACCAGCAGGACTGCCGGTGCGTGCTCGAGGTCGTGGAACGTGACTCCCAGGACGTGCCCGGCCACCGTGCTGCCGAGGAACGCCTCCTCCTCGACCGAGTGCGGCCGTGCACGCAGGTCGACGTCGTTGGTACCGAGGGTGACGCGCGCGAACTTCGCGTACGCGTACGCGTCCTCGAGGGTGAGTCGACCTCCGGGCAGCACGCCGACACCCGCGGCGACCGAGGCCGCCCGGAGCCCGTCGGCCGCCACCTCGAGGGCCTCGACCCAGCTCGCGGGCCGCAGCTCGCCGCGGGTGCCGTCCGGAGCGACGTCGCGCACCAGGGGGCCGGTCAGACGGTCCGGGGCCGACTGCCACGTGAAGGCGAAGCGGTCCTTGTCGGTGATCCACTCCTCGTTGACGACCGGGTCGTCGCCGGCAAGGCGCCGCAGCACGACCCCACGTCGGTGGTCGATGCGGATCGCCGAGCCACTCGCGTCGTGCTCGGAGACCCCGGGGGTCGAGACCAGGTCGAAGGGGCGCGACCGGAAGCGGTACGCCGCGCTCGTCAGGGCCCCGACCGGGCAGATCTGCACCGTGTTGCCGGAGAAGTAGGAGG
>JAJYCD010000072.1 GCA_021778635.1 Actinomycetes bacterium
CGTCGGCGAGGGTCGGACGGCTCGATGCCACGCGGCTCTCCTCCAGATCCTGACGATCGGGCGCTCTGCCGCCGCCTCCGGACCTCGGCGGCGGCACGGGCGCTTTCCTAGTTGACTCGCGGGCCAGCGTACCGTCAGCATGGATCTCTGCATCAAATCGATTCGATGTCGGTTCTCGCCTCGGAGTCGGTTCTCGCCTCGGAGTCGGTTCTCGCCTCGGAGTCGGATCACGTCGAGGTCGCGGCGTACCGACGTCGTCGGACGGCCGACAACCGTTCGGACGCACCCGATCTCGTCCCCCCGTCACCCCTGGAGCCATCGTGCGCACCGCCCGCGTCCGCCTCACGGACGCGACCTCCTTCCCCGTCGCGCCGTCGGCGATCGCGCGAGCGGACCTCGAGTCGGCCGCGCCCGCCTCGACGTCTCCTCGGCCGATCGTCTCTGAGAGGCTGGCAGCGTGCTGAAGAACGAGCGTGGCGCCAGCAGCGCCGGCGCATCGAACGACCGCGTCGTCCGTCGGGCCGGCGTCGCGGTGTTCGTCGTCTTCCTGCTCAGCGGCGTCGACTTCGCGAGCTGGGCGTCACGACTGCCGGCCGTCCGCGACTCCCTCGGCCTCGACCCGGCGCAGGTCGGACTCCTGCTGCTCGTGGGCGCGATCGGCTCGTTGCTGTCCCTCCCGCTGTCGGGTGTGGTCGTCGACCACATCGGCGCGCGGAGCACGGTCGTCACCTCCGCGGTGCTGTGCGCGATCGGGCTGCTCACGGCGTCGCTCGGCTCCGCGCTGGGGGCCGTCGTGCTGGTCATCGGCGGCCTCGTGCTGTTCGGCGTCGGAGCGGGGGTGTGGGACGCCGCGATGAACCTCGCCGGCGTCGCGGTCGAGCAGCGGCTCGGGCGGTCGATCATGCCGCGGTTCCACGCGGGCTTCTCCGTCGGCACGATGCTCGGCGCCGGCATCGGGGCCGTCGCGGCGGCCGTGCACGCCTCGGTCCTCGCGCATCTCGCCGTCGTGATCGTCGCCTCGACCACGGCGGTCGTGTGGGCGGTCCGCGCGTTCCTGCCGCGCCCGCACGCGTCGCCGGCATCGGGTGCCGGCACCGTCGGCGCGGCATCGGGTGCCGGCACCGTCGGCACGGCACCGGGTGCCGACGCCGTCGTCGATACGGCACCGGGTCACCACGACGACGGCGTGATGTCTGTTCCCCGCGCCGACGGCGCGATGTCTGGTTCCCGCGCCGACGGCATGGCGGCCGTTCCCGGCGAGGGGGGCGTGGTGCCCGTCGCCTCCCGGACCGGCGCGTTCGCCGGCTGGCTCGAGCCGCGCACGCTGATGATCGGTCTGATCGTCTTCGCCGCCGCTCTCACCGAGGGGTCGGCGAACGACTGGGTGTCGTTGTCGGTCGTCGACGGATTCGGCACGACGCATGCCGGCGGCGCCCTGGCCTTCGGGCTCTTCGTGACGGCGATGACGGCGATGCGGCTCCTCGGGACGGCGCTGCTCGACCGCTACGGCCGGATCCCCGTGCTCCGTCTCGCTGCCGGCCTCGCCGTCGTCGGCCTGCTGCTCTTCGGTCTCGTCCCGAGCATGCCGATCGCCCTGGTGGGCGTCGCGCTGTGGGGCGTTGGCGCCGCGCTGGGCTTCCCGGTCGGGATGAGTGCCGCGAGCGACGACCCGGCTCGGGCCGCGGCGCGGGTGAGCGTGGTCTCCACGATCGGCTACTCCGCGTTCCTCGCGGGACCGCCCCTGCTCGGTCTGCTCGCGAACGAGGTCGGCTACCGGCACGCGCTCCTCGTGATCGTGATCCCCGTCGTGGTCGGCCTGACGGTCCTGCGAGCTGCGGCACCGCTCCGCGGCCACAGCCTCGTCGATGGCGACTCCGTGGTGCCGGCTCGTTAGCCTGGTCGGATGACCTGCGAGATCCCCGAGCCGCTCGCCGCCGCTCCGACGACGTCCGTCCGCTTCGCCGGCCCCGGTCGGCGCGCACCGACGGCGCTGGCCGAGCTGACCACGCTCCGGGTCGGCGGCCCGGTCGGGCGGTATGTCGAGACGTCGTCCGAGCACGAGCTCGTCGCCGCGATCGAGGAGGCCGACCGGGCAGGGGAGCCGCTCCTGGTGGTCGGCGGAGGGTCGAACCTGCTCGTCGCGGATGCCGGGTTCCCTGGCGTGGTGGTTCGTGACGTCCGGACGACGATCGCCGTCCCCGACGCATCCGCCTGTGCCGGTACCACGCTCACGGTGTCGGCCGGCACCCGCTGGGACGACGTCGTCGCCTACGCGGTCGCGCAGGAGCTCGTCGGGCTCGAGGCGTTGTCCGGTATCCCGGGGTCGACCGGCGCGACCCCGGTCCAGAACGTCGGTGCCTACGGCCAGGAGGTCTCCCAGACGATCGCGCTGGTCCGGGTCTGGGACCGTGAGCGGCGTGCACATCGCACGATCTCCCTCGTCGAGCTCGCGTTCGGGTACCGGACGTCGATCCTCAAGGCCTCGATGGGCGCGACGGGACCGGGTGCCGAGCCGGGCTGGGCCCCGACCCCCCGTCACGTCGTGCTGGACGTGACCTTTCAGCTGCGGTCGGGGTCGTTGTCCGCGCCGATCGCCTACGCGCAGCTCGCGCACCATCTGGGGGTCGAGACGGGAGCGAGGGCCCCGCTCGCGGAGGTCCGCGCTGCCGTCCTCGAGCTGCGTCGCGCCAAGGGGATGGTGCTGGACCCGGCCGACCACGACACCTGGAGCGCGGGGTCGTTCTTCACGAACCCGGTGCTCGACCCGGAGCAGGCGGCGGCTCTGCCCGCGGAGGCGCCGCGCTATCCGTCGGGGCCCGACCGTCTGAAGACGAGCGCGGCGTGGCTGATCGAGCACGCCGGCTTCGCGCGCGGCTTCGGGCTTCCCGGGCCCGCGGCGCTCTCCACGTCGCACGCCCTGGCGATCACGAACCGCGGCGGTGCGACCGCGGAGGACGTCCTCGCGCTCGCGCGGACGGTGCGCGACGGGGTCCGGGCGACCTTCGGTGTCGACCTCGTGCCCGAGCCGGTCCTGGTGGGGTGCACCGTCTGAACGCGCGTCCCGCGGTGTGATCCAGATCACGTCGATCCCGGGTGATCCGGTCGCCCCACCCGACAGTCCCGGGTATGAGGGAGCTGGAGCGCGGAGCGGACGGCGGCGGATCGGCCGCGGCGGCGCGTGCCGCCCTGTGGGCTCGGCCGGGGCCGGTCGCCCGCCGTGGTCGGCGGATCTCGGCAGCCTTCGTCGTCACGATGACGCTCGTCGGGCTCGTCTCCCTCGTGGGACCCGTCGGGCCCGCGGAGGCCGCCCTCGACGTCCCTGGACCGGGCCCGACGGTGACCGCAGCACCGAGCCCGGCACCGAAGCGGGTGACGGTCGCGCTCGACGGCGGTGCGGTGCTGTACACGCGGGCCGCCGCGGGGGTCCTCTCGGCGAGCGACTGCGGCTCCGGGCAGTTCTGCCTGTGGAGCCTGGCCAACTTCACCGGGAACATGTGGCAGTTCTCCGCATCGGGGAGCACGATCGACCTCCAGAGCACCGCGTACCTGTCCTACCGCAACAACAGGGGGCAGGTGGCGGTCCTGCGATCGGCACCTGCCGGTGGCACCGGGCTGACCTCCTGCATCGCGCCGTACAGCTCATCGGGCTATCTCGGGGGATGGATGCGTTACTCCGCGTCGGTGTACCTCGCGCTCTTCCAGGCGGTCTGCTGACGGGATGACCAGGCGGATCGCGCATCGACTCACGGCGTTCACGTCGACGGCACCGCGCGCGCCTAGACTCCCCCAGGACGCGACAAAGGGGCCAGGCGTGCGCGAGAAGCAGTTCGAGGCGATGTTCGCCGAGCTGTACCCCGTCGTGCTCGGTTACGCGGCGCGGCGGACGCAGTGGCACGTCGCCGAGGACGTCGCTTCTCAGGTCTTCCTCGTCGCCTGGCATCGGCTGGACGTCGTGCCCGACGACGACGAGCACCGGAAGGCCTGGATCCTCGTGGTGGCACGCAACGTCCTCGCGAACTCCCAGCGCGCACGGTTGCGCTCAGCTCGACTCGACGTGCGTCTGCGGGCGGGGCTCGCGGCAGGCGTACCGGTCGTCGAGCTGGATCCGGCCGACGCAGTGGCGGAGCGGCTCGTTGCGGGGACGGCGATGCGCCGGCTCGGTCCGCGCGACCAGGAGATCCTGCAGCTCGCGGCGTGGGACGGTCTCGATCTGGACGGGCTCGCGACCGTGCTGGGCTGCTCGACCGGTGCCGCGGCCATGCGCCTGCACCGTGCCCGGACGCGGTTGGAGCGACTCCTCCAGGTGGGTAGCCACTCGTCGACGCTGCGCCCCGTCGGCGAGCTCGACGGTGCCGACGACGGCGGCGACGACGGCGACGCGACGACCGACGGGGGGTGGTGACCGTGGACGACCTCGACCTCACACGTCGGTTGCTCGCCGGCACGAACCCGGTACCCGCGCAGGCGCTCGACGGCGTCGCGGATCGACCCCAGGCGGTCGCGCTCCGACGACGACTCCTCGCCACGAGACGCGACCCCGCACTTCCGCTCGGACCGCTGCTCCGGGGCGGACGTCGTCGCGCCGACCGGTACCGCCGGAGAGCGGGCGCGGCACTGGTGGCAGTGGTGCTGACCGTCGCCGTCGTCGTCGTGGCGTCACCGTGGAGCACGCCGGACACCGCCAGCGCCGAGACGCCGCCGATCCTCAGCTACGGGCTCGTCGGCGCGACACCTTTCGGGAAGGCCGAGGGCAAGCCGGCCGAGGCGACCCTCCGCCGGCTCGCCCGGGTCGCTGCGGCCCGCCCAGCCGCGCCCCACCCCGGGGACATCGCCTACGTGCGCACGGACAACTGGTTCTTCACCGCCTCGATGGACGGGAAGACGCGGGCCGTCGGGATCCGACCGGTCGCGTCGGAGACGTGGACCGCGCCGGACGGTTCGGGCGTGCGCCACGACCGGACGTCGCCGCCGCTCCGGCTCGAGGGATGGCTTCCTCCGGGCGACCCGACCGGGACCGTCGAGTCCACCACTCTGCCCGCCGGCACGCAGATCCAACCGACGGCCGCGCAGCTGGCGGCCGCGGCCGGACCGGGCGGCGTGCGCGCGGCGCTGATCGACGGGATCGGGTGCGTGCCGGGCTCCTCCGAGGCGGACTGCCTGCTCCAGGACATCCCCCAGGTTCACAACCAGCAGGTCGTGCCGGGAGTCGTCGACAGCGAGATGTGGCAGATGCTCGCGGCCGAGAAGGGTGTCGTCACGCTCGGAGCCGTGACCGACCGCGCCGGGCGGCCGGCGATCGCGATCACGACGTCGCTCGAGCTCGTGGCCCCGGTGCGATGCGTGCTCCTGATCGACCCGTCCGACGGCGCTCTGCTGGGGTTCGAGCAGGTGGCGATGGATCCGAAGGCCGGGTACGTCCTCGACGTCCCCGCCGTGGTGGGCTTCACCGCCTACCTGGCGTCCGGGTGGGCCACCTCGCTGCCCTCCTGACGGTCGCCCGCGGGAGTGGGCTCGAGCAGGGCGCCTCGCACCAGGTCGACGATCGCGTCGTCGGTCAGACGGGCGGCGCGGACCGTCGCGACGAACGCCGACGCGGCCTGGCGCGCGAGGATGTCCGCGGCGACCGCACCGGCTGCGACGACGGTGCCGGATCGGCGCCGCGTGGTCACGACACCGACCTGCTCGAGCTCGCGGTAGGCGCGGGCGACGGTGCCGGCAGCGACCCCGAGGTCTGCCGCGAGGGCACGGATCGTCGGGAGGCGGTCACCCACCCGGAGCCGCTCCGCGCTCACGTGGGCGACGATCTGGCTGCGGATCTGCTCGTAGGGCGGGACGCCCGCCGTGAGGTCGACCTCGATCTGGAGCGTCACGGCAGCGCTCCGGCGTCGCCGCCCGGCGGCATGCGGCCGGGCGCGTCGGTGCCCGCGGTACCGGCGATGGGTGCGGTGCCGGCGGTGGGTGCGGTGGCTGCGGCCCGCGCGATCGCGTCGAGCACGAGGGGTGTGCGTGCCGGCTGCCCCGGGATCAGCGCGATCACGATCGACGCCACCCCGACCACGGCCGCCAGGACGGCCAGCGCGGCGCCGACGACGGCCATCAGCGCGCCACCGGTAGCTGCGTCCGCGCCGTCGGAGCGACCGATCGAGGTCACCGCGGCCGCCGTCACGGCGAGCACCCCGCTGGTGGTCACGCCGATGACGAGCTGCACGCCGCGGAGCACGCGGTGAGCCGAGAGCCGGCGCAGCCCGAGGTCCCAGGCGAGCTGCGCGTCCACGACGGCGGGTCGGCCGGCGACGAGCCGCAGGACACCGATGGCGCCGGCGAGCACGGCGACGGTGGCGACCAGCAGCGGGAGCCCGTAGTACCAGCCAGGGAACGGGCCTGCGCTCGAGCTGCCGCCGGGCCACGCGCGGGTCACGGACCGACCGTCGGTCGCGACGACCCCGCAGGTGACGAGAGTGGCGACGAGAAGTCCGCTCCACGCCAGGACGACTGTCCGGAGCCAGCCCGGGACGATGTCGCCGACGGTGCGGCGAACCAGCGCGGCGCGCCGCACCGAGCCCGTCGGTCGCGGCCAGGAGCGTTCACCGATCATGTGCACGCCGAGGTACAGCAGACCCGCGCTCGCGGGGGCGAGGCCGGTGAGCACGCCCGCCGTGAGCGGATCGGCCCGGGTGGCGTCGATGGCCCATCGCTCGGTCGGGGCCAGCAGGAGCGGCGGCGCCACGAGAGCGGTGCACCAGGCGATCGCGGAGACGATCGCGGCGTGTCGGCGCGCGGCCGCAGTGGTCCCGGCATCCGCGGTCGCGTCATCCGCGGGCGTGACGAGTGCGGACCGTCGGCGTGCGGTGAGGAGCAGCAGTCCCGCGGCGACCGTCAGTGGGACGACGAGCAGGACGGCGGCCTCCACCACGGTGATCGCGAGCATGCCGGATCCTCTCGGTCGAGGCGCGGGTACAGTCGTATCAATGCATCAACTGATTGATACAATGATGGCGTCGGGCGGGCCTGTCAAGAACGTCACGGTCCGGGTTCGCGCAGCCAGGCGTCCACGCCGGCGAGCAGCCGCGTCTTCGTCGTCTCCGAGGCGGTCGACGCACGGATGGAGCCGCGCGCCAGCTCGGCGAGCTCGGCGTCGCCGAAGCCGTGGACCGTCCGCGCGTCGTCGTACTGCCGGGTCAGCCGCGACCCGAACAGGAGCGGGTCGTCCGCCCCGAGGGCCAGCACCGCCCCGGCGTCCACCAGCGCGCGCAACGGGACGTCGGCGGCTGTCGCGTAGACGCCGAGCGACACGTTCGAGGCCGGGCACACCTCGAGCGCGATGCCGGCCTCGACGAGGCGGGCGAGCACGCGCGGGTCTTCCGCGGACCGGACCCCATGGCCGATCCGGTCGGGCGAGAGCTGAGCGACCACGTCGGCCACGTGCGTCGGTCCGAGCAGCTCGCCGCCGTGCGGCACCGACGCGAGTCCCGCTCGACGCGCGATCGCGAAGGCGGCGGCGAACTCCGCCGTGTCGCCGCGCCGCTCGTCGTTGCTCAGACCGAACCCGACCACCTGGCCGGGGCCGTCGCCGGCGTGCGCGGCGGCCAGCCGTGCGAGGGTCCGCGCCTCCAGCGGGTGGCGCGTACGGGACGACGCCACGATGACGCCGACCTCGATCCCGGTGGCCGTGCTCGCCGCGACCGCGGCGTCGAGCACGATCTCGAGGGCCGGGGTGATCCCTCCGACGAACGGGGCGTAGGACGTCGGATCCACCTGGATCTCCAGGCGCCCGGATCCCTCGGCCGCGTCGTCCTGAGCAGCCTCGGCGATGATCCGGCGCATCGCGGCCTCCGATCGCACGCAGCTCCGCGCGGCGTCGTACAGACGCTGGAAGCGGAACCAGCCGCGCTCGGTGCCGGGGACGCGGAGGGGATCGCCGTCGATCAAGGCGGCGGGGAGCCGCACCCCGCGTTCGGCGGCGAGCTCCTCGAGCGTCGCGACGCGCATGGATCCGGTGAAGTGCAGATGCAGGTGAGCCTTGGGCAGTCGAGCGAGGTCGCGCACCGGCTCATTGTGCCTGCTGTACATCGTGCCTGGTGAACAGGGGTGAGAGGAGTCTCACCCCCGTCTCCTGCCCCTCTCACGACGGCGGCCCACCCTGGTGGTGACACAGCACGAGAGCCGTGTCGCATCAGTTCGAGGGCTGCCACCCGCAGCCCGATGAGAGGAGCACTACCGTGCACACCAAGATCTCCTGGATCGTCGCGGGCGCCGTCGGAGTCGTCGGGCTGGGTGCGACCGCCGCGTTCGCGTCGACGACAGCGCCGGTCTCGTTCACCTTCTCAGGGGTGACGGCGGCGTCGACCGCCTCCCCGACCGCCGACCGGGACCGTCTGCAGACCGCCGACCAGGACCGCCTGCGGATCGACGTCCCGGTGTCGGCCACGACCGCGACGTCCACCACGGTGGCCGCGGACCCCACAGCCGTCCCGAGCCCCACCTGCACCGGTGACCAGCTCCGTGACATGGACAAGACGCAGGACCGCATCAAGATCCACGACGTCACGTACGTCGCGACCACGCTGGCGGACGTGCTGCGTGACAAGGATCAGCTGAGGGACACGGACCAGCTGCGTGACAAGGACGCGACCCTGGACCAGACGCGGGACCGTCTCCGGGACTGCGACTCCGTGAGCGACGGGGACCAGGTTCGTCAGTCGTCATCACCCACGGCCGTGTCGGTCCTCGCGGCGAAGCCCGTCCCGGCAGGCCTGACGCCGGCGGGCAACCCGGTGACGGCGCGCGCGATGATCCAGACGCAGACGCAGACGCAGACGCAGACGCAGACGCAGTCTCGGGTCAGCTCGGAGGTCCAGTCCGCCGTGCAGGCTCAGGTCCGGGTCCAGGCGCAGGTCAGCACGTCGACGCAGGAGCGCACAGCCACCTCCGGCCACTGACGGGCCACTGACGGGCAGTGCCCTGACCCTGACGGGCACTGCCGGCCGCTGACGGCCTCCGCCGGACGCTGACCGACGCTGACAGAGGCTGACGAGCGCTGACCGCGAGCGGCATCGATGCGATGGTGCGTCGACCGGGATCACCCCCTGGTCGGCGCACCGTCGTGCGCCCGCACGGTCTCCTCACCGACCCCGTGGTCGTCGCCGGCGCCGTCGCACGACGCCCGGCGTTCAGTCCGACCCGGCGACCTCCGGGGTGCCGACCAACCGATAGCCCATGCCACGGACGGTCGCGATGAACTCCGAGCCGATCTTGCGCCGCAGGTAGCGGACGTAGACGTCCACGACGTTGGACCCGGGATCGAAGTCGTAGCCCCAGACCTGGGACAGCAGCTGCTCGCGGCTCAGCACGTGACCGGGGTGGCGCATGAACGCCTCGGCGAGGGCGAACTCGCGAGCAGAAAGCTCGACCTCGGTGCCGTCGACCGCGATCCGGCGGGTGAGCAGGTCGAGGGAGAGCCGCCCTTGTGTCAACGTGGACTCGCTCGCGGCGGGGGCCGCGGCTCCGCGGAGCCGGAGCCGGATGCGCGCCAGCAGCTCCTCGAAACGGAACGGCTTCGACATGTAGTCGTCCGCGCCGTTCTCGAGCCCGGCCACCGTGTCGGTCACGGAGCTGCGTGCCGTCAGGATGATGACGGGCACGGTGCTGCCCTCCGCTCGCATCTGACGCAGGACCTCGCCACCGTCGCCGTCGCTCAGCCCGAGGTCGAGGAGCAGAAGGTCGACGCCGCCGGACATCACCTCGTCGAACGCCGCACGCCCGCTCGCCACGACGGACGTCGTCATCCCGTGGGCCTGGAGTCCCTTGGCGACGAAGGCCGCGATCCGGTCCTCGTCCTCGGCGATGAGGATCTGCGTCACCGACCCACCAGCCTTTCCCTCGTCGACGCCCTGCCGGTCGCACGAGCGGCGTCAGATGAAGCATCGTCGTCGTGCGCGTCCACCGCCAGGGGGATGTTCGGCGCCGGGATCTCGATCACGAGCCGTGCACCACCCAGCGCCCCCCACCGGTCGGTCTCGGTCTGTGCCCGTTGCGTTACCGGCGGTGGCGCCGAGGTGTCCAGCCGCACCTCGCCGTGGTGGGCCTCGGCGATCGCCGCGACGATCGGCAGCCCGAGCCCGGCACCGTCGGTGCGCCGGGCGCTGTCTCCGCGTTCGAACCGCTGGAGGAGTCGCGGGAGGTCCTCGGGTCGGATGCCGGGACCGTCGTCGTGCACCCAGACCAGCGCGCGGCCGTCGTGGACCGCGCTGCCGATGCGGATCCGCGCGCCGGCGGAGGTGATCGCCACGGCGTTCGCGATGAGCTGGAGCCACGCCTGCGTGAGGCGCTGCGCGTCGAGGAGGACCGTCGCGTCCGCCCTGGCCTCGACCTGCCAGTGCCGGTCACCGAGCGGACGCGCCTTGTCGAGGACGTCGTCGGTCAGCCGTCCGAGGTCGGTCGGTGCCGGGCGGACGAAGTCAGGTCGGTCGACGGTCGCGAGGGTGACGAGGTCGTCCACCAGGCGCTGCATGCGGTCGAGCTCGTCGAGAGCGAGCGCACGCGTCGACTCCACCTCGGCCGAGCTCGTCGAGTCCATCAGCTCCAGGTGTCCCCGGACGATCGTCAACGGGGTCCGGAGCTCGTGCCCGACGTCGTCGAGCAGGCGCCGTTGCGACCCGAACGCGGCCTGAACTCGGTCGAGCATCGCGTTCACGGTGCGTGCGAGATCGGCGAGGTCGTCCCGTCCGGTCACCGGGATCCGTTCGGACTGGTCCGTCTCGGTGATCCGGCGTGCGGTGTCTCGGAGCAGACGGATCGGACGGAGCAGTGCGCCCACCACGAACCAGCTCACCGCGGCGATGATCAGCAACGAGCCGAGTGCGACCGCGACGTAGCTGCGGGACGAGACGGCGAGCGCGCTCAGCTCGGCGGACCTGTCCACGGCGACCACGAAGAACCCCTGGGCGGAGTCGCCCTGGACGTTCACCGGGATCGCGACGAACCGGTACTGCGTGACAGCGGTCTGGATCGTCCGCAGGCGGGGCGTCGCCGTCGGGTCGAGCGACCGGAGAGTGCGCATCAGCTCGGGATCGGCCTCGAGCCGCAGGCTGACGGTCGGCGCGGCGAGCCACTTCTCGGTGCCGTCGACGAGCGCGATCACCCCTTCGTCGGCGGCGGGCGCGCGACGCTGCACGGCAAGGTAGAGGAGCTCGTCGATCGACGCGAACGGTTTCCCCGTCGCCGGGTCGAGGTCGGTGGCAGCGAAGTCCCGCAGGTCCTGGGCCGCGCGCGTGAGGGAGTCGTCGATCCGCACGTCGGTCCGCTGGTACTGCAGCAGGGTGGAGGTCGCACCCGCGATCACCATCGCGAGCGCGGCGAGGGCCAGGACGGCGGCGAGGACCCGGGTACGGACGGACAGGTGCCGACGGCGTGCGCGCCATCGCGCGATCGGACGCAGGACCGTGGTCCTCATGGCTGGTCGTGGGTGCGGGTGCCCTCAGGAGCGGACGTGGCACTCGTCTCCAGCGCGATCGGCGTGGCGAGAGCCGCGCGCAGCCCGTCGCTGCGTGACGGTGCCTTCGGTGCGTGTGCCGGTTCGACGGGTGTCGACCCGGATGTCGCGACCACGCCGGTCGCGGGGGACTCGAGGGTGCCGCCCCTCGACTGCGTGGCCGTCCCGGTTGTCGTCGTCCGGTCCGTGCTGCCGGCACCGCTCGTGCTGCCGGCGCCGTTCTCGCTGCTGCTGCCGCTCGTGCCGCCGCCGGTACCATCCGTGTCCCGGTACGAGCCGGCGCCCGTCGCGGTGCGGTAGGTGTCCGCACGGATCGGCGTCGGCGCTCGGACGCCGACGGCCTCGCCGGAGTCCGTCGCGGCGTGGGTGGTCCCCGGGTCCGTCGTCCCGTCCGGTGTCGCGGTCAGCGGACGGTCGAGCTCCGGCCGGGCCGACAGCACCACCGGGCCGCCGAGCGTGGCCGAGCCCGGCATCATCACGCTGCCGAGGCTGAGGCTCAGTCCGCCGAGCACCACCACGGCGACGGTGCCGATCGAGACGGGCGTGCGGACACGGGCCATACGTCCAGTATCCAGGTCTCCGATGAGACCGCCATGAGAACGAGTCGCGATGTCAGGTCGTCCTCATCTGCCGGGCAGGATCCCGCGCTCGAGAGCCACGGTCACGGCGCGCGTGCGGTCGTCCACGTCGAGCTTGGCGAAGATGCGGATCAGGTGGGTCTTGACGGTCGCCTCGCTGATGAACAGCTCCGCCCCGATCGCCGCGTTGCTGAGCCCGCGTGCCACGGCGGCCAGGACCTCGAGCTCCCGTGGCGTCACCCGATCCTGTCGACCGTCCCGGACCTGGGACACGAGGCGGTGCGCCACCGTGGGGGCCAGCACGGTCTGACCTGCGCTGACGTCCCGCACGCCGGCGACGAGCGCCGCACGAGGCGTGTCCTTGAGCAGGTAGCCGGCCGCGCCCGCCTCGACCGCGCGCAGGATGTCCGCGTCGGTCTCGTAGGTCGTCAGGACGAGGACCCGGACGGCCGGGTGGGCGGCGACGATCAGTGCCGTGGCGTCCGCGCCGTCGAGACGGGGCATGCGGAGGTCCATCAGGACGACGTCCGGCCGCAGCGTCTCGACGAGCCGGACGGCCTCCTCGCCGTCGCCGGCCTCCCCGACCACGACGAGGTCGGGCTCGGAGGCGAGCAGCCCACCGAGGCCGGCTCGCACGACCGGGTGGTCGTCGACGATCATGACGCGGATCGGCCCGCGCCCGGTGGTCTCGCTCATCGTTCGCTCCTCGATCGCTCGGTGGTCCCGCTCATCGAGCGACCGCCGGAACGGCGACGTCGAGAACCGTCCCACCACCCTCGGCGGCTCGTACGGACATCTGCCCGGCGACCGCGTCCACGCGCGATCTCATGCCGCGCAGGCCGTAGCCCTCGGCAGAGCCGGCGCCGATCCCGACCCCGTCGTCGTGCACGGCCAGTCGGACCATGCCGCCGTCCTCGGAGATCGTCACGCGTACCTCGGTCGCGTGCGCGTGACGGCGCACGTTCGTCAACGCCTCCTGGGCCGCGCGGAGCAGCACGACCTCGTCCGCGCGTCCCAGACGTGCGGTGGCGGCGCGGTCGATCTCGACCACCACGGTCATCCCCGTCTCCGCGCCGACGCGTTGCGCGAGCCGGTCGAGCGCGTCGGCGAGATCCGCACCGTCGAGCGCCACCGGCGAGAAGGCCGCGACCAGTCCGCGTGCCTCCGCGAGGTTCTCCCGAGCGGTCTCCTCGATCAGCGCGAGGCGCCGGGTCGCGGCTGCGGCGTCCGTGCGTGCGACGTCGGCGATCACCGTCTGGGCGAGCATCACGATGCTGGCGAAGCCCTGTGCGAGCGTGTCGTGGATCTCCTGCGCCATGCGCGCGCGCTCGGCGGTCACGCCCTCGGCATGGTGCGCCACGGCGAGCTCGTGCTGGGTCGCCTCGAGCCTCTCGAGCAGCTCGGCGCGCTCCTCGCTCCGCTCCGAGACGAGCGTGATCCACAGCCCGAGCATGATCGCGAACACGAGTGAGACGGCGAGCTGGCCCGCGACGGGGCCGAGCTGGTCGGTCGGGACGTCGCCCTCGACGAGCAGGGCCGCCCCCACCGCGACGGTCAGCACCGTGCACGCCGCGATGCCGCCGCGGCGCGTCTCGGCGAAGAACCAGATGTGCGAGAACCCGATGAAGAGCAGGAGGGTACCGACCGTGCTCGACCGCACCGCGACCGTCACGGCGACCATCATGATGACCAGGTACGCCGTGGTGAGTCGGTGGTCGCCCCGCAGCGCGCCGCGACGACCGAGCGTGACGTACGCGGAGACCATCACGGCGAGCGCGGAGAGACCGGTCGCCAGGGTCCGTGCGCCGGTGGAGACCAGCACCAGGGTGACCGCCGAGATCGCGGACATCCCGTAGAACGTCAGGTCCCAGCCGCGCAGCGACCGCTCCCAGAATCCCGTGCGGACCGAGCGGGGCCGGTGGGTCTCAGCCATCATCGCGCCGCCGCCAGCGGAAGGTGCGGGCTCCGAGGACGAGCCCCACGACCAGGTATGCACCGATGACGAGCGCGGTGGCCCCGTGCTGCCACGATCCCGAGACCTCCTGGGCCTGGAACTGGTCCGGCAGGAACACCGAGCGCATGCCCTGGGCCATCCACTTGAGGGGGAACACCGACGAGACGTCCTGCATCCAGCCGGGGAGCTGCGTGAACCCGAAGAACACCCCGGAGATGAACTGCAGCACGAGCACGACGGGCGTCACGACCGCGGACGCGCTCCGCCCGGTGCGGGGGACCGAGGAGAACGCGACCCCGCACACGGCGCCGGCGGCGGTGCCCAACGCGAAGACCCACGCGAACGTGATCCACCGCTGAGCCGTCGAGGGCATCTCGATGCCGAACACCGTCGCGGCGACGAGCAGCAGCAGCGCCGTCTGGACCAGCGACGTGAGCAGCACCGAGCCGATCTTCCCGAGGAAGTACGCGGAGGCGGGGAGCGGTGTGCCGCGGAGCCGTTTGAGCGTGCTGTCGTCGCGCTCGACCGCGATGGTGATCGCCAGGTTCTGGAAGCTCGACAGCATCACGCCCGTCGCGACCATCCCTGGCAGGAAGTACTGCCCGAACGGGATCCCCGCGAAGCTGCCCGTCGCTCCTACTCGGGCGTTGCCCTGACCGAACACCGTTGCGAAGATCGCCAGCATGATGATCGGGTAGGCGAAGATCCACACCACGGCATCGCGCTCGCGGAAGAACTGCAGCACCTCGATCCGCGCGCGTGCGAGTCCGAGGGTGAGCACCGACGGCAGTGCGGGTGTCGCCGGTCCCGCGGCCGGTCCGAGGGGCAGGGTGGTGCTCATCGGTGCGCCTCGCTCCGTGCCGGGAGGAGGTCCGCCGGGACCACGTCCGGGTCGGCTCCGAGCACTGCCGGGGTCTCGCCGATGAGGCTCAGGTAGACGTCCTCGAGAGTGGGCCGGAGCACCTGGAGTCCCGGCACCTCGGCGCCCGAGAACCGCGCCGCGAGCGCGGTGACCACCGCGGTCGGGGCGTCGGTCGGCTCCTGGCGCAGCGTGCCCTCCTCGATCCACCGCACGACGGCCTGTCGTGCGGTGCGTCCGCCGAGGTGGGCGGGCGCGTCGAGGGCCACGACCCGGCCGTCGCGCACGACGGCGCACCGGTCGGCCAGGTTCTCCGCCTCGTCGAGGTAGTGGGTCGTGAGCAGGATCGTCGTCCCGTCGTCGCGCAGCCCGCGGATCAGGTCCCAGAACGCGCGACGTGCCTCCGGGTCGAACCCGGTCGTCGGTTCGTCCAGGAACAGCAGCTCCGGGCGTCCGACGATCCCGAGGGCGACGTCGAGACGTCGGCGCTGCCCTCCGGAGAGCTGCCGGGTGCGGGTCCGGACCTTCTCTCGGAGCCCGACCGCGTCGATCACCTCGTCGGGGTCGCGGGAGTCCGGGTAGTAGCCGCCGACGTGCCGCACGAGCTCGCCGACGGTCAGCTCGGCCTGGTCGGTCGCGTTCTGCAGGACGATCCCGATCCGGCTGCGCCAGGCGCGGTCCGCCGTCTGCGGGTCGAGCCCGAGCACCCGCACCGATCCGGCGTCGCGCTCGCGGTAGCCCTCGAGGATCTCGATCGTCGTCGTCTTGCCGGCGCCGTTGGGGCCGAGCACGGCGAACACCTCGCCGCGGTGCACGGTCAGGTCGAGGCCGTCGACGGCCTTCTTGTCGCCGTAGTGCTTCGCGAGACCCTCGACGACGACGGCCTCGCCGTCCCCGTGGTCCGTGCCGTGCCGTGCTGGGCTCATGGAGACAGCGTGGCGCAACTCCGGTCCCGCCGACAGCACCGCTCGACGGGACCGAGGGTCAACCGATCGGTTGACCCTCGGCGACCCTGGTGAGCGTTCTCAGCCCGACCAGCCCACCGGGCCCGGCTAGCGTGCCTCGTCGAGCAGCGCCTGGATGCGGCCGACGCCTTCGACGAGGTCGGCGTCGCCGAGCGCGTAGGACAGCCGGAGGTATCCGCTCGGGCCGAACGCCTCGCCGGGGACGACCGCGACCTCGACCTGGTCGAGGATCAGCGCCGCGAGCTCAGCCGACGTCGTCGGCGTCACGCCGCGGATCGTCTTCCCGAGGACGCCCTCGACACTCGGGTACACGTAGAACGCACCCTGCGGCGTCGGGCACACGACGCCGTCGATCGCCGACAGCATCTCGACCATGATCTTCCGGCGCCGATCGAACGCCGCGCGCATGGTCTCGACGGCCGCGAGGTCACCCGAGACCGCGGCGAGGGCCGCACGCTGCGACACGTTCGCGACGTTCGACGTCAGGTGCGACTGCAGGTTCGTGGCGGCCTTGATCACGTCGACGGGACCGATCATCCAGCCCACGCGCCAGCCGGTCATGGCGTAGGTCTTGGCGACCCCGTTCAGGACGATCGTCGTGTCGGCGAGCTCCGGTACGACGCGCAGGATCGGCGTGAAGACGGCGTGGTCATACGTCAGGTGCTCATAGATCTCGTCCGTGATGACCCAGATGCCGTTCTCGACGGCCCAGCGGCCGATCGCGGCGGTCTCCTCGGGGGAGTAGACGGCGCCGGTCGGGTTCGACGGGGAGCAGAACAGCAGGACCTTCGTGCGGTCCGTGCGCGCGGCCTCGAGCTGGTCGACGGTGACGAGATAGCCCTGGTCGGCCCCGGCGAACACCTCCACCGGGACACCGCCCGCGAGCCGGATCGCCTCGGGGTACGTCGTCCAGTAGGGCGCCGGCAGCAGAACCTCGTCCCCCGGGTCCACGATCGCCGCAAACGCCTGGTAGACGGCCTGCTTGCCGCCGTTGGTCACGAGGACCTGGCTCGCCGCGACCTCGTAACCCGAGTCGCGCAGCGTCTTGGCCGCGATCGCCTCACGCAGCGCGGGCAGGCCCGCGGCGGGGGAGTACCGGTGGTTCGCGGGGTCGTTCGCCGCGCGCACGGCGGCATCGACGATGTACTGCGGCGTCGGGAAGTCGGGTTCGCCGGCCCCGAACCCGATCACCGGGCGACCGGCCGCCTTGAGCGCCTTCGCCTTCGCGTCCACCGCGAGGGTCGCGGACTCGGCGATGGCGGCGAGTCGCGCGGACACGCGGGGCTTGGCGGCCCGCGTCGGCAGCGACGAGGGCGTGGTGGGAACGGGAGCCGGGGTGCCGGTGTCAGGGGTCACGTCCTCCATCTTGACAGAAGAGCGGCCGCGCGTTGAGGTCCGTCGAGCAGGCGAGACGCCCGGCGGTTAGACCATCCACGGAGGACCGCGTACAGTGGCGCGTCGGTGGTTGACGCCCGCCATGATGAGTCGTGCCCGCGGACGGATTCCTGAGCAGGTATCCTGGTCTGTCTGGTGCGGCCATGGGCGGTCACCGGCACCGAAGGGCAGTGGCGCAATTGGTAGCGCACCGGTCTCCAAAACCGGCGGTTGTGGGTTCGAGTCCCGCCTGCCCTGCGCTTGCGGATCGGTTCTTCCCGGAAGGGCCTCCTGCGGTCAGCCCGTGGTCCGCAGACACACCACACGACGAGACGTAGGGAACGACCCTGTGAGCGAATCCGCACGTGCTGCGGCGTCGGGCGCCGACGGCGCTCCGACCAGCTCGACGCAGTCCCGACCCGCCGGCGCCAGCCAGCGGAAGGGACTCTTCGCACGGATCGCCCTGTTCGTCCGTCAGGTGGTCGCCGAGCTCAAGAAGGTCGTCCGACCCACCCGGTCGGAGCTGATGACCTACACGTCGGTGGTGCTGGTCTTCGTGCTCGTCGTCATGGCGTTCGTGACGCTTGTCGACCTCGGTATCGGCAAGGTCGTGTTCTGGGTGTTCGGGGGCTGACGTCCGGCAGGGCGCCGAGGTCCGGTGCTCGCACGTGAAGGTCCCCGCAGTGAAGTGATCGAGGCAGAAAGCAGGTTCGCACGTGTCGCAGGAGTCGCAGGACCCGACCGTCGACGAGGTCGAGGTGGACGTCGACGACGCCCTCGAGTCGAACGGTGCTGTCGAGGTGTCCGAGGCCTCCGAGTCAGGGGCCGACGACGCCGAGGAGTCCGACGCCGCCGCTGAGGGCGGCGCCCTCGACCGGGAGCCCGTCGTCGAGCCCGAGCCGGTCGTCGAGGGCGAGGAGGACCCCGTCGCGGCCTTCAAGGCCCACCTCCGCGCGCTCCCCGGTGAGTGGTACGTGATCCACTCCTACGCCGGCTACGAGAACCGCGTGAAGGCGAACCTGGAGAACCGTACGCAGAGCCTCAACATGGAGGACTTCATCTACCAGGTGGAGGTCCCCATGGAAGAGGTCGTGGAGATCAAGAACGCGCAGCGCAAGACGGTGCGCCGCGTCCGCATCCCCGGCTACGTGCTGGTCCGGATGGACCTCACGGACGAGTCGTGGGGAGCCGTGCGGCACACCCCGGGTGTGACCGGGTTCGTGGGCCACACGCACCAGCCCGTCCCGCTGACCCAGGACGAGGTCTTCTCGATGCTGGGCTCGACCCTCGCGCCGAAGGCCCCGGCCGCCGCGGGTGGGGCGCGAGCCGCCTCGGCCATCACGGTCGACTTCACGGTCGGCGAGTCGGTGACGGTGACGGACGGCCCGTTCGACACCCTGGCGGCGACGATCTCCGAGATCAACCCCGAGAGCCAGAAGCTGAAGGTTCTCGTCTCGATCTTCGGCCGGGAGACCCCGGTCGAGCTGTCGTTCAACCAGGTCGCCAAGATCTAGGTTGACCAACCCGA
>JAJYCD010000007.1 GCA_021778635.1 Actinomycetes bacterium
GGTCCCGAGCCTCGCCGTCGGCGACCGGGTGACGCACGACGCGTACGGGCTCGGCACGGTGGTCGGGGTCGAGGGCGGAGGTCCCAACGCGGTCGCGAAGGTCGACTTCGGCAGCGAGGGGACCAAGCGCCTGCTGCTGCGGTACTCGCCGGTCACCAAGCTCTGACGGCTCGGCCGGTCACCAAGCGCTGACGGCCTGGCCGGTGACCAAGCTCTGACGGCCTGGCCGGTCACCAAGCGCTGACGGCCTCGCCGGTCCGGAGCAGTGCAGCACCGGCGCGTGACGTCGGCTCGCCCCCAACCGCCCTGCGTCGCGCGGGACCGCATGTGGCCGAGCCGACATGTCTTGATGTGAAGATACTTGCGTCGCGCGGTTACGATCGGTCGGGGCGCTGCGGTCACCGAGGTCGCACGCGGGTCGACGGAAGGACCAAGCCAGGTGGACCTGTTCGAGTACCAGGCACGTGACATCTTCGAGAAGCACGGCGTACCCGTGCTCGGCGGCGTGGTCGCCACGACACCCGAGCAGGCCCGCGCCGGTGCGGAGCACCTGCTCGGCGGCAAGCCCGGTGTGGTCGTCGTCAAGGCGCAGGTCAAGACGGGCGGACGCGGCAAGGCGGGCGGTGTCAAGCTCGCGAGGTCGGCCGACGAGGCCGCCGAGAAGGCCGCCGAGATCCTCGGCATGGACATCAAGGGCCACACGGTCCACCGCGTGATGGTCGCCGCGGGCGCCCGGATCGCCGAGGAGTACTACTTCTCGGTGCTGCTCGACCGCGCCGAGCGGCGTTACCTCGCGATGGCCTCGGTCGAGGGAGGCATGGAGATCGAGCAGCTCGCCGTCGAGCGCCCCGAGGCCCTCGCGCGCGTCGCCGTGGACCCGCTCGTCGGGATCGACGCCGCCAAGGCTGCGGAGATCGCCGCGACGGCCGGCTTCGACGCCGAGGTCGCCCCGCTCGTCGCCGAGGTGTTCCAGAAGCTCTGGACCGTCTACCAGGCCGAGGATGCCACGCTCGTCGAGGTGAACCCGCTGGTGCGCACCGAGGACGGCGCGATCGTCGCGCTCGACGGCAAGGTCACCCTCGACGAGAACGCGGGCTTCCGGCATGCCGATCACGCTGAGCTCGAGGACGTCGCCGCGGCCGACCCGCTCGAGGCCCGGGCCAAGGAGAAGGGCCTCAACTACGTCAAGCTCGACGGCGAGGTCGGCATCATCGGCAACGGTGCCGGCCTCGTGATGAGCACCCTCGACGTGGTCGCCTACGCCGGTGAGTCGCACGACGGGGTCAAGCCCGCGAACTTCCTGGACATCGGTGGCGGCGCCTCGGCCGAGGTGATGGCGAACGGCCTCGACATCATCCTCTCGGACCCGCAGGTCAAGGCGGTGTTCGTCAACGTCTTCGGCGGGATCACCGCCTGTGACGCGGTCGCCAACGGGATCGTCGCGGCCCTCGAGATCCTCGGTGAGCACGCCACCAAGCCGCTCGTCGTGCGACTCGACGGCAACAACGTCGCGGAGGGCCGCGCGATCCTTTCGGCGGCCGCGCACCCGCTCGTAACCCTCGCCGACACCATGGACGGCGGCGCCGACGCGGCCGCCGCCCTCGCCGCCGCCCGCCGCGACGCCGCCTGAGACCGCTGACGCAGAGACGAGAGAACTGACAGATGGCAATCTTCCTGACTGAGTCCTCCAAGGTCATCGTCCAGGGCATGACCGGCTCCGAGGGGCAGAAGCACACGGCACGGATGCTCGCCTCGGGCACGACGGTCGTCGGCGGCGTCAACCCGCGCAAGGCCGGCACGTCGGTCGACTTCACGGTCGGCGACGGCACCGTCGCGGTCCCCGTGTTCGGCACGGTGGCCGACGCGGTCGCCGCGACCGGTGCGGACGTCTCGGTGATCTTCGTGCCGCCGGCCCACACCAAGGCTGCCGTGATCGAGGCGGCGGACGCCGGTGTGCCACTCGTGGTCATCATCACCGAGGGCATCCCGGTGGCCGACACGGCGGAGTTCTTCGCCTACGCCCAGGCCAAGGGCGTGCGGCTGATCGGCCCGAACTGCCCGGGCCTGATCAGCCCCGGAAAGTCCAACGTCGGGATCATCCCCGCGGACATCACCGGCCCCGGCCCGATCGGTCTCGTGTCGAAGTCCGGCACGCTGACCTACCAGATGATGTTCGAGCTCCGTGACATCGGGTTCTCGACCGCGATCGGGATCGGCGGCGACCCGATCATCGGGACCACGCACATCGACGCCCTCGCCGCGTTCGAGGCCGACCCGGAGACGGTCGCGATCGTGATGATCGGCGAGATCGGCGGCGACGCCGAGGAGCGCGCGGCAGCGTTCATCGCCGAGCACGTCACCAAGCCGGTCGTCGGGTACGTGGCGGGCTTCACCGCGCCGGAGGGCAAGACCATGGGCCACGCCGGGGCCATCGTCTCGGGCTCGTCCGGCACCGCGCAGGCGAAGAAGGAGGCCCTCGAGGCTGCCGGGGTGCGCGTGGGCAAGACGCCGAGCGAGACCGCCGAGCTCATGCGAGCCCTGCTCGCCTGAGCGGTCCAGCCGAGGACCCTGCCTGCGAGACCCCGCCCGGACCTCTCGCGGCGTGGGGCTGACGGAGCGGACGAGAAGGGGGCGACACGCGATGGCGTGTCGCCCCCTTCGCCGCGTCCGGAGGCCGCCCGGGTGACCATGGAGGTGTGAAGCCCTTCCCCTCGATGCCTCGACTGCCGACCCGCCGTCCGGCCCGCGTCGCCGCGACCTCGGGACCGTCCGGGGGCACGGCGCGGTCCGGAGGCACGGCGCGGCGGTCGTGGAGCCGGCGCTCGGAGACCTCCGGGCCGATCGGAGCGCTGGGCGCACGCGTCCAGGACGGCTGGGGGTCGGTGCGCGACTCGTGGGGCACCCGCTGGACGGGCAGCGCGATCGACGGAGCCCCCCGGTGGGCCGCGGGCGTGATCGCCGGGATCCAGGCGGCGCTGCTCTCGTTGCTCGTGGTCGTGGCACCGGTTCTCGCGACGTACGTCGCGACCTCGGCCGACCCGACCAACGCCGACGTCGGCTGGCAGCGCTCGGTCGCGCTCGCGTCGTCGTTCTGGCTCCTCGCGCACGGTGTGCCCCTCGTGACCTCCGGCGCGACGGTCACCCTGGTCCCGCTCGGGTTGTCCGCGCTGGCGGTGTTCTCCTGCTACGCCTCGGCGCGTCGCTCCGGGCGGGCGACCCGGTCCGGGTTCCTGGGGGCGGTCGGCGCCTACGCCGCCTTCGCCGTCGTCGTGGCGGTGGTCGTGGACCGCACCGCGCAGGGGATCGTGCTGGCGCTCCTGGGCGCGGTCGTGGTCGGCGCGGTCGGCCTCGGCGCGGGGCTGCTGGCGCGGCCGGGCGCGCCGTCCCTCCGTGAGATCACCCGTGCCGGCTGGGAGCGCGTCCCCGCGCCGGCGCGCATCGGAGCCGCGGGGGGACTGCTCTCGCTGGCGCTGCTCGTGCTGCTCTCGAGCCTCCTCGTCGTCGCGTGGGTGCTGGGGGGTCGGGCCACGATCTCGGACATCCTCGCCGGTCTCGGCCTCGACCCGGTCGGGGGGGTCGTGCTCGGTCTCGCCGAGGTCACGCTGGCGCCGAACCTCGTCGTCTGGGGCCTCTCCTGGCTGACCGGACCCGGGTTCGCCGTCGGTACCGGATCGGTGTTCTCACCGGCTCACGTCGTGGCCGGGCCGTTGCCCGCGCTCCCGTTGCTCGGCGCGCTCCCGCAGCCGGACAGCGCCGGGGGCCTGCTGCGCTGGACGCCGGTGGTACTCGTGCTGGTCGGGGCGGTGGGCGCGCTGTGGACCGTGCGACGACGCGAGGCCGGGCCATGGTGGCACGCCCCCGCGACGGCGGCCGTGCTCGCCGGGACCGCAGGGGTGGGCGTGGCCGGTCTCGTCGTGCTCGCCGGGGGCGCGGCCGGGCCGGGGCGCATGCTCGACGTCGGCGCGCAGGCCTGGGTCGTCGGGCCGATGGCCACCGGGGAGCTGCTGCTCGGCGCCCTGCTCGTCATGCTCCCCGCCGACGGCCCGCTCCGCGGCGAGGTGTCCCGAGTGCTCCGGCGCGTGGTCCGCTCAGCTCAGGGCTTGGCCCCCGAGAGACGGGTGCGCAGGGAGTCGATCGACGACTGATAGGCGCTCTCGCACTGGTCCTGGGACGAGATCGTGAGCGCATCCCGCAGGCACGTCTGCCGCTCCATCTGGATCGGCCAGAGCGCGACCATCCCGGCCGTCCCGACGGTCAGCAACGAGGACGCGGCGATCCCCATCACGAGCATCGGGACGAGCGCGCCGCGCACCCCGGCCGTCCACGCCGAGCGCAGGCCGCGGACACCCTCGACGAGCGCCGCGACCGCGAAGACGAGCGCAGCCGCCTGCCAGGGCAGCGGGAGGACGCTCACCAGCAGCGTCGCGAGCATCAGGACCCCGAAGTGCATCACGTGGCGACTCGTACGTCGCAACGCCTCCGGGTCGGGCGGTCGCTGCTCGCTCCGCGCCGGCCGTGGGGAGGGAGGCAGCGGCGGACGTCCGGCCGGTCGTGGCACCGGCGGACGCGGCGTGGGGTCGGGTCGCCCGTCGCCGGACGGTGGCGCGTACGGGTTGCTCACCGCGTCCTTCCCTGTCTGTGGCTGCTCGGCCGGTGTCAGCCGGTCCCGGCCGGCTCCGGTTCTCGAGTGAGGACCGTCACCGCAGCGCCGTGACGTTCCGACGAACCATTGTCGCGCACCCGGCTAGAGTCCCTGACGTGAGTCCAGCCGACGCGTCCTCCCGAGCCTCCGGCCACGCGGCCGGTCGCCCGGGACCGCGCCCGGCCGTCCGCACGCCGTCGGGTGAGCCGGTGGCCACGACGTCGGCCCGGCGCGTCGTCGTCCTGGTGTCCGGCACGGGCACCAACCTCGCTGCGCTGCTGGCCGCGCACGACGACCCCGCCTACGGCGCGCGCGTCGTCGGGGTGGTCGCCGACAAGGCAGGCATCGGAGGACTCGCCGTCGCCCGGGACGCGGGTGTCGCGACCGTCGTCGTCGCCCCCGGGGACTTCCCCGACCGGTCGAGCTGGGACACCGCCCTCGCCGAGGCGATCGCCGTGTTCCGACCCGACCTCGTGGTCAGCGCCGGGTTCATGCGGATCCTCGGCGCGGCGGTGCTGGACCGGTTCCCGGCCCGGATCCTCAACACGCACCCGGCTCTGCTCCCCGCCTTCCCCGGAGCGCACGGCGTGCGTGACGCGCTGGCGTACGGCGTCCGAGTCACCGGGTGCACGCTCCACGTGATCGACGCCGGGACGGACACCGGGCCGATCGTCGCGCAGAGCGTCGTCGACGTCGAGCCGGCGGACGACGAGTCGTCGCTGCACGCGCGCATCAAGGTCGCCGAACGGCGGATGCTCGTCGACTGGGTCGGCAGGATCGCGCGCGAGGGCATGGTGGTCGACGGGCGCACGGTGCGGGTCGGCTGAGCCCGGCACCCCCGCAGGGACCGCGGGGCGACCGTCCCGTCAGACGGCCCCGGCGCGCTGGGACAGCGCCAGCCCCGGCGCGAGCGGCGAGCGCGGCACCAGCGTCGACTGGTACGCGTGGTAGAGGTCCGCCTTGCCGGGCCACACCGTCGCCGTCGGACGGTTCTCGGCGTCGAGCTCGTGGTGCCAGGACCCGCGGTCGTGGTCGATCACGTACGTCGCGACGTAGTCCCACCACCGCTGGTAGTCGGCGTCGTAGGCCAGGTCTCCGGTGGCGAGGTAGAGCGCCGCCGCGGCGCCGATCGCCTCGGCGGGGACCCAGTGCAGTCGGGTCCGGACGACGGGGGTCCCGGACCAGTCGGTCGTGTAGACGAACCCCGGAGCGCCGTCCACCGCCCACCCGTCCTCGACGGCACGGCGGTACAGCTGGCGTGCGGCCTCCACCATCCAGCCCGGCGCGGCGTCGCCCAACGCCGCGTGCAGGTGCAGGGTCAGTCGGGCCCACTCGAGACCGTGACCGATCGTCGCGCCGTACGGCTTGAACTGGTCGTCGGGGCGGTCGGCGTTGTGCTCGAGCAGCGGGCGCCACGCCGAGTCGAAGTGCTCGGGGATCCGCCAGCCGTTCCCGCGAGCCCAGCCGTCCACGACGCGCGTCACGATCCGCAGCGCGCGTGCCTGCCAGGCCGGGTCTCCCGTCGCGTCCGCGGCCGCGAGCATCGCCTCGACCGAGTGCATGTTCGCGTTGACCCCGCGGTACTCGTCGAGCACGGTCCACGCGCGGTCCCAGCCGTCGCGAGCCATCCCGTCGGCCTCGTCCCAGAAGCGGTCGAGGTACACCGCGAGGGCCTCGTCCAGCAGCGCACGTGCGCCGGGGAGCCCTGCGACGCTGCCGGTCGATGCCGCGAGGATCACGAACGCGTGCGCGTAGGCCGACTTCGCGCCGTCGACCTCGCGGTCGGGACCGACGGAGGCGAACCAGCCGCGGTGCTCGTCGTCGTGCAGCGGCCCGGTCAGGCCGGCGAGCGCGCGGGCCGCGAGGTCGGCCGCTCCCGGGGTGCCGCGGAGGTGGGCGAGGGCGTAGACGTGCGCCATCCGGGCGGAGATCCAGGTGAGGACGGGCCGCGTCGGGTCGGGTGCGCCGTCGTCGTCGAGCCAGTGCGCGCCTCCGTCGGGTGCCGGGAAGCGGCGCCCGAAGCCCAGCAGCCGCTGCGACTCGACCTCGAGCCAGGCGTGGTGGCTGGGCTGGTCGATCCATGCCGTCATGGCGATTCCTCGGAGCTCGTCGATGTGCCTGTGGTGAGGGTGGGGCGCCGGTGCCGCTCCGCGTCGGGCACGACCTCGGCCGGGGACGATCGTCGCACGGAGACGACGCCGGCGGGTGCCCGACGCCCGGTCGTCCGGCTAAACTGCCGATGGCCGTGACTGGCGTACCTGAGGTGGACCGAACCACCGGGGAGCGGCCGGAAGTACCTGCCGGTGCACCGTTCGCCTGGGTGCTCGGGTCCATGACGTCTCACGAGACCGCAACGACCCGGGAGGTCACCCGCATGTCCCACGAACTGTCCCCGCTCAGCCCCGTCGCCGACCCGAACGCCCCCGAGACGCGCCGCCCGCTGCGCCGGGCGCTGATCAGCGTCTACGACAAGACGGGTCTCGCGTCGCTCGCCTCGGCACTGCACCAGGCCGGCGTCGAGCTGGTCTCGACGGGCTCGACGGCCGCGACGATCGCAGCCGCCGGCATCCCGGTGACCCGCGTCGAGGAGCTGACGGGTTTCCCCGAGTGCCTCGACGGCAGGGTCAAGACGCTGCACCCTCGCGTGCACGCCGGGATCCTCGCCGACACCCGCCGACCCGAGCACCTCGCCCAGCTCGCCGAGCTCGACATCGCGCCGTTCGACCTCGTCGTCGTGAACCTGTACCCGTTCTCCGCCACGGTGGCCTCCGGCGCAGGACCCGACGAGTGCGTCGAGCTGATCGACATCGGTGGGCCGTCGATGGTGCGGGCCGCCGCGAAGAACCACCCGAGCGTCGCGGTGGTCGTCGACCCCGCCCGCTACGGCGAGGTCGCCGCGGTGGCGGTCGAGGGCTTCACCCTCGCCGAGCGTCGTCGGCTCGCCGCCGACGCGTTCGCGCACACCGCCGCGTACGACGTCGCCGTCGCCTCCTGGTTCGCCTCGGGGTACGCGGCGGACGACGTCGCGGTCGAGTCGGGATTCCCGGCGGTCGTCGGCGCGACCTGGGCGCGGAGCACGGTGCTGCGCTACGGCGAGAACCCGCACCAGGGCGCCGCGCTGTACCTCGGGGCCGAGGGCCGCGCCGGGGAGGGCCTCGCCGGCGCGACCCAGCTGCACGGCAAGGCGATGAGCTACAACAACTACGTCGACGCCGACGCCGCGTGGCGTGCCGCGCACGACCACACCGGGCCGACCGTCGCCGTCATCAAGCACGCGAACCCGTGCGGGATCGCGGTCGGCACCGACATCGCGGACGCCCACGCCAAGGCGCACGCGTGCGACCCGGTCTCGGCCTACGGCGGGGTCATCGCGACGAACGGCACCGTGACGCTGGCCGCGGCCGAGCAGATCGCGCCCATCTTCACCGAGGTCGTCCTCGCACCCGCCTTCGAGCCAGCGGCGCTCGAGCTGCTCGCCACGAAGAAGAACATCCGTCTGCTGACGGTCGCCGGCGTGCCCAGCTCGGCGCCGGTCGAGGTCAGGAACATCTCGGGCGGCCTGCTCATGCAGCAGGCGGACCGGGTCGACGCCGTCTCCGAGACCGGCGGCGACGACCCGTCGCGGTGGACCCTCGCCGCGGGCGCCCCCGCGGACGAGGCGACCCTCGCGGACCTCGCGTTCGCGTGGCGCGCGGTGCGGGCGGTGAAGTCCAACGCGATCCTGCTCGCGTCGGGCGGCGCCTCCGTCGGGGTCGGCATGGGGCAGGTCAACCGCGTCGACTCGTGCCGGCTCGCGGTGCAGCGTGCCGGCGACCGGGTCGTCGGCTCGGTGGCGGCGTCGGACGCGTTCTTCCCGTTCGCGGACGGACTCCAGGTGCTCATCGATGCGGGGGTCCGTGCCGTCGTGCAGCCCGGCGGGTCGATCCGGGACGCCGAGGCGATCGCCGCGGCGCAGGCCGCAGGCGTGACGATGTACCTCACCGGGACGCGCCACTTCGCGCACTGACGCCCGCGGGCGGGCAGCACGCGCCGTCGGTCACCCGTCCTGGCTGCGGAGCTCGCCGCCGTCGGTCCGGTTCCGTCACCTCGGCGGGGTCGGGCCGACGACGGCGGACGGCAGCGGGACTCCGGGGTCGCACGCGCGGACGAGGTCGAGCAGTGGTGGCCGGTTCGCGGAGAGCATCCGGCGCGACGGTCCGACGTCCCGTGGACGGTCCACCGTGAGGACCGCGACGAGCTCACGGCCATCCGGCTCGCCGCCCAGCTCGCCGGCGTGCCGGCCGCCGTGCTCGCCGACCTGCTCGCCGACCTGCGCGCCGACCTGCTCGCCGGCCCGCTCGCCGGAACCGGTGGACGGCCGCAGCCAGAGGGTCGTCCAACCCGCCGGGCTGCCGGGTGTCCCGCGGTGGACGACCTCGGCACCCGGTTCCGGGACCCCGGTCAGGGTGAGGTGGTGCCCGAGCTGCTCGGAGAAGACGTACGGCGCGGACTCGGCCGGTGCGGGTCGACCGGTGATCGCGCACGCGATCGCCTCCGGATGCAGGAGTGCGCCCGTCCAGTGCGACCCGGCGACCACGCCGAACCGGTCCGTGCGGCGGTCGGCGCAGTCACCCACCGCCCACACCCGGGAGGACGCCCGTTCCGTGAGCGCCGGGCCGCCGCCGACACGGGCGGTGTCGAGGAGCCCGGAAGGTCCGACCGGGACGGCGCCGCGCGAGGTGAGCGGCAGGACCTCGCGCAGCCAGTCGGTCGCGGGGGCCGCGCCGACCGCGGCGAGGACGACGTCCGCGAGGACGCGCCGCCCGTCGACGAGCGTCACCCCGTCCCGGTCGACGGCAGCCACCGAGCGACCGGTCAGGAGCTCGACCCCGGCGTCGGCGTACCACGGCGCGGTCGACGCACCGACGTGCGCACCGAGCTGGGCGCTGAGCGGCGCCGGTGCGGCCTCCACGACGGTGACACCGGTCCCCGCGGCGGCGACCACGCCCGCGATCTCGGCGCCGATCCACCCCGCGCCGACCACGACGAGTCGCCGAGCCGTGGTGAGTCGCTCGCGGAGGACGGCGGCGTCGCTCGCGCTGTGCAGCACGAGCGCGCCCGACCACCCGGACGGCCGCACCGGGCGGGAGCCGCAGGCGAGTACGACGGCGTCCGCGCTGATGGTGCTGTCGGCGCCGGTGTCCGTGATGGCGCCGCTCGTGCCCGGGGCGCCGGAGGTCTCCACGACGACGCCGCCGTCGTGCACCTGGAGGCGGACCGCGCGATCCGCGAGACGGACGTCGTCCGCCAGGACGGTGACGTCGACGCCGAGCTCCGCGGAGAGCCACACCGGGTCGGTGCGCGTGAGCAGCTCCTTGGACAGTGGCGGACGGTCGTACGGCAGCGTTCCCTCGGCCCCGAGGAGGGTGATCCGACCGTCGTAGCCGTGGGTCCGGAGCGCCGCGACCGTCTGCGTCCCGGCCAGGCCCGCGCCGACCACCACGATCGATCGCGGCCGCTGCTGCGCACCGTTCGTCGCGGGCCCGTGCGCCGCAGGGACCACCGTGTTGCTCATCCGGCCACGGTAGTGTGCGCCGCGGAGAGGCGTGATCGATGACTGACGAACCCGAGCAGGAGGCGTCCGACGCGGTGGAACCGCTCGCGCCCGATGCCGCGCCGACCGGTCGGCACGCGGCGTCGTCGAGCCCCGCGCCCGGCGATCGGTCGGCCGCCGGCCCGACCTCTCCGGACGTGGAACCGCGCGTCGACGACCCGTCGAGCGACGGTGCGGGGGCCGGCGACCACGACGCCGACGGTGCCGGGGCCGGCGACCACGAGGCCGACGGTGCCGGTGCCGGTGCCGGTGCCGACGACCACGACGTCGACGCTGCCGCGCCCGGCGACCGCCCGGAGGTCGTGATCGGACCGGGGCTGCTCGACGACGTCCCGCCCGAGCTGCTGGAGGATCCGCGCGGCATCGCCCGGGCGTCGTTGATCGCCGGACGCAACGCCTCGCTGTGGTGGGTCTGCGCCGGCGTGGCGGTCGTCGTGCTGCTCGCGGTCTTCGTCTCCGCCTGGGCGGGAGCCACGTCGATGGCGCTGCTTCTCGCGGTCGGGGCGATCGTGCGGGTCGTGGTCCCGTCCCCGGGGCCGGTGGCGCTCACCGTGAGGTCACGGACGGTGGACGTGACCGTGCTCCTGCTGCTCGCCGTGGGCGTCGGCGTCCTGGCGCAGCTCATCCCGGAGGGATGAAGCCGGACGTCGCCCGTGGTGGCCAGCGGTGCCGCCCTCGGACCGTGCACCGCGGTCGGACCGGCTGCTCACGCGTGCGGCCCGCCACCCCGACGACGGGCTGGCGGGCCGCAGGCGCGCGTGGCAGGCGGACGGGCTCAGCGCCGCGTGCCGACCACGACGTCGAGCTCCTCGACGTCGTCCTCAGGGTCGTACTCGTCGAGCTCAGCCGCGCTTCCGGCGAACACCCGGTAGAGCAGGGCGGCGACTGCCGCACCGATGAGGGGGGCGATCCAGAAGAGCCAGAGCTGGCCGAGTGCCGCGGAACCCGAGAACAGTGCGACGCCGGTCGCCCGAGCGGGGTTGAGCGCGCCGTTCGTGATGGGGAGGCTGATGAGGATCAGGATCCCGAACGTCAAGCCCACCGCGACCGGTGCCACCGTGCGCTCGGCGCGTCGCCGCGTGGCGCCGAGGTACACGGCCACGAGCACGGCGGCGAGCACGGTCTCGATCAGCAGGGCGGACATCAGCCCGAAGGTGACCTTCCCCTGGGAGAGCGTGTGCAGGGGTGAGTGCACGTCGTACCCGTTGGCCGCTCCGCCGAAGAAGACCTGCCGCGAGCTGGCTGCCCCGGATGCGACGAGCGAGGGGAGCGCGCTCGGGATCGTCACGAGGATCACCGCGGCGGCGGCGACGGCGCCCACGATCTGGGCGAGCCAGTACGGGAGGACGTCGGCCCACCGGAGGCGCCCGGCGATCGCCGAGCCGAGCGTGATGGCCGGGTTGAAGTGGCCCCCCGAGACGTGCCCGAACGCGAGCATCGCGCCGAGGACGGCGATGCCGGAACCGAGGGCGATGCCGAGGTCCGCGGCCGTGGTGAGGATCGTGTAGACGGCGATGCCGACGCTCGCGAGGACCAGGACGAACGTGCCGAGCGCCTCGGCGCCGGCCCGCGCGGCCAGCGACGGGCCGCTCACCTCGTCGTCCAGGTCGTACTCGAGGTCCGCGTCAGCGTCCTCGGGCAGTTCGGCGAGCTCGTAGGGAAGAGCATCGGAAGAGACCTCCGGAGTCGCGGTCACCTCGACGAGCTCGGCGTCGTCCGCAGGGAGGTTCTCGGGGTGGTCGTTGGCCATGATCATCCTGTCGTTGCAACGATGTCGGGCGCCCGTCCGGGCCCCCGGCGCATGGTGTCAGCGTCGCCTGTGCGCCCGCTGGGCGACACCAGCATGTCAGCACTCGTGACGGAGTCACAGCCGGGTCGTGGTGGGCCCCAGCACCGAGATCTCTTGATGTCGAGTAATCTGGCGGGGCACCCACACGCGCACAGGAAGGTCTCCCATGGCCAAGATCAAGGTGGACGGGCCCGTCGTCGAGATGGACGGCGACGAGATGACGAGGATCATCTGGCAGTTCATCAAGGACCGCCTGATCCACCCGTACCTCGACGTCGACCTCCGGTACTACGACCTGTCGATCGAGAACCGGGACGCCACGGACGACCAGGTGACCGTCGACGCGGCCAACGCGATCAAGGAGCACCACGTCGGCGTGAAGTGCGCGACGATCACGCCCGACGAGGCGCGGGTGCAGGAGTTCGGCCTGAAGAAGATGTGGGTCTCGCCGAACGGCACGATCCGCAACATCCTCGGCGGTGTCGTCTTCCGCGAGCCGATCATCATCTCCAACATCCCGCGGCTCGTCCCGGGCTGGACCAAGCCGATCGTGATCGGCCGCCACGCGCACGGCGACCAGTACAAGGCGACGAACTTCAAGGTCCCCGGTGCGGGCCAGCTCACGATCACCTTCACGCCCGAGGACGGCTCCGAGCCGATCCAGCACGTGGTCGCGAACTACGGCGCCGACGGCGGCGTCGCGATGGGCATGTACAACTTCAACAAGTCGATCGAGGACTTCGCGCACGCGTCGTTCGCCTACGGACTGCAGCGCGGCTACCCGGTGTACCTCTCGACCAAGAACACGATCCTCAAGGCGTACGACGGCGCGTTCAAGGACATCTTCCAGGAGGTGTTCGAGGCCCACTACGCCGCCGACTACGCCGCGCGCGGGCTGACCTACGAGCACCGGCTGATCGACGACATGGTCGCCTCGGCCATGAAGTGGGAGGGCGGCTACGTCTGGGCCTGCAAGAACTACGACGGCGACGTGCAGTCGGACACGGTGGCCCAGGGGTTCGGCTCGCTCGGGCTGATGACCTCGATCCTCATGACCCCGGACGGCCAGACCGTCGAGGCCGAGGCCGCGCACGGCACGGTCACCCGGCACTACCGCCAGCACCAGGCCGGCAAGCCGACCTCGACGAACCCGATCGCGTCGATCTTCGCGTGGACCGGCGGCCTCAAGCACCGGGGGAAGCTCGACTCCACGCCGGAGGTCACCGCGTTCGCGCAGACCCTCGAGGACGTCGTCATCACGAGCGTCGAGGGTGGGGCGATGACCAAGGACCTGGCCCTGCTCGTCGGGCCCGACCAGGCGTGGCAGACGACGGAGGAGTTCCTCGCGACGCTCGACGAAAACCTCGCGGCACGCCTGCGCTGACCCGTCGCACCCACCGCGGCCCGTCGACGGCCTGCCGCCGCCGGGCCGCCGCCCTTCACCGACGACCGACCCATCGCACGACCGGACGCACGGCACGACCGGGCGCACCGCAGGACCTGGACGAAGGAGTTCATCATGACTGCCAGCACCACGAGCCCCGTCACCGTCACCGTGACGGGTGCAGCGGGCCAGATCGGCTACGCGCTGCTCTTCCGCATCGCCTCCGGTCAGCTCCTCGGGCCGGACACCCCGGTCCGGCTGCGGCTGCTCGAGATCCCGCAAGGGGTCAAGGCCGCCGAGGGCGTCGCCCTCGAGCTCGAGGACTGCGCGTTCCCGCTGCTCGCGGGGACGGACATCTTCGACGACGCGCGTGCCGGGTTCGACGGTGCGAACGTCGCGCTGCTCGTCGGTGCGCGTCCGCGGACGGCCGGCATGGAGCGCGGGGACCTGCTCTCGGCGAACGGCGGGATCTTCAAGCCGCAGGGCGAGGCGATCAACGCCGGCGCCGCGGACGACATCCGGGTGCTCGTGGTCGGGAACCCGGCCAACACGAACGCCCTCATCGCGTCGGCGCACGCACCGGACGTCCCCGCGGACCGGTTCACGGCGATGACCCGCCTGGACCACAACCGTGCGCTGACCCAGCTCGCGAAGAAGGCGGGGGTCTCGCTCGCGGAGATCACCAACCTGACGATCTGGGGCAACCACTCCGCCACGCAGTACCCGGACATCGTCCGGGCCCGGATCGGGGGGCGCTCCGCTGCGGAGGTCGTCGACGACCAGGCCTGGCTCGAGGGCGAGTTCATCCCGACGGTCGCGAAGCGCGGTGCGGCGATCATCGAGGCCCGGGGCGCGTCCTCGGCGGCCTCGGCGGCCAACGCGGCGATCGACCACGTCTTCGACTGGGTGAACGGCACGCCGGAGGGTGACTGGACGTCCGCCGCGGTCGTCTCGGACGGCTCCTACGGGGTGCCCGAGGGTCTCTTCTCGTCCTTCCCGGTGGTCTCGCGTGGCGGGGCCTGGGAGATCGTCCAGGGCCTGGAGATCGACGAGTTCTCGCGTGGACGGATCGACGCGTCTGTCGCCGAGCTCGTCGAGGAGCGCGCAGCCGTGCAGGAGCTCGGGCTGGTCTGACCCACGACGCGCACGACGACACGTCGCAGGGCCCGGAGGTCGGTTCCTCCGGGCCCTGCGTCATGCTCGTCCCCGACCGTGCACGACGACCGGCACGACGACCGGCACGACGACCGGCATGACGACCGGCATGACGACCGGCACGACGACCGGCACGACGACCGGCATGACGACCGGCACGACGACCGGCACGACGACCAGGAGGTGCGGCGGTGAGCGCGGAGGAGTGGGCGCGGGTCCCGATCCGGGTGAAGCCGGGTGCGTCGCGGTCGCGGGTCGGCGGCACGCACGGCGACCGGCTCGTGGTGGCGGTGTCGGCGCGGGCCGTGGACGGCAAGGCGACCGAGGCCGCGCTCGCGGCGGTGGCGGACGCGTTCGGTGCGCGACGGCGCGACGTCCGGCTGGCGTCCGGCGTCACGAGCCGGGACAAGGTCGTCGAGATCGCCTGCGCGGACGAGGCCCGCCGCCGGGAGGTCGCACAGGAGCTGGCCCGACTCCTGGCCCCCGCTGCGGAGCGCTGAGCGCCGGATGCGCCGGTCCCGGGCGCTGGTCGGGCTCGGCAGCGTCCGGCCGAGGTGACGACGGAGAACCTTGGAGGTCGTGCGGCGTGACCTCTACAATCCCCCCGTGAGCGTCGGCCGGGTGACCCCCGGGTCCCAGACTTCGCTGCGAGAGGCCAACAGGGCGCGGATCGTGAGCGCGGTCACGCAGCGCGGGTCGCTGACCCAGGTGGAGCTCGCCGGCGTCACCGGACTGTCCCCGGCCACGGTGTCCAACATCGTCAAGGAGCTCTCGTCCGCGGGGCTCCTGCACACCTCGCCCACGTCGCGCAGCGGTCGGCGGGCCCAAGAGGTGACGCTGGCCCGCAAGCTCGGGCTCGTGGCGGGGGCGAGCTTCGGGGTGCGGAACCTCCGGCTCCAGGTCGTGGACGTCGCGCACCAGCTCATCGCCGAGCGTCGCCTGCCGCTCGCACCGGACCACCGGGCGGACAGCGGCCTCGACCGCGTCGCCCTGCTCGTCACCGAGCTCATCGAGTCGGTCGGCTCGTCCCTCGACGAGCTCCTCGCCGTCGGGATCGGCGTCGCGGCCCCGGTCGATGCCCGATCCGGACGCATCCCGGCGCTGGGGATCCTCCGCGGCTGGGACGGGGTGGACGTCGCCGGGAGCCTGGGTACCCGGCTCGGTGTGCCGGTCCTGGTGGACAACAGCGGCAACCTCAGCGCGCTCGCGGAGCTGCGCTACGGGGCGATCCAGGGGTACCAGACCGCGGCGTACATCCACCTGTCGCACGGGGTCGGCGCGGGTCTCGTCCTGGGCGGATCGGTGTTCCACGGCGCGTTCGGCACCGCCGGCGAGCTCGGTCACACGATCGTCGACGACTCCGGCCCGCTGTGCCGGTGCGGGAACCGTGGCTGTCTCGAGTCGTTCGTCGGCGCCGCGGCACTGGTCGGCCAGCTCCAGGCGAGCCACGGGCACCTCACGCTCGGGGACGTCATCGTGGATGCGACGAACGGCGACGTCGAGTGCATCCGGGTGATCCAGGAGGCGGGTCGACGCGTCGGTGTCGCGGCGACGAACCTCTGCCACCTGCTCAACCCCGAGGTGGTGGTGGTCGGTGGTGAGCTCGCGGCGGCGGGCAACCTCGTGCTCGACCCGTTGCGCGAGGTCTTGGGCCGTAGCGTGATCCCGAACAGCGACCAGCTGATACCGGTGCTGCCTGCGGCGCTCGGTCAGGACGTCGAGGTGCGCGGCGCGGTCGCGCTCGCGCTCGACTCCGTCAAGATCGACACGATGTCGCTGGCGGTGCTCCATGGTTAGCCCGATCGGCACGTCCGCGGCCGCGGTCGGACCGCCCGCGCACCCGTCCGCGGTGCGACGGCCCGGAGAAGCAGTTCTCGCGTGGCTGATGACACAGGCGCCACCCAGCGTGAAGAGTGTCGTGTGGGGGCGCGCGGGCGCGGACGGTTCGACCCGATGCTTCTTCCCTGGGCGGTCCTACGTGGCGGTCTGCAAGGACGCGGACCTGCTGCAGAACACGAGGAGGACGTCATGACCTGGACCCATGCCGAGGTGGACGGTCGTGCCGCAGCACCGGCACCGGCACCCGCGCCGGTCGGCTCGGCCGTGCCACGCGTCCCGTTGCTCTCGCTCCGCGGGATCCACAAGCGGTTCGGCGCGGTGCAGGCCCTCGTGGACGTCGATCTCGACGTGCACAGTCGCGAGGTCGTCGCGGTGGTCGGCGACAACGGTGCCGGCAAGAGCACCCTCGTCGACGTGATGGCCGGAGTGATCCAGCCCGACGAGGGCGAGATCCGCATCGACGGTCGGCAGGCGGTGCTCGGCACCCCGGCGGCGGCCCGGAACCTCGGGATCGCCACCGTGTTCCAGGAGCTCGCGCTGTGCGAGAACCTCGACGTCGTCGCGAACCTGTTCCTCGGTCATGAGATCAACCGCTACGGCATCTTCGACGACGTCGAGATGGAGCAGCGCGCGTGGGAGCTCATGCGGCAGCTCTCGGTGCGGGTCCCCGCGACCCGCGTCCCGGTCGCGCAGCTCTCGGGCGGTCAGCGTCAGACGGTCGCGATCGCGCGTGCCCTCCTCGGGGATCCCCGCGTCGTCGTGCTCGACGAGCCGACCGCGGCGCTCGGCGTGGCGCAGGTCGCCGAGGTCCTCAACCTGGTCGAGAGCCTGCGGGAGCGTGGCCACGGCGTCGTGTTCATCAGTCACAACATGGCCGACGTGCAAGCGGTCGCGGACCGGATCGTGGTGCTGCGGCTCGGCCGCAACAACGGCAGCTTCCACTCGGAGGAGGCGAGCTACGAGTCGATCATCGCGGCCGTCACGGGAGCGACCGACGACGCGGTCGCGCGTCGGCCGCGATCGGTCCCTCGGCCGCGTTGACCACCGGCTGACCACCGGCTGACCACCGGTTGACCACCGCCCGGTCCCGGCCGATCACCGGTTGGTCAGCGGAAGACGATGGTGCGGTGCCCGTCGAGCAGCACGCGGTGCTCCGCGTGCCAGCGCACCGCACGGGCAAGGGTCCGACGCTCGACGTCCTGACCGAGGGCGACCAGGTCCTCGATGCTCCGGGTGTGATCGACCCGCTCGACGTCCTGCTCGATGATCGGGCCCTCGTCGAGGTCCCCGGTCACGTAGTGCGCGGTCGCCCCGATCAGCTTGACGCCGCGGTCGTGGGCCTGGGCGTAGGGTCGCGCCCCCTTGAACGAGGGCAGGAACGAGTGGTGGATGTTGATCGCTCGCCCGGCGAGCTCGCGGCACAGCTCGGGGGACAGGATCTGCATGTACCGCGCGAGGACCACGAGCTCGACGTCCAGCTCGCGCACGAGGTCGAGGAGGCGGGCCTCCGCGTCGGCCTTGGTCGCCGCGGTGACCGGGACGTGGTGGAACGCGATCCCGTAGAACTGGGCGAGGTCCTGCAGCACCGTGTGGTTCGACACGACGGCGACGATGTCGATCGGGAGGTTCTCGGACCGCTGCCGGAACGCGAGGTCGTTGAGGCAGTGCGCCGCGGTGGACCCGAGCACGAGGGTCCGGACCGGTCGGCCGGCGACGTCGAGACCCCACGTCATCCCGAACGTGGTCGCCAGGTCCCCGAGCGCCGCCTCGAGCGTCGCGCGCGACGCGGCCGCGGTCACCTGGACGCGCATGAAGAACAGTCCGGTCAGGGCGTCGCCGAACTGCTGGGACTCGGTGATGTTGCCGCCGTTGTCGGCCAGCAGCCCGGCGACGGCGTGCACGATCCCGGGCCGGTCCGGGCACGAGAGCGTCAGCACCCAGTGCGTGCCGGCGGCGTCCTGGACATCGGTCGGGTCGGTTCGGCGTGGGACCTCGGAGGCGGGGGGCACGAGTGCTGAGGGTAGTCCTGCGTGGCGACCCGCGCCGGGCATGGTCACGTGCGTGCTCCTCGTGCGCACCTCTGAGACGATGGCCGCATGAGTACGCCCGAGGTGAGGATCGACGTCGTCGGCCGCGACGACGCCGGAGAGCTGCTGACGCTGCGACGGGCGGCGTTCGTGAGCGAGGCGCAGCTGTACGACGACCCGCACATCCCGCCGCTCACGCAGACCCTCGACGAGCTCGTCGACGACCTCGCCGACGAGCACGTGATCACGCTGGGTGCGTGGATCGGTCATCGGCTCGTCGGGTCGATCCGCGTGCTGCTCGAGGGCAAGAAGGCCACCCTGGGACGGCTGGCAGTCGCGCCGGACCTGCAGGGCATGGGCATCGGCACCGAGCTGCTCCTCGCGGTCGTGCCGCACCTGGCCGAGGGCATCGAGGAGGTCTGGGTCTTCACCGGGCGGGACTCGGTGCAGAACCTCGCGCTGTACGCCAAGCACGGCTACGAGCACGAGTACGACCAGACGGCCGGCGACCTGACGTACGCCTACCTGCGCAAGATCCTCGGCGACGCCTGAGCGCTTGGTAGGCTGTCGGCGTCGCGACTGGCGAACGGGTGGGTCACCACCGGGGAGCGACGAGCAGCAGCCGACGACGGGTCGTACGCCTGGGCCCCGGGTCACCGCACCTCGTGGTGCGCGAACCCGGTCACCCGCCGGGTCGCCCGCCAGTCCACCGTGGACGTCAACCGACCACCGCTGTCTGCAAGGAGAACCATGAGCTCCGACCCCACCCCGATCCTCGACCAGACCCTCGCCGAGCTCGACCCCGAGATCCAGGCGGTCCTCGACGGCGAGCTGCTGCGTCAGCAGAGCACCCTCGAGATGATCGCGAGCGAGAACTTCGTGCCGCGTGCCGTCCTGCAGGCGCAGGGCTCGGTGCTGACCAACAAGTACGCCGAGGGGTATCCCGGCAAGCGCTACTACGGCGGTTGCGAGCAGGTCGACATCGCCGAGAACCTCGCGATCAGCCGTGCGAAGTCCCTCTTCGGTGCCGAGCACGCGAACGTCCAGCCGCACTCGGGTGCGACCGCCAACGCGGCCGTCCTGCACGCGCTCATCAACGCGGGCGACAAGATCCTCGGCCTCGAGCTCGCGCACGGCGGCCACCTGACCCACGGCATGAAGATCAACTTCTCCGGGAAGCTCTACGAGGTCGCCGCGTACGGCGTCGACCCGGACACCTTCCTGGTGGACATGGACAAGGTCCGCGAGAAGGCGCTCGAGCAGCGTCCCGACGTGATCATCGGCGGCTGGTCCGCCTACAGCCGTCACCTGGACTTCGCGGCGTTCCGCTCGATCGCCGACGAGGTCGGCGCGAAGCTGTGGGTGGACATGGCGCACTTCGCGGGCCTCGTGGCCGCGGGCCTGCACCCGAGCCCCGTCCCGCACGCCGACGTGGTGTCCTCGACCGTCCACAAGACGATCGGCGGCCCGCGGTCGGGCTTCATCCTCTCGCGCGAGGAGCACGCCAAGAAGATCGACTCGGCGGTGTTCCCGGGGCAGCAGGGTGGCCCGCTCATGCACGTGATCGCCGCCAAGGCCGTGTCCTTCAAGGTCGCCGCGACGCAGGAGTTCCGTGAGCGTCAGCAGCGCACGATCGACGGCGCGCGCCTGATCGCCGAGCGGCTGAGCGCCCCGGACGTCACCGGTGCCGGCGTGTCCGTGCTGACCGGTGGCACCGACGTGCACCTCGTGCTCGTCGACCTCCGGAAGAGCGACCTCGACGGTCAGCAGGCCGAGGACCTCCTGCACTCCGTCGGGATCACGGTGAACCGCAACGCGGTGCCGTTCGACCCGCGCCCGCCGCGCGTCACGTCCGGTCTGCGGATCGGCACCCCGGCGCTCGCGACGCGCGGGTTCGGCGACGCGGAGTTCACCGAGGTCGCGGACGTCATCGCCACGGCGCTCAAGGGCGGCGCCGACGTCGACGCACTCCGTGTGCGGGTGGCGAAGCTCGCCGCGGACTTCCCGCTCTACGCCGGGCTGCAGCAATGACGGCTCGGGTGCTCGACGGGACGGCGACCGCCGCCGCGATCAAGGCCGAGCTCGCCGTGCGGGTCGCGGCGCTGGCCGCTCGCGGCGTCGTGCCGGGACTCGGGACGATCCTCGTCGGCGACGACCCCGGGAGCCGCGCGTACGTCGCGGGCAAGCACCGGGACTGCGCCGAGGTCGGCATCGCCTCGATCCGCGTCGACCTGCCGGCCGACGCGAGCCAGGCGGACGTCGAGGCCGCCGTGGAGCAGCTCAACGCGGACCCGGCGTGCACGGGGTACATCGTGCAGCTGCCGCTCCCGAACGGGATCGACACCCAGCGCGTCCTCGAGCTGATCGACCCGGCGAAGGACGCCGACGGCCTGCACCCGACCAACCTCGGGCGGCTCGTGCTCCGCGTGAACGGCCCGATCGACTCGCCGCTCCCGTGCACCCCGCGCGGGATCATCGAGCTGCTGACGCGGCACGGTGTGGCGCTCGCCGGTGCGGACGTCCTGGTGATCGGGCGCGGCACCACCGTCGGACGGTCGATCGGTCTGCTGCTGACGCGTCGCGAGCACAACGCGACGGTGACGCTCACGCACACCGGCACGACCGACCTCGCCGAGCATGCGCGCTACGCCGACATCATCGTCGCGGCGGCGGGCGTCCCGGGGATCGTCACGGCGGACCTGGTCAAGCCGGGTGCCGTCGTGCTCGACGTCGGTGTCACACGCGTCGTCGACCCGGTGACCGGCACGACCCGGCTCGCGGGCGACGTCGATCCCGGCGTCGCCGAGGTCGCCGGCTGGTTGTCCCCGAACCCCGGTGGGGTCGGGCCGATGACCCGGGCGATGCTGCTCGCCAACGTCGTGGAGGCGGCCGAGCGGGTCTGAACCTCGAGGCACACCCCGCGCACGTCCCGACGCCCGCGCCCCGTTCCACCGGGGCGCGGGCGTCGTCGTGCCCGGGCGTTCCTGCCTGACGGGCATCGGCGGGGTCGGTGATCGTGCCCGCGGCGGCGACGCCCGACCCGTGTCGGGCGTCCTGGCGGAGCAACAGGACATTCATGGGGCAGACATGGTCAGTTCACAGTTTCAGCGCGCGCTTCTGCCCCCTCCCCGGTAGACCTGGCGTGTCGGTCTCGACACCCCTCCGGAGGAGAACCCTCATGTCACACGTACCCGAACCGGGCGTGCGGCGCAGGCCCGGGCAGATCGCCTCGGCTGTGCTCGCCACCCTCGCCATGGTCGTCGTCGGTCTCGCACCCGCGCACGGCGCGGTCTCGACCTCGGCTCCCGTCATCATCAACGAGGTCTACGGGGGTGGCGGCAACACCGGCGCGCCACTGACCCACGACTTCGTCGAGCTCTACAACCCGGGCGCCGCACCGGTGGACCTCGCCGGGTGGTCCGTCCAGTACGCCTCGTCCGCCGGCACGACCTGGAGCGGTGTCATCCCGCTGACCGGGTCGATCGCCGCAGGGGCCACGTACCTGGTGCAGGGCGCTTCGCAGCTCGGTTCCGGCACGGTCTCGAACCTGCCGCTCGCCGATGCGAGCGGCACCGTCAACTTCTCGGCGACGAACGGCAACGTGGCCCTCGTCTCCGCTGCGAGCGCCCTGACGTGCGTGACGTCGGCGTGCGCGACCGACCCGGCCGTCGTCGACCTCGTGGGCTACGGCACCGGCCAGGCGTTCGCCGGGACGGCCGCCGCCGCGGCACCGAGCAACACGACCTCCGTCAACCGCACCGGAGGCGTGAACACCGCGGACAACGCCGCGGACTTCACGGTCGCCGCGCCGACGCCGACGGCCTCCGGCACCACGCCGCCTCCGCCGCCGGCGGGGACGCTGACGATCGCGGAGGTGCAGGGCACCGGTGCGAGCAGCCCGTACGTCGGCCAGCAGGTCACCACGACGGGCGTCGTCACCGCGGCCTACCCGACGGGGGGCTTCTCCGGGTTCGTGATCCAGACGCCCGGGACGGGCGGTCCGACGAACCCGGCGACGCGCACCGCGTCGGACGCGATCTTCGTGTACCAGCAGTCCGGGACGCTCCCGACGATCGGCCAGCACCTCACCGTGACCGGTTCCGTCTCCGAGTACAACGGGCTCACCGAGCTCACGATCGCCAGTGCCGCGGGCTACGCGCTCGACGTCGACCCGGCCGCACCGGTCACCGCCTCCGTCACGACGTGGCCCACGACGGCCGACGAGCGCGAGCGCCTCGAGTCCATGCTCGTCGCACCGGCAGGTGACTTCACGGTCACCAACACCTACTCGACCAACCAGTACGGCGAGGTCGGGCTGGCCGCCGGCACCACCCCGTTGCGGCAGCCCACGGACGTCGCCCTGCCGGGCTCGGCCGAGGCCGCCGCCGTCGTGGCGGACGACGCCGCCCGAGGTGTCGTGCTGGACGACGGCGCGAGCACCAACTTCCTGTCCGCGGCGAACTCCGGCCTCACGCCGCCGTACGTCTCGCTGACGAACCCCGTCCGGGTCGGCGCCGACGTCACCTTCACGACGCCGCTGATCGTCGACTACCGCAACAGCACCTGGAAGCTGAACCCGACCTCCCAGGTCACCGCCGCCACCCCGCTCGCGGAGCGGACGCAGTTCAGCGACACGCGCACCGCGGCACCGGACGCCACGGCTCTCGGCTCCGGAGCGCTGCGGGTCGCCTCGTTCAACGTGCTCAACTACTTCACGACGCTCGGGGCCGACGTCGCCGGCTGCACGTCGTACAACGACCGTGCCGGCAACCCGATCACGGTCAACAGCTGCCCGGGCAACGGCCCGCGTGGAGCCTGGGACGCCGCGAACCTCACGCGTCAGCAGGACAAGATCGTCGCGGCGATCAACGCGCTCGACGCGGACGTCGTCGGGCTCATGGAGATCGAGAACTCCGTGGTCCTCGGCGACACCCCCGACACCGCCGTCAGCACCCTGGTCGACGCGCTCAACGCCGCCGACCCGAGCGCGCACTGGGCGTACGTGCCGTCGTCCACCGAGCTCCCCGCCCCGTCCGAGATGGACGTCATCTCGAATGCGCTCATCTACCGGACCGGCGCGGTCAGCCCGCTGGGTGCCTCGCACGCCCTGGGGACGCTGAGCGGGACCGGTCAGGCGTTCGACAACGCACGTGAGCCCATCGGCCAGGCGTTCACGCCGGTCGCCGGCGGCGCACCGTTCTTCGTCGCGGTGAACCACTTCAAGTCGAAGGGCTCCGCGGGGCCGCTGCCGGGCGACGCCGACTCCGGTGACGGTCAGGGCGCGTCGAACGCGTCGCGGGTCGCCGAGGCCACCGCACTGAAGGACTGGATCCCGACCGTCCTCGCGACCTACACGACCACACCGGTCGAGGCCGTCGCCCTGGTCGGCGACTTCAACTCCTACACCCAGGAGGACCCGCTGCAGGTGCTCTACGCGGCCGGGTACACCGACGTCAGCACGAGCTTCGCGACGGGCAAGACGTCGTACAGCTACGGCGGCCTCTCCGGCTCCCTCGACCACGTCCTCGTGAACGACGCGCTCCTCGCGCGGGCGACCGGGGCGGACATCTGGGGGATCAACGCCGAGGAGTCGATCGCCCTCGAGTACAGCCGCTACAACTACCACGGCAGCCTGTTCTACTCGGCTGACCCGTACCGGTCCTCCGACCACGACCCGGTGCTTGTCGGCTTCAGCGCGACCGCCCCCGCCTCGACGACGGACCTCACGTTCCTCGACATCAACGACTTCCACGGTCGGATCGACGGCAACACCGTCGCGTTCGCCGGGACGATCGAGCAGCAGCGCGCCGCCAAGGGGGAGGGCAACACCGTGCTGCTCTCGGCGGGCGACAACATCGGGGCGTCGCTGTTCGCGTCCTCGATCGCCCAGGACCAGCCGACGATCGACGTGCTGAACGCCCTGGACCTGAAGGCCTCGGCGGTCGGCAACCACGAGCTCGACCAGGGCTTCGCGGACCTCACGGACCGGGTCGTCGCGGGTGGCACCAACGCCCGGTGGGACTACCTCGGGGCGAACGTGTACCTCAAGGGCACCCAGACACCCGCCCTGCCCGAGTACGCGATCCTCGACGTCGCAGGCAAGAAGGTCGGCGTCATCGGGGCCATCACGCAGGAGACGCCGTCACTGGTCAGCCCGGCGGGGATCGCGACTCTCGACTTCGGCGACCCGGTCGCCGCGGTCAACCGGGTCGCGGCCCAGCTGAGCGACGGGGACCCGTCGAACGGTGAGGCCGACGTGCTCGTCGCCGAGTACCACGAAGGCGCCGGCGCCGGCCTGGCCGAGGGCGCGACCCTCGAGCAGGAGGTCGCCGCGGGTGGGGCGTTCGCCGAGATCGTGAACCAGACCGCTGCGTCGGTCGACGCGATCTTCACCGGGCACACCCACAAGCTGTACGCGTGGGACGCGCCGGTGCCGGGTGAGCCCGGGACGACGCGGCCGATCGTGCAGACCGGCTCCTACGGGGCGTACGTCGGCGAGGTCACCCTGACGGTCGACAACGCGACGGACGCCGTCACGGCGTACACCGCGACCAACGTGCCGCGGACGACGACGCCGGCGGCCGACCTGGTCGCGACGTACCCGCGGGTCGCTGCGGTCAAGCAGGTCGTCGACGCCGCTCTGGCGAACGCGAAGACCCAGGGCGACGTCGTGATCGGCTCGCTCACGGCGGACATCACGACCGCCTACATCGGCACCGTGCGGGACGACCGGGCGTCCGAGTCGACCCTGGGCAACCTGGTGGCCGACGCGCTGCGCGACTCGCTCGCGAGCGCCGACCGCGGTGGTGCGCAGATCGGGGTCGTGAACCCCGGCGGGCTCCGCTCCGACCTGTTCGCGAAGCAGTCGTCCTACAGCCCGCCCGGGCCTGCCGCCGACGGCGAGATCACGTACGCGCAGGCCAACGCGGTGCTGCCGTTCGTGAACAACCTCTGGACGGTGTCCATGACGGGGGCCCAGGTCCGCACGATGCTCGAGCAGCAGTGGCAGACCAACCCCGACGGCACGGTGCCGTCACGGCCGTACCTGCAGCTCGGGCTCTCCGACAACGTCTTGTACACGTACGACGCGACGTTGCCGGCCGGCAGCCGGATCACCTCCGTCTCGGTGGACGGCGTGCCGCTCGACCCGACGGCGTCGTACCGGGTGGGGACGTTCTCGTTCCTCGCCACGGGCGGCGACAACTTCCGCGTCTTCACCGAGGCGACGGACGTGCGCGACTCCGGCCTGATCGACCGGGACGCGTGGATCGCCTACCTGTCCGCGAACCGTCCGGTCAGCCCGGACTTCGCGCGGCATGCCGTGGCGGCGTCGGGCCTACCCGGCACCGTGACGCAGGGCGACGCGGTGAGCTTCGGGGTCTCGAAGCTCGACCTCACGTCGCTCGGCAGCCCGGCGAACACGAGCCTGCGGGCGACGTGGGAGGGCAGCTCCGCCGCGGCGGTGGACGTGCCGGTGACCGCCGGTGCGGCGCAGGTCGGCGTCACGGTCCCGACCGACATGGTCGGTGCGGCGACGCTGGTCCTGGTGGCGACCCCGTCGGGCACGACGGTTCGTGTCCCGGTGACGGTCGAGGCCGCCCGGATCGCGACCACGACGCGCGCGACCCTGGTGCCGCGCACGACGTTCGCGGGGATGCCGTCGGTCGTCCTGGTGCAGGTCTCCGCGCACCACGCGCGGCCGACCGGCCAGGTGCAGATCAGCGTCGACGGCACCGTCGTGGCGACCCGGACGCTCCGCTGGGGCGCCACCGGGGTCCTGCTGCCGAGTGATCTCGCAGTGGGGACGCACATGGTCACGGTCGAGTACCTCGGCGACGCGACGTTCGCGCCGTCCTCGGACTCGGAGAGCCTGACCGTCAAGGCGTGGCCTCGCCACGGGCACGGCGGCTGGTGGTCGATCTGGCCCTGGTGATCGGCAGGTGACGGGTCGGTCGGCCGGGTGCCGGTGAGAGGGGCACCCGGCCGACCGGTGCCGTGGGCCGGTCAGGCACGGACGACGGCGGTGGCGATCGCCACAAGAGGAGCGTGGGTGGCATGGGGTTGGATGGGCCCATGCTGACGATCGCCACCGCCAACGTGAACGGGATCAGGGCCGCGTACAAGAGGGGCATGGGCGCCTGGGTCGAGTCCCGCAGGCCCGATGTCCTGCTGCTCCAGGAGGTCCGGGCTCCGGACGAGATGGTCGGTGACTTCCTGCCGCCCGGCGAGTGGGACCTCGCGCACGAGGCCTGCGAGATCAAGGGCCGGGCGGGCGTTGCGATCGCGTCGAGGCTGCCGATGTCGGCGATCCGCATCGGCCTGGCGACCGGCGTCCCGGTGGACACGGGCCGGTGGGTCGAGGCCGATCTCGAGCTCCCCGCGGTGGACGGCGGTGCGCCGCGCACGCTGACGGTCGTGTCCGCGTACATCCACTCGGGCCAGGCCGGCACACCGAAGATGGACGAGAAGTACGCGTTCCTCGACCGCGTGACGGCGCGGCTCGGTGAGCTCGCGGAGGCCGGCGGCCTGACCGTCGTGGCCGGTGACCTCAACATCGCGCACCGGAACGTGGACATCAAGAACTGGAAGGGCAACCTGAAGTCTGCCGGGTTCCTGCCGGAGGAGCGTGCCTACCTCGACCGCTGGTTCGACGACCTCGGCTGGACCGACCTCGGCCGGCGCCTCGGCGGCGACGGGCCCGGTCCGTACACCTGGTGGTCGTGGCGCGGCCAGGCCTTCGACAACGACGCCGGGTGGCGGATCGACTACCAGCTCACGACCCCCGACCTCGCCGACGCGGCGGTGTCGATCGAGGTCGACCGCGCCGCGGCGTGGGACGAGCGGTGGAGCGACCACGCACCGCTCGTCGCGACCTACGACCTCTGAGCCCCCGGCGGCGACCTCGCACCAGGTGCGGGCGCACGGCCCGGCTCCGGGGCTGGCCTGCACGCGGTCCGACGCCCGGTCGGCGGCGGTCGCCGCCGGGTCGTCGGACCGCGTCCGGTGCGATCCGGTCAGTCGGTGTCGCGGTCCGCGGGCGCGGACGCGTCCGCCACGAGGAACACCGGCGCCGTGAAGCCGGCCTCGCCGAACGCGTCGGCGATCTCCGTGGCGATCCGGTCGACGCTGCCGGCCTCGACCAGCGCGATGGCCGACCCGCCGAAGCCGCCGCCGGTCATCCGGGCACCCAGGGCGCCGCTCGAGCGTGCGACTGTGACGGCAAGATCCAGCTCGGCGCAGCTCACCTCGTAGTCGTCCCGGAGCGAGACGTGCGAGGCGTCCATGAGTGGGCCGACCTCCGCGACCCGCCCGTCGTCGAGCAGCGCGACGAACTGCTCGACCCGGGCGATCTCGGTGACGACGTGGCGAACGCGCTTGACGGTGGTCTGCGCCTCGCCGTCACCGGGCTCGGACAGCACGGCGAGGGCCGCCTCGAGCTCCGCTCCGGCGCCGATCTCGCGGAGCGTCGCACGGCCGAGCCGCGCCGCCGCGGCCTCGCACGTCGCGCGCCGGTTCGCGTACTGGCCGTCGGCGAGCTGGTGCTCGGCGCGGGTGTCGATCACGAGGAGCGCGAGACCGTGGGCCGAGAGGTCGAACGGCACGTGCCGGACCGTGCCGTCGCGCGTGTCGAGGAGCAGGGCGTGACCGGGCTGGGCCCGGAGCGACGACGACTGGTCCATGCCGCCCGTGGGCGCCCCGGCGATCTCGTTCTCCGCGCGCACGCACGCGGCCGCCAGCACCGCTCGGCCGGCGTCGGATCCGCCGAGACCCAGGTCGCACACGTCGTTCAGTGCGACCGCGACCGCGGACTCCAACGCGGCCGACGACGAAAGCCCGGCGCCGTACGGCACGCACGACGTGACCGCCGCGTCGAACCCGGCGATCCGGACCCCGGGCGCCAGGTCCGACGACGCGTTCAGGGCCCAGGCGACCCCGGCCGCGTAGGCCGCCCACCCGAGGTCGGCGCCCGGGTGCACCTGGTCGGCCGTTCCGGTCCACATCGCGTGCTCGCGCTCGGAGACGAGCCGCAGGACGTCGTCGTCGCGACGCCGCAGCGCGACGTAGGTGCGGTGCGGCAGGTCGATCGGCAGGCACAGCCCGCCGTTGTAGTCGGTGTGCTCACCGATGAGGTTCACGCGACCCGGAGCCGACCACACGCCGTCGGGCTCGGCGCCGAACCGGGACCGGAACAGCTCGGCGGCGGTGCGCGCACCCGCGGAGCGGTCCCACGCGGTGAGCCACTCGCCGGTCATCGGGCCAGCTCCTGCAGTCGTGCGGCGATCCGCTCGGGGGTTGTGTCACTGATCCAGGCGCCCATCGCCGACTCCGATCCTGCGAGGTACTTGAGCTTGCCGGGGGCGCGCAGCACCGAGAAGAGCTGCAGGTGCAGACGCAGGTCGTCGCGTCCCTCGCGAACGGGAGCCTGGTGCCACGCGGCGATGTACGGGAGGGGCACCGGGGCGCCGTCGGGGTCGACGAAGAACCGGTCGAGTCGCTGCAGCAGCGTCAGGTACGTGGTCGCGAGGTCGGCCCGCTCGTCGTCGGTCAGGGCGGGGAGGTCCGGGACGTCGCGACGCGGCGCCAGGTGCACCTCGACGGGCCACCGAGCCGCTGCGGGCACGTATGCGACCCAGTGCGTGGACTCCAGGACGATCCGTACCCCGGCCCGCAGCTCGGCGTCGAGGACGTCCCGCAGCAGGTTGCGTCCGGTGCGCTCGCGGTGGGCGCGGGCCTGGCGCAGCATCGTGGCCGTGCGCGGGGTCAGGTAGGGGTAGGCGTAGATCTGTCCGTGCGGGTGGTGCAGGGTGACGCCGATCTCCTTGCCGCGGTTCTCGAAGCAGAACACCTGCTCGACGCCGTCGAGGGCGCCCAGCGTGGTGGTGCGGTCGGCCCACGCCTCGATCACGGTGCGCATCCGGCCCGGCGTCACGGAGGCCAGGCTCGCCGTCGAGTCGCTCGAGAAGCAGATGACCTCGCAGCGCCCGACGGCCGGCCGCACCGGGTAGAGCTCCTCGCCGTTCAGCGCGCTGACCTCGTCGGCCACGCCCGGCACGGTCATGAGCGAGGGGAATCGGTTCTCGAACACGACGACGTCGTAGTCCTCGGCGGGGATCTCGCCGTCGGAGTAGGCGGCGCCGGGCTTCGCCGGCGCGAGCGGGTTCGCGTCGGCGGGCGGCAGGAACGTGCGGTTCATCCGGTGCGCGGCCATCGGTACCCACTCGCCGGTGAGGACGTCGTAGCGCATCTCGGGTCCACGGATGGGCCTGCTGACGCCGTCCGCATCGACGACCGGCGCGAACCGGTCGGGCAGCGGCCGCGGGTCGTCGAGCCGCCGGGTCGCCGCCCCGGACACGTACGGCTCGGTGTCGTCGAAGTACAGGAGCTCGCGCCCGTCGGCCAGGGTGGTCGACGTGCGGCGAACCCGCGGGACTGAGCTGGTCACGATGCTGCTCCTTCGGGGTGGGCGAGGACGAGGCGGCCGACGTCGCCGCGCAGGACGCTGCGGGCGTCCTCGGGCAGCGCGTCGTCGGTGACGAGGACGTCGACGGCGTCGAGCGGCGCGATCCGGCTGAGGCCGACGACGCCCCACTTGCCGTGGTCCGCGAGGACCACGACCTCCGCAGCGCTCGCGATGAGCGCCCGGTCGGTCTCCGACTCGAGGAGGTTCGGTGTCGTCAGCCCGGAGGCGTCGAGACCGTGGACGCCGAGGAACAGGCGGTCGACACGCAACGAGCCGAGGGCCGCGACCGCGAGCGGCCCGACCAACGCGTCGGAGGGCGTGCGGGTCCCGCCGGTCAGCACCACGTCGAGTCCCGCGCCCGGCGCCCGGTGCAGGGTCTCCGCGACGGGCAGGGAGTTCGTCACGACGGTGAGCGGGCGGAGCGCCGAGGTCTCGGCGATCAGCGCGGCGAGCAGGTGGGTGGTCGTTCCCGCGGAGAGGGCGATCGCCTCGTGCGGCTCGACGAGCGCGAGCGCGGACCGTGCGATCGCCCTCTTCTCCCGGGCTGCCCACGCGCGCTTGGCCTCGAACCCGGGCTCGTCGCTCGCCCGCGCGTTCTCGTTGGGGCTCACGGCGCCGCCGTGCACGCGTCGCAGCAGCCCGGCCTGGGCCAGCTCGCCGATGTCGCGGCGGACCGTCATGTCCGAGACCCCGAAGCGCTCGACGAGGTCCGCGACCCGGACCGCGCCACGGGCACGCACCATCGCGACGATCTGGTCCTGGCGTTGCCCGGCGAGCATGCAAACAGTATGGCCCATAAATCAACAAATTCGCACATGGTGTGGGGCGGAGCCGGCCGCGCGGCCGCCGGTCGTCGGCCGTCGTCTCCCGTCGCGTCCATCCCCACGCCGCACGGTCACGATCCTGGCGGGCGCCCATCCACTGGGCGCGACCTTGCGTCGACGCATCCGTGACCTACTCTTCGACCTGTGGCAGCCGACATCTCTCCCCAGGACGTCCGCCGAGGTCTTGCGCGCCACGAGGTCCCGGACCCGTTGCGCAACGACGTCCGGCTGCTCGGTGGTCTGCTCGGGACCGTGCTCCGTGAGGCCGGCGGCGACGACCTCCTCGCCGACGTCGAGCGCCTGCGCGAGCTGACCATCCGGGCGCACGACGAGTCCGGCACCGAGGCGCTCGAGCAGGCCGAGGACCTCGTCGAGAGCTTCTCCGAGCACCGGGCCGAGCAGGTCGCCCGGGCGTTCACCTGCTACTTCCACCTCGCGAACCTCGCGGAGGAGTACCACCGCATCCGGATGCTGCGCGAGCGCGAGTCCGCGATCGCGCCGCACGAGCTCGCCCCCGACGACTCGCTGCCGTCGGCCGTCGCGGAGCTCGCCAAGGAGATCGGTCACGAGGCCGCCCTCGAGCGGCTGCAGAACCTCGAGTTCCGTCCGGTCGTCACCGCCCACCCGACCGAGGCCAGGCGTCGCTCGGTGGCCAACTCCATCCGGCGGATCTCCGACCTCGTCGCCGAGCGTGACGGCATGACGGGCGGCGGCATCACGCTCGCCGAGAACGAGCGCCGGCTGCTCGCGGAGATCGACGTGCTGTGGCGCACGTCGCCGCTGCGCGCGTCGAAGCCGACGGTGCTGGACGAGATCCACAGCGTGATGGCGGTGTTCGACTCGACCTTCTTCGACGTCTTCCCGTCGGTGTACCGACGCCTCGACGACTGGCTGCAGGGCGACGCCGCCGGGGCGAAGCAGCCGATCGTCCGGCCGTTCGTCCGCCTGGGCTCGTGGATCGGCGGCGACCGCGACGGGAACCCGAACGTGACCTCGGACGTCACCCGGGCCGCCGCGGTCATCGCCTCCGAGCACGTGCTCACCGCGCTCGAGGCCGCCGCGCGCCGCACCGCGCACGTGCTCACGCTCGACGGCGTCGGCACCCCGCCGTCGTCGGAGCTGCTCGCCCTCTGGCAGCGTCAGCGTGAGCTGTCCGAGATCGTCACCGCCCGCGCGACCGAGGGTGCGCCGGGACAGCCGCACCGCCGGGCGCTGATCGTGATCGCCGAGCGGATCTCGGCGACCCGGCTCCGGGACGCCGACCTGGCGTACGCCGGAGCCGACCAGCTCGAGGCCGATCTCGCGGTCGTGCAGCGTTCGCTCCTCGACGCCGGCGCCGCCCGCGCCGCCTTCGGTGACCTGCAGCGCCTGATCTGGCAGGTGCAGACCTTCGGGTTCCACCTCGCCGAGCTCGAGGTCCGTCAGCACTCCCAGGTGCACGAGGCCGCGCTCGCGGACATCGCCGAGCACGGCATCGACGGCCCGCTCCAGGAGCGGACCCAGGAGGTCCTCGACACGTTCCGCGCCATCAGCGCCGTGCAACGCCGGCACGGGATCGAGGCCGCGCGTCGCTACATCATCTCCTTCACGCAGCGGCCCGAGCACCTCGCCGCCGTCTACGAGCTCGCGGCGCTGGTGTTCCCGGACCCGTCCCAGGCACCCGTCATCGACGCGGTTCCCCTGTTCGAGACCTTCGCCGATCTCCAGGCGAGCGTCGACATCCTCGACGCGATGCTCGAGCTGCCGGTCGTGCAGCAGCGGCTCGCCGTCAACGGCCGGCGCGTCGAGGTCATGCTCGGGTACTCGGACTCCTCCAAGGACGTCGGCCCGGTGTCCGCGACCCTCGCGCTCGACGTCGCGCAGAGCAGGATCGCCGACTGGGCGCACCGCAACCACATCACGTTGACGCTGTTCCACGGCCGCGGGGGCGCGCTCGGCCGGGGGGGCGGCCCCGCGAACCGGGCCCTGCTCGCGCAGCCGCCCGGGTCGGTCGACGGCCGGTTCAAGCTCACCGAGCAGGGTGAGGTCATCTTCGCGCGGTACGGCGACCCGGTGATCGCGTCACGCCATATCGAGCAGGTGGCTGCCGCCACCCTGCTGGCCGGGGCGCCGTCGGTCGAGGCTCGTAACGCCGCCGCGACCGCGCGGTTCGCTCCGCTCGCGGAGATCCTCGACCGGACGTCCCGCGAGCGCTTCTACTCACTGGTGCGGACCGACGGCTTCCCGCAGTGGTTCGCCGAGGTCACCCCGCTCGAGGAGATCGGCCTGCTCCCGCTCGGCTCGCGCCCGGCGCGGCGGGGGCTGTCCGTCGAGTCCCTCGACGACCTTCGGGCGATCCCCTGGGTGTTCTCCTGGTCGCAGGCGCGGACCAACCTCGCGGGCTGGTTCGGACTGGGCACCGCTCTCGACGCCGTCGGTGACCTGGCCGAGCTGCGGGCCGCCTATGCCGGCTGGCCGCTGTTCACGACGGTGATCGACAACGTCGAGATGTCCCTCGCGAAGACCGACCGGCGCATCGCGAGCCGTTACCTGGCCCTCGGCGAGCGCCAGGACCTCGCGGACCTCGTGCTCGAGGAGATGGCACTGACCCGACGGTGGGTACTGGCGATCACCGGCAGCGACGAGGTGCTCTCGCGGCGCCGGGTGCTCGGCCGGGCCGTCCAGCTACGCAGCCCGTACGTCGATGCGCTGTCCCTCCTCCAGCTCCGCGCCCTCAAGCGGCTACGGTCGGGCGTCGAGCCGGACCAGGTCGAGGGCCTGCGGCAGCTCCTGCTGCTCAGCGTCAACGGCGTGGCGGCGGGCCTGCAGAACACCGGCTGATCAGCCGATGCCGTCGTTCCGGGTCACGATGGGCGTCGGTGCGCTCGTCCCGGGCGTGGCGCCGCAGGACGTGCTGCCCGAGGCTGCGCGTGCCGCGCGTGAGGTCGCGACGGTCGAGGCCTTCGACGTCGGCATCGTGCACGGTGAGGCGCGGGTCACGGTGCGCTTCACCGCGGCCGACGACTCCGAGGCGCTCGGCGTCGGTGCGCGCGTGCACGCAGCGGTCGCCCGGCTGGCCGACGTGCGAGCGCCGCAGGTCACGCGGCGCTGGGGTGCCCGGTGGGAGCCGGTGATCAGGGGGCGGTCGGGGTGAGCCCGAGCGGGCGACCCGCCAGCCCCCGTGAACGCGTCGCGAGGGCCCGCGCGACCCCACGCAGCGCGACGGCCGCAGGCGAGTCGGGGGAGGTCAGCACGACGGGGACGCCGTCGTCGCCCGCCTCGCGCAGCCGCAGGTCGAGAGGGATCTGACCGAGCAGCGGGACCGACGCACCCGTGAGGCTCGCGAGGTTCTCCGCGACCCGGGCGCCGCCGCCTGTGCCGAACACCTCGAGCCGCGTGCCGTCGGGCTGCTCGAGCCAGGACATGTTCTCCACGACGCCGACGATGCTCTGCCTGGTCTGGGTCGCGATCGAGCCGGCGCGCTCGGCGACCTCCGCCGCGGCGATCTGCGGCGTGGTCACCACGACGAGCTCCGAGCTGGGCAGGAGCTGGGCGACCGAGATCGCGATGTCACCGGTGCCGGGCGGCAGGTCGAGCAGCAGGACGTCGAGGTCGCCCCAGAACACGTCGGCAAGGAACTGCTGGAGCGCTCGGTGCAGCATCGGGCCGCGCCACACGACGGGTTGACCGGCCGCGACGAACATGCCGATCGAGATGACCTTGACGTCGTGCGCGACGGGCGGGAGCAGCATGTCGTCGACCCGCGTCGGCGGCTGGCTCACCCCGAGCATGCGGGGGATCGAGAACCCGTAGATGTCCGCGTCGACCACACCGACCCGCAGACCGTCCGCCGCCATGGCGACCGCGAGGTTCGCGGTGACCGACGACTTGCCGACCCCGCCCTTGCCCGAGGCGATCGCGTAGACCCGGGTGAGGGATCCGGGCTTCGCGAACGGGATCTCCGGCTCGGCGGCCCCGCCACGCAGGTTCGACCGGAGCTCGGCGCGCTGCTCCGCGGTCATCACGCCCATGTCCACCCGGACCGAGGCGACACCCTCGACCGACATGCCGGCCGTGCGGATGTCCTTCGTCAGGGTGTCCTTGAGCGGGCACCCGGCGACCGTGAGGTCGACGCCGACGGTCACGACGGCACCGGCCGGCCCGTCCTGCACGGAGACCGAGCGCAGCATCCCGAGCTCGGTGATCGGGCGCCGGATCTCCGGGTCGATCACGGTGGCCATGGCGGCCCGGACGGCGTCTTCGAGCGGGGAGATCTCCGGCATGGGGTCCATCGTAGGTCCCTCGGCCGACCCCGTTCGCTCAGCGCGGAGCGCGGTCCGGCTGCGACCCGCCGCCCTCGTCCTTCTCCGCCAGGATGTCCTCCAGCAGCCCGCGCAGCTCCGAGCGCAGGAAGTCGCGGGTGGCGACCTCGCCGAGGGCGATCCGCAGGGCGGCGATCTCTCGCGCGACGTACTCGGTGTCGGCCAGGTTCCGCTCGGAGCTCAACCGGTCCTGCTCCGCGGCGACGCGGTCACGGTCGGTCTGCCGGCTCTGCGCGAGCAGGATCAACGGAGCGGAGTACGAGGCCTGCAGCGACAGGATGAGCGTGAGCAGCGTGAACCCGAACGCGCGCGAGTCGAACCGCAGGTCGACGGGTCCGTACGAGTTCCACGAGAGCCACGCGGCACAGAACGCGGTCATGTAGACGAGGAACCGTGGCGTCCCCATGAAACGCGCGATGCCCTCGGCGACCTTGCCGAACGCGTCCTGGTCGACGCGGGCCCGGGGGACCAGCGAGCGACGGTTCTCCTTGGGTGTGTCGAGACGATCAGCCACGGCCGCTCACCCCCCGTCCGTGCGGCATCACGACGGGGCCGCCGGAACGGGCGTCGTCGGACGGTCCGCCCTCGCGCCAGTCCTCGGGCAGCAGGTGGTCGAGGACGTCGTCGACGCTCACGACGCCGAGCAGCCGCTTCTCGGCGTCGAGCACGGGAAGGGCGAGAAGGTTGTACGTCGCGAGGAGTCGGGTGACCTTGAGCAGGGGGTCGTGCGGGGCGACGGACTCGATGTCGGAGTCCACGATCGAGCCGATCGACTCGTGCGGCGCCTCGCGGAGCATGCGTTGGAGATGGACGACGCCGAGGAACCGCCCCGTCGGGGTCTCGAGCGGCGGACGCACGACGAACACCATCGACGCGAGCGCAGGCGTGAGGTCCTGGCGGCGGACATGGGCCAGGGCCGCCGCGATCGGCGTCTCGGGACCGAGCACGACCGGGTCGGTCGTCATCAGACCACCGGCGGTGCGGTCCTCGTAGGCGAGCAGGCGCCTGACGTCGCGAGCCTCCTCGGGCTCCATCAGACCGAGGAGCTCGGCCGCCTCGTCCTGGGGCAGGTCGCCGAGGAGGTCGGCGGCGTCGTCGGGCTGCATCGCCTCGAGCACGTCGGCCGCGCGGTCGCGGTCGAGGCCGGACAGGATCGCGACCTGGTCGTCCTCGGGCAGCTCCTCGAGCACGTCGGCAAGACGCTCGTTGTCGAGCGCGGTCGCCACCTCGAGCTGGCGGGTCGCGCCGAGGTCGTGCAGCACGTCGGCCAGGTCGGCCGGCTTGAGGTCCTCGTAGGCGGCGAGAAGGAGCGCCGCGCCCTGGCCCTCGTGCCCGCTGCTCAGGCTCGTGACCTCGTCCCAGCTGATGACGAGGGTCTCGCCGCGCCGCCGCAGGAGGCCACCCTTGCCCGCCGGAAGGTGTCGGCGGACGAACAGCTGGGTGAGGAGCCAGTCGCCGGATCGTTGCTGCTCGATGGCGAGGTCCTCGATGGAGGCGCTGCCCGAGCCGTCGGTGAACTCGACGGTACGGTCGAGCAGCTCGCCGACGGCGAGCGTCTCCGCGAGACGTTGTTCGAACCGTCGCATGTTCACGAGTCCCGTGGAGATCACCTGCCCGACGTCGATGCTGGTCACGCGCGTGAGCGGCAGGAAGACGCGGCGACGCCCGGGCACCTCGACGACCAGCCCGACCGCGCGCGGAGCCCCGCTCGCCCGGAGCAGCACGACGACGTCGCGCACCCGCCCGACCAGGTCGCCGACGGGGTCGAAGACGGAGGTACCGGCGAGGCGTGCGACGAAGACCCGGCTTCCCGTGCTGCTCACGGCCGTCAGCCTAGTGTCGGAGGGTGCCGGGCGCCGGGAGCCGCGGCGACCGGGATCCGGGCAGGGCGTGGCGGGTGTCGGCGGCCTGCGGGATGATGGCGGCATGTCCTTCACCCGCCCGGTGCGAGTCCCGTCCACCCCCACCCTGCCGCAGGGTGAGCTCGTGGCGTCCTACGGCACCTACCTCGAGGCGCAGCGCGCCGTCGACCTCCTCTCCGACAAGCAGTTCCCGGTGCAGCTCGTCACCATCGTGGGGACCGACCTGAGGATGGTCGAGCGGGTGACCGGACGACTCTCGTACCCGCGGGTCGCGCTCGCTGGTGCCGCGTCGGGTGCGTGGTTCGGCACGTTCGTCGGCCTCATCCTGCTGTGGTTCTCGTCGTCCTCCGGCGGCACGAACCTGACCCTGATGGCGGCGATCTTCATCGGCGCGGCGTTCGGGATGCTGTTCTCGGTGATCAGCTTCTCGTTCACCGGCGGCAAGCGGGACTTCACGTCGGCCAGCCAGATCGTCGCGAGCAGCTACGCGGTCCTGTGCGCGACGACCGAGGCGAACAAGGCGCGCAACCTGCTCCAGGAGATCGGTGGGGTACGCAGCGGCTGGATGGCGCAGGCGCAGGCCCAGGCACCCCTCGCGCAGCCGGTGGCACAGTCCCCGGTGGCACAGTCCCCGGTCGCACAGCCTCCCGTGGCACAGCCTCCGGTGGCACAGCCCCCGGTGACACAGCCCCCGGCCACTCAGCCGCCGTCGGACACGTCGCGTCCGAGTGACGGAGCGCCCCGCGGCTGAGCCGCACGCTCGTGCGGTACGGGCCGCGCGGAGTCGGCGCCGTCGTGCCTCGTCGCGTTCGGGTCGAGCGTCAGCTCGCGTTCGGGTCGAGCGTCAGCGTGGCCGGGACACCGATCACGACCCCGACGGGCCGGCGAGGCGTGCCATCCATGCCTCGACGTCCTCGGGACGGCGTGGCAGCGCGGCCGAGAGGTTCTCGTTCCCGTCGGCGGTGACCAGCACGTCGTCCTCGATGCGCACCCCGATCCCGCGGTACTCCGGCGGCACCCGGAGGTCGTCGGACTTGAAGTAGAGCCCCGGTTCGATCGTGAACACCATGCCGGGCTCGATCGTCGCGTCGAGGTACATCTCGCGGCGGGCCTGTGCGCAGTCGTGCACGTCCAGCCCGAGGTGGTGGCTCGTACCGTGCACCATCCAGCGGCGGTGCTGCTGCCCTTCGGGGGCGAGCGACTCCTCGGCGGTCACCGGGAGCAGGCCCCACTCGTCGAGACGCGCTGCGATGACCTCCATCGCCGCCGCGTGCACGTCGCGGAACCTGGCACCCGGCACCGCGACCGCGAAGGCGGCGTCGGCGGCGTCGAGCACGGCCTGGTAGATACGGCGCTGGACCTCGGTGAAGGTCCCGTCGACCGGGATCGTGCGGGTGACGTCCGCGGTGTACAGCGAGTCGACCTCGACACCCGCGTCGATCAGGACGAGCTCGCCGGGTCGCACGACGCCGTCGTTGTCGGTCCAGTGCAGCGTGGTGGCGTGCTCGCCGGCCGCCGCGATCGTGTCGTACCCGACCGCATTGCCCTCCTCGCGGGCGTGGGCGTCGAACGTGCCCTCGATCACGCGCTCGCCACGGCGGTGCGCCACGGCGCGCGGAAGGTCCCGGAGCACCTTCTCGAAGCCCTCGGCGGTCGCGGCCACGGCCGCACGCATCTGCTCGACCTCGTAGGCGTCCTTCAGCAGCCGCAGCTCGGAGAGCGCCTCGGCGAGCCGTTCGTCGTGCTCGCCGGTCTGATGACCCGCGCGGATCTCCTCGACGAGCGCCTCGACCGCGTCGTCGGCCCCCGGGACCACGAGCACCTGGACACCGTCCGGACCGGCGTCCTTCGAGAGCGCGTCGCGCAGGTCGTCGAGGTGCGCCGTCGCGATCCCGGTCTCGACGCTGACGTCCTCGAGCGTCGGGCGGGCCCCGACCCAGAACTCGCCGTAACGCGAGTCGGCGAAGAACTCCTCGGTGTCGCGCCCTGCGAGCGGTCGCAGGTACAGGACGGCCTCGTGCCCCCCGTCGCTCTCCGGCCGCGGGTGCAGGACGAGCACCGCGTCGGGCTCGTGCTCGGCGCCGAGCCCGGTCAGGTGGGCGAACGCCGAGTGCGGGCGGAACCGGTAGTCGGTGTCGTTGGACCTCACCCGGAAGGTGCCTGCCGGGATCACGAGCCGGTCGCCCGGGAACGTCGCCGAGAGTCGCTCGCGGCGGGCGGCGGTGAAGTCGACGGCCGGACCGGGCTGGGCTGCCGACACCGGCCGGTCCGCCCACCCGGAGGTCACGAACTCGAGGAAGGCCGCGGACGTCGGTCGCTGGGACCGGTTGCTGCCGCGGTTCTCGAGGGGCTGGCGGGTTCCGTCGGGCTGCTGGGAGGTCTGGTCCGCGCTCATGGCTCCATCGTCCCACCCGCGCGACTCACGACCTGACACCGGGCCCCTAGGCTGACAGGGTGCGCATCGACCTGCATACCCACTCCACCGCCTCCGACGGGACCGACACCCCGACGCGCGTGGTCGAGCAGGCGGTCGCCGCAGGCCTCGACGTCGTCGCGCTGACGGACCACGACACCACGGACGGCTGGGACGAGGCCGCCGAGGCCGCGCTCGTCCACGGCATCGGACTCGTGCGGGGGAGCGAGGTGACCGCGTCCGCGGCGGGCATCAGCGTGCATCTGCTCAGCTACCTGCAGGACCCGACCTCCGCACCGCTCGCCGACGCCATGCGCGCGACCAGGACCTCACGCGTCACCCGGGCCCGCACGATGGTCGACCTGCTCGCCGAGGACTACGACCTGACCTGGGAGGACGTGGTCGCGCAGACGGCCGTCGGCGCGACGGTGGGGCGGCCGCACATCGCGGACGCGCTGGTGGCCAAGGGAATCGTCCGCGACCGGAGCGCCGCGTTCACCGCGATGCTGCTCCCGAGCTCGCGCTACTACGTGCGTCATCGCGCGCCCACGGCGCTCGAGGTGATCGACCTGGTGCTGGCCGCCGGTGGTGTGCCGGTGCTCGCCCACCCCGGTGCCGAGCAGCGCGGCCGCGTGCTCGGCGACGCCGCGATCGAGGAGCTGGCGGACGCCGGGCTGGTCGGTCTCGAGGTGCACCACCGGGACAACCCGCCGGACCAGGTCGAGCGGTTGGTCGGCCTCGCCGCCCGGCTCGGGCTGCTCGTCACGGGCTCCAGCGACTTCCACGGCGCAGGCAAGCCGAACGCGCTGGCGGAGAACCTCACCGACCCGGGGGTGCTCGCTCGGGTCGAGGAACGCGGCGCCGTCGCGGTGGTGCGCGGATGAGCGCGATCATCGACCTACGTCTGTTCACCGAGGTCTTCATCACGTTGTTCGTGATCATGGACCCGCCGGGGACGGTGCCGATCTTCCTCAGCCTGACGAGCGCCATGACGGGGCGGCAGCGACGGCACGCCGCCCGCCAGGCGATCGTCGTCGCGTTCGGCGTGATCGTCTCGTTCGCGGTGTTCGGCCAGCAGCTGCTGGCCTACATGCACATCTCACTGCCGGCGCTCCAGGCGTCGGGCGGGCTGCTGCTCCTGTTCGTCGCGATGGAGCTCCTCACCGGGAAGATGGAGGAGCCCACACCGTCCGGGAACGCCGGCGTGAACGTCGCGATGGTGCCGCTCGGCACGCCACTGCTGGCCGGACCGGGTGCGATCGTCGCGACGATGGTGTTCGTGCAACGAAGCACGGGGTCGGTGCAGGACGTCACGGCTATCGCCCTCGGCGTCGTCGCGGTGCACATCTGCCTCTACCTCGCGATGCGGTTCGCGACCGTCGTGCACCGCATCCTCAAGGACAGCGGGACGACGCTCGTCAGCCGGATCGCGGGTCTGCTGCTCGCAGCGATCGCGGTCCAGCTCGTCGCCGACGCGGTCAAGGCGTTCATCGCCGCCGGGTAGCGATCCGTGGCGTGACGGCGCGACGCCCGCCGCGGGCGACCGCGACGAGCGGCCCGCTGAACGGTCCGGCCGCGACGGCCGACGCACCGTCCCGATCGGGTCAGGCCTGTGCGTCGCCGCCGGGCTGCTCGGACGGGCGTCCACCGCGTGTCCGGCGGCGGTTGCGGTTGCGCTTCGGGCGCCCGGTGGCCTCGTCGCCCGTGCGCGCGCCGGGCTGCTCGGTCGCGGCGGCGGCAGGCCCCGGCGCGACGTCGTGGTGACCGTGCCCGGTCTCGCGGTTCTCGCGCGGAGCGGATCCCCGACCAGCGCGCGAGCCCGAGTCGCGACCTCCGCGCGAGCCCGAGTCGCGACCTCCGCGCGAGCCTGCGTCACGCCCGCCGGACCGTGGTGCGGCCGACGTGTGGCGCTTGCCCGTCTCCCCGAGGTCCTCGAGCACCTCGGCACCGAGGCCGGCACGCACTTGCGCCGACTTGGGGAGCCGCCCCTTCGTGCCGGCGGGGATGTCGAGCTCGGTGTACAGGTGCGCCGAGCTGGAGTAGGTCTCCACCGGTTCCGGGATGCCGAGACCGAGCGCCTTGTCGATCAGCCCCCACCGCGGCATGTCGTCCCAGTCGACGAACGTCACCGCGGTCCCGTTCTTCCCCGCGCGGCCGGTACGCCCCGTGCGGTGCAGGTACGTCTTCTCGTCCTCGGGGCACTGGTAGTTGACGACGTGGGTGACGTCGTCGACGTCGATGCCGCGCGCCGCGACGTCCGTGGCGACGAGCACGTCGACCTTGCCGTGGCGGAACGCGCGCAACGCCTGCTCGCGCGCACCCTGGCCGAGGTCGCCGTGGATCGCACCGGCAGCGAAGCCGCGCTCGACGAGCTCCTCCGCGACCTTCGCCGCGGTGCGCTTGGTGCGCGCGAACACGATCGTCAGGCCACGGTCCTGGGACTGCAGGATCCGGGCGAGCACCTCGACCTTGTCGAGGGCGTGCGCGCGGTAGACGACCTGCTTGATGTTCTTGAGGGTGACGCCCGGGTCGTCCGGCTCGCTCGCGCGGATGTGCGTGGGCTGCGTCATGTACCGACGTGCCATCGCCACGATCGCGCCCGGCATCGTCGCGGAGAAGAGCATCGTGTGGCGCGAGGCGGGTGTCCGCGCCAACAGCTTCTCGACGTCGGGCAGGAACCCGAGGTCGAGCATCTCGTCGGCCTCGTCGAGCACGACCGTGCGCACGTGCGACAGGTCGAGGTAGCCCTGGTTCATCAGGTCGATCATGCGGCCCGGCGTGCCGACCACGACCTCGACACCGGCGGTCAGGCTCGCGACCTGCGGCTCGTAGGCGCGGCCGCCGTAGAGCTGGACGACGCGGACCGAACGGCGGGCCGACGCCGTGCTGAGGTCGCCGGCGACCTGCACCGCGAGCTCACGCGTGGGGACGACCACGAGGGCCTGCGGCTTGCCGGGCCCCGCGAGCGTCTCGTAGCCGTCCTCGCCCGGGGCCACCGCGCGGTTGAGCAGCGGGATGCCGAAGCCCAGCGTCTTGCCGGTGCCGGTCTTGGCCTGACCGATGATGTCGCCGCCGGCGAGCGCCACCGGAAGGGTCATCGCCTGGATCGCGAAGGGCGAGGTGATGCCGACGTCCGCGAGGGCGTCGACGATCTCCCGGCGGATGTCGAAGTCGGCGAACGACTTGTCCGCGACGTGGATGGTGCTGTGCGGCTGCGCGGCGGCGCCAGCGGGCGTGCTCAGGTCGCCGGGAGCGGCCGTCTCGGTCTCGGTGTCATAGGTCATGCGGATGCCTCACAGCATTCGGCTGGCGGAGCGCCGCGCGTGACGTGCTCGCGTGACTCGGCGCGCGGACCTGATGGTCCGTCGCCGCCAGAGGTTGGCCGGCAGCCGATCGTGGAAGTACGCCGCCCGCGTGACGTGCGCGCCCGGACCGACCGGCTTGCCAGGACCGGCAGGGTGGTCAACAGACGTGGACGTGACGGAGCGAGAAGGTCGAGACGACCGGGCAACCGATGTACGACGACCATGCTATCGGATGCCGTCACGGGCGGGTCCGATGGCGCCCGCCCGCGCGTCGGACCGTGCGGGCTACGCTGCAGGGATGACCGCGGCCACCCCTTCCCCCGACGTGTCCACCCCCGGGTCCACCACCGTCGGCGACGACGTCGCGGTGCTGGGCCTCGTCGCCGGACTCGAGCTCGCGACCTTCGAACGCCTCGCGGCCGACGCGGCCGAGGCTCCGACGCTGAAGGACAAGGTCCAGCTCGCGCAGGCGTCCGCCGCGGCGATCGCGCGGCTGGGGCTGCTGTTCGACCGGCTCACGGCGCTGGGCGCGGACCCGCTCGTCGCGATGGCCCCGTTCGCGCACGTCCTCGACGACTTCGATGCGCGCACCCCGCCCAGCACGTGGTGGGAGCGGCTGCTGAAGGCCGTCGTCGGCTACGGGGTCGCCGACGACTTCTGCCGCCACCTCGCCGGCGGGCTGGACGAGCAGACCAGGGCGGTCGTGCTGTCCGTGCTCGACGACGTCGCCTACGCGGACGTCGCGGCCGCCGAGCTCCTCGCGGCGGGGAGCGCCGACGACGTCCTGGCCTCGCGGCTCGCCCTGTGGGGGCGACGGCTCGTCGGCGAAGCGCTCGGGGTCGTGCAGAGGGTGCTGGCGGACCACCCCGACCTGCTCCGCCTCGCGACGGTCGATCTCGCCGATGCCGGCGGCGACCGCTCACCCAAGCTCTTCGGTCAGCTCACGGCCGAGCACACCCGCAGGATGGCGCGGCTGGGTCTGACCGCCTGAGCGGTCGGGTCAGAGGTCAGGCCGCTCAGAGGTCAGGCAGCTCCGACCGCCAGCGGGTGCGGAGGGGCCCCAGGGTGCAGACGGGCGAGCGTGCCGATGCGCCAGGCCGTGCGCACGGCTCAGAGGCTGCTGAAGCCGACCTTGCGCTGGACGTCCGAGCCGATCTCCACGTAGCCGAGCACGGCGGTCGGGATGATGATCCGGCGACCGCGGACGTCGACCAGGGTCAGAGCCGGGGCGCCGTCGAGGGCGGCGGCGACGGCGGCAGCGATCTCGTCGGGCGCCTGGTCGCTCTCCACCACGAGCTCGCGCGCCTGGTTCTGCACGCCGATCGTGATCTCCACGGCCATGGGTACCCTCCCTCGCATCGGTGTCCGGTCGTCCTGTCCGGGGCGACCGTCCCACCATCCTAGGTGGTCGGCGCCGGACCCTCGGTCGAGGGGGCGGTGGTCGGACGCAGGAGCCTCGGTGTGCCGTCGTCCGGCCTGTTGCCGCGGACGAGGACCGCGATGCCGCCCCAGGCCAGCTGCCCGACGAGGTCGGCCGCCGCCTCCAGGTCGAGCGGCTCGGTGCTCCGGAAGTGGTGCGTCGCCGCCGAGCGGGCCATCGCGGTGAGCCCCGTGACCAGGAGCTCCGTCTGGGCGGCCGGGAGGCCGGAGACGTCCTGGAGGACCCGACTGATGTGCGCCGAGCCCGAGGAGGCCGCGAGGTCGATCTGCTCGCGGATCGCCGGATCCTTCAGGAGGTCCGACTCGAACAGCAACGACGACGCCTCCCCGGCGCCGGCGACGAAGTCGAAGTACGCGCGGACCACCGCCTTCACCACGGCTCGCCCGGACTCCTGCTGCCCGGCGTCGCGGTCGACGGGTGCGAGCGCCGCGTCGACCGCCGTCAGGAGATCCTCCCCGCGCTGTCCGATGACGGCCATGTAGAGGTCGAGCTTGGACGGGAAGTGACGGTAGAGGACGGGCTTGGAGACCTCGGCCCGCAGCGCGATGTCGTCCATCGAGACGTGGTGGTACCCCTCGGTCGCGAACAGGTCGCGGGCGAGGGCGAGGATCTGGGTCCGGCGTTCGTCCCGGGGCATCCGTGGTCCGCGTGCGGCGTTCTCACCGAGGTCGGCCATGGGGGAAGACTATGCGCGGGCGTCTCGCGGTGGTGCGAGCATGGGGTCATGGAACCGGGGCCCCGCCGACACGCGACGGGCCGCGGCCACCGTGGGGCGCTCGCACCGGTGCTGGTCGTCCTCGTGGTTCTCGTCGGGCTGGGGACCGGGGCCGGTGGAGCCGCGCTCTGGTCGAGCGCGAACGACCGGACGCGGGCCGTCGACGTCGCGGCGACCGGCGTGAGCGACGACGCCGGCTCGGGCAACCAGTCGACGGCCGACGCCGCCGCCCGCACCGACGGTGCGGACGGCCCGGCGGCGGCGAGCGGGGCGTCGGTGACGGCCCCGGTACCCGCTCCGACGACGGCACCGTCGACCGATCCGCGCACCACGGACGACGTCGCCGCGGGTGTCCTGTCGCTGGACGTCCCGGCGAGCGCGAGCGGGCGGCTCGTCGTCGTCCCGGGCGACGACCCTGCGCCGCGACCGGGCGCGGTGAAGACCGTGCGGGTCGAGGTCGAGGAGGGGCTCGACGTCGACGCGGCCCGGTTCGCCGCGTACGTGATGGAGACGCTCAACGACCCGCGCGGGTGGGGAGCGGGCGGCGCGTTCTCCTTCGCGCGGACGGACGACGCCGCCGACTACCGGGTGGTGCTCGCGTCGGCGAGCACCGTGGACCGGTTGTGCGCGCCGCTCCGTACCCAGGGCGAGGTCTCGTGCGCGATCGACGGCCACGCGACGATCAACTACGCGCGCTGGGTGACGGCGACGCCGGAGTTCAGCGGGATCGTCCGGACGTACCGGCAGTACGTCGTCAACCACGAGGTCGGGCACCTGCTCGGTCACGGACACGTGACGTGCCCCGGTGCGGGGCACCTCGCGCCCGTGATGCAGCAGCAGACCTACGCAGCAGCCCCCTGCCTGCCCAACGCGTGGCCGAACCCCTGACGGCGCGTGGTTCCGCGGCCGTCGTGGCGGACTCCGGTCGAGACGCTCGAGCGGCGCCGGGGCCGATGTGTCGGTGCGGTGTGGTGGGATCGGGACCGTGACGACCGGTGGTGCCCCTCCCCGCGCGGCGTCTCCCCGTCCTGGCGCTGCGCGCGGCCCCGCCGCCGCCCCACCCGGCCTCGGAGCGGCACATCCCCGCACGACGTCCGCGGGGCCCGACGTGAGCCTGCGGCGCCCGGCCCTCGCCGATGGCGGTCCGTCGCCCGTGCGTCTCGACGCCGGCCAGGCTGCCGTCGCGGCCTGGTGCTCGCAGGGGTGGCGCGTCGCACCGACCGGTGACGTGCGGCCGGCCGCGGGTTCGGCTCCTCGCGCCGGTGGGGCGCTCCTCGTGCTCGGTGCGCCGGGGACGGGCAAGACGACCGTGGCGGTCGAGGCCGTGCTCGCGGCCGTCGACCACGGCGTCGCGCCCGAGGACGTGCTCGTGCTCGCCGCGACGCGGCGCGGTGCCGCCGACCTGCGGGACCGGCTCTCCGCGCGGTTGCGCCGCACGACGACGAGCCCCGTCGTGCGCACCGCGGCGTCGGCGGCGTTCGCCCTGCTCCGCTCGCGCGCCGCCCTGCTGCGGGAACCACCGCCGACCCTCATCACCGGTCCGGAGCAGGACCTCGTGATCGGCGAGCTCCTGGCCGGGCACGCGGCGGGTGACGGGGTGCCGCTGGGCTGGCCGGCTTCCGTCCCCGCCGAGGTCCTCGGCCTGCGGGGTTTCCGCGACGAGCTGCGCGACCTGCTCATGCGCGCGGCCGAGCGCGGACTGCGCGACGTCGACCTCGCGCGGCTCGGGGTCGAGCACGGGCGGCCGGAGTGGGAGGCCGCCGCCGGGTTCTACCGCGAGTACCTGGCCGTCACGCGGCTGAGGCAGCAGACGCCGGACGTCGGCGAACGCTTCGACGCCGCGACCGTCGTGGACGAGGCGGCCGAGGCGCTGCAGGCCTGGCAGGACGAGGTGCCCGGGACGTCGCGACCGCACTGGCGGCTCGTGGTGGTCGACGACCATCACGAGAGCACCGCAGCGATGAGTCGCCTGCTGACGGTGCTCGCCGACGACGGCTCGCGGCTGGTGATGCTCGCGGATCCTGATGCCGCGGTGCAGACCTTCCGGGGAGCGAGCCCGCAGCGGGTCGCCGCTGCCGAGTCGAGGGGCGTCGGTGCCGGCAGGTTCGGGGCCGAGCGCATCGTGCTGTCCACGGCGTGGCGGCACGGGACGGACCTCCGTGACACGGTCCGACGCGTGACCGAGGCGCTGCCGACCAGCGGCGTCGCCGCGCACCGCGCCGCCGGGCCGGGCCCTGCGCCGGAACCCCGACCGGTGGGCGCCGCCGTCCGGGTCGCGCTCCTCCCGAGCACGGCCCAGGAGGCGGCTCTCGTCGCGCAACATCTCCGACGCGCACACCTGCATCACGACGCGCCGTGGGACTCGATGGCGGTGATCGCGCGCACCGGTGGTCAGGTGGCTGCGCTGCGTCGTGCTCTCGCGGCGGCGGCGGTCCCCGTCGCGGTGATCGGCAGCGATCTCGCCCTGCACCAGGAGCCGGCGGTCCGTCCGCTGCTCGTGGCGCTCGAGAGCGTGCTCGCAGACGGTCCGGTCGAGCTCGGACCCGAGGTCGCGGTCGCCCTGCTCACGTCACCCCTCGCCGGGCTCGACAGCATCGGGCTCCGACGACTCCGCCGGGCGCTGCGGGCGGAGGAGCTCTCGGGGGGCGGCGGGCGGGCGAGCGACGCGCTGCTCGTCGAGGTCCTCGCCGACCCGGCGCGCGCCGAGTCGCTCCCCGCGACCGTCCGGCGTGGTGTCGTGCGGGTGGCGCGGTCGCTCGCTGCCGGGCGCACCGAGCTCGAGCGACCCGGCTCGGACGTGCAGACCGTCCTGTGGTCGCTGTGGGCCGGCGCGGACGTGGCCGAGGGCTGGCGCCGCACCGCGCTCGGGGGCGGTGCGACCGGCGCGCGCGCCGATCGCGACCTCGACGCGGTCCTTGCCCTCTTCCGGGCCGCCGAGACCTTCGTGGACCGGCTGCCGCAGGCGCCGCCGCGCGCGTTCCTCGAGTACCTCCGATCCCAGGACCTCCCGGCGGACACCCTCGCCGCGCGTTCGAGCAGCCGAGATGCGGTCGCCGTGCTGACGCCCGCGGGTGCCGCCGGGCGGGAGTGGGACCACGTCGTGGTCGCGGGCGTGCAGGACGGCGTGTGGCCCGACCTCCGGCTCCGCGACTCGCTGCTCGGCGCGGGTCGGCTCGTCGAGATCTGTGACGGGCGCGACGCGGGGCCGGGCGATCCCGGCGCCGTCGCCCGTCGCGCGGTGCTGGGCGACGAGCTCCGGGCGTTCGTCGTCGCGACGTCACGGGCCCGGACGTCGCTCCTGGTCACCGCGGTCGACGGGGAGGACCTCGTCCCGTCGTCGTTCGTCGACCTCGTGCAGCCCGGGGAGGTCGAGGACGAGGACGGGCGGGACCCGCGGCGGACGGTCGCCGGTCGACCGCTCGACCTCGGCGGTGTCGTGGCCGGTCTGCGCGCGGACCTCGAGGGGAGCGTCGGCACCGACCCGGCGGCAGCGGAGGGCGTGCTCGACGTCGAGGCCGCGCGGCTGCTCGCGGTGCTGGCCCGCGAGGGGGTGGACGGTGCTGACCCGGGCCAGTGGTACGGACTCGCCCCGTTCTCGAGCGAGGAACCGCTGTGGGCGGAGGAGGCCGTCGTGCCGGTCTCGCCGTCGAAGGTGGAGCTCGTCCGGACGTGCGCACTGCGCTGGGCGCTCGAGAGCGCCGGAGGTGCGGCGCCCGGGGCCACCAGCCAGTCGCTCGGCACCCTCGTGCACGCGCTCGCTCATGACCTGCCGCGCGGGACGTACGCCGAGCTCTCCGCGGAGCTCGACCGACGGTGGGGCGAGCTCGGCCTGGGAGATGGCTGGACCGCGACGGCCGAGCGTCGACGGGCCGAGAGGATGATCCGGCGCCTCGCGGACTACCTGGCGCAGGCCGGTGAGCCGGTGCTCCTCGAGGCACCGTTCCGGTTGGAGGTCGGCAGGGCGCTCGTGCGCGGGACGGCCGACCGCCTCGAGGACGTGGGCGACGGCGAGGTCGAGGTGGTCGACCTCAAGACCGGTCGGCGCGCTCCGAGGGCGGAGGAGAGCGAGCAGAACCCGCAGCTCGGCAGCTACCAGCTCGCGGTCGACGCGGGCGCGTTCGAGGGTCTCCCGGTGGGGACGCGCAGTGCGGGCGCCCGGCTCGTCTTCGTGGGGGACGTCAACAAGGGCTACGCGGAACGCCACCAGCAGGCGCTCGAGCCCGACGAGACGGGGGCCACCCATGCGCATCGCGCGATCGCCGGGGCCGTCGAGGCGATGGCGGCCTCGTGCTTCACGGCGACCGTCAACGACCTGTGCCCGACGTGCCCGGTACGGCGCAGCTGCCCCGCGCAGGACGACGGCGAGCAGGTCGGCCAGTGACCCGGTTCAGCGCCGTCGAGATCTCTCGGCTGCTGCGGCAGCCGCACCAGCCCACCGAGGAGCAGCGGGCGATCATCGAGGCCCCGCTCGAGCCGGTCCTCGTGGTCGCCGGCGCGGGTTCCGGGAAGACCGAGACCATGGCCGCGCGCGTCGTCTACCTGGTCGCCAACGGGCTGGTCGAGCCCGACCAGGTCCTCGGCCTCACGTTCACGCGCAAGGCCGCCGGAGAGCTCCGCGAGCGGGTGACGGTGCGGCTCCGGCACCTCGACCGCGTGCTCCCCGGCTCCGTGACGGCGCAGGGTGCGCTCGACCTGGTCCGCCCGACGATCTCGACCTACAACTCGTACGCCGCGTCCCTCGTCGGTGACCACGTGCTCCGGATCGGGATCGAACCCGGAGCCCGGGTGCTCGGTGAGGCGGCGCAGTGGCAGCTCGCGAGCGACGTCGTCGAGCACTGGGGCGAGGACCTGGCGACGGATGCAGCCGTCTCGACGGTCGTGGCCGCGGTCCGCTCCCTCGACGGTGCGCTCAACGAGCACGTCCTGACCCCCGACGAGGCGCGGAGACGGATCCGCGACCTCATCGACACGATCACCGAGACCCCCGCGGGCGATCGCCCGCGTGCGCCGTACGCCAAGGTGATCGCTCTCGTGGATTCGCTCGAGGAGCGGCTCCGGGTCCTGGACGTCGTGGACGCCTACCGGCGCCGGAAGCGTTCGGAGGAGGCGCTCGACTTCGGGGACCAGGTCGCGCTGGCCGAGCGCCTCGCGCGCGAGGTCCCGGCGGTCCGGGACGGCGAGCGGGCGCGGTTCCGGGTGGTGCTGCTCGACGAGTACCAGGACACCTCCGTGGTGCAGGCGCGTCTTCTGCACCAGCTGTTCGGCGACGGGCACCCCGTGATGGCCGTCGGTGATCCGCAGCAGTCCATCTACGGGTGGCGTGGGGCGAGCGCCGGAGGGCTCGAGCGCTTCCGGGACGAGTTCCGGCGATCGGCCGAGAGCGGTTCGAGTGCGCGGGCGCGACGGCTCACGCTGAGCGTCTCGTGGCGCAACGACCAGGCGGTCCTCGACGTCGCGAACGCGGTGTCCGCCGAGCTGCGCACCGCCGGGCACGCGGTGGGCGACCCGCCGCTCCGGGCGCGACCCGCAGCAGGTGCGGGGGAGGTGCGGGCCCACTACGCCGAGAACGAGGCCGCCGAGGCCGCGGCGATCGCCGAGTTCGTCGCCGCGCGTTGGCGCCCGTCGTCGCGTCGTGGAGGCCAGGTGACGTCGCCGGTCACGGCGGCGGTGCTGTGCCGCAAGCGCGCCCAGTTCTCCGCGATCCGGGAGGCGTTGCGGGCCCGGGGCATCCCGGTCGAGGTCGTCGGGCTGGGTGGGCTGCTGACGTCACCCGAGGTGACCGACCTGGTGGCGGCGTTGCAGGCCGCCCACGACCCGTCGCGGGGTGACGCCCTCATGCGACTGCTGACGGGGCCACGGCTGCGGCTCGGCGCGGCCGACCTGCACGCTCTCGCCGACTGGTCGTCCGAGCTCGTCGGTGCGCGCAGCGGCTCGAGCGGCCTCGAGGGCGACGTGGTCGACGACCGCAGCATCGTCGACGCCCTCGAGGACCTCCCCCGGAGCGGGTGGACCAGTCGTCAGGGGCGGACCCTGAGCGCGGCCGCGCACGAGCGCCTCGCGGACCTGGCCACCGCACTGCGGCTGCTGCGCGAGCACGCCTACCTGTCACTGCCGGAGCTCGTGGCCGAGGCCGAGCGGCTCCTTCGACTCGACATCGAGGTGAGCGCCCGGCCGGGTCTCGGCGCCGGTCGCGGGCGTGCGAACCTCGACGCGTTCCGCGGGGTCGCGGCCGACTTCGCGGGCGACTCGCCGTTGCCGACCCTCGGCGCATTCCTGGCGTGGCTCGAGGCCGCCGAGCGTGAGGAGCGCGGGCTCGACCGCCCGGTTGCCGACCCGGACCCGGACGCGGTGCAGCTCATCACCGTGCACGGTGCGAAAGGGCTCGAGTGGGACGTGGTCGTGGTCGCCGGCCTGAGCGACGGGGTCTTCCCGGCGATCAGGACGCTCGGGGCGAGCGGTCCGCGCGACTCGGGATGGCTGACGGGCCTCGGCACGCTGCCCTACCCGTTGCGTGGCGACGCCGGAGACCTGCCGGTGTTCGCCTACCGGGACGCCGGCAGCCCCAAGGAGCTCGAGCTGCGGCGCGAGCAGTTCGTCGTCGACGCCGGTGCGCATCAGCTGCGCGAGGAGCGACGTCTCGCCTACGTCGCGGTGACGCGTGCGCGGCACCACCTCCTGCTGACAGGCTCGTACTGGCGGGACGCGACCACCGCGCACCCTGCCGCGCTGTTCTTGTCCGAGCTCGTCGAGGCCGGGCTCGTGGTGGCCGACGGCAACCTCGACGGGCCGACCGAGGCACGGCCCGAGCCGCCGAGCGGCGCGGACCTGCCGCGCTGGCCGCGCCCGGATGCGCCCGGTGGGCGTCGTGATGCCCTCGAGCGCGCGGCGGATGCGGTACGCACCAGGCTCGGGACGACGACGGTGCTCGTCGGCGCCGGCGGCTCCGATGCTGCCGGCGTGGACGAGCGGACCCGCGACGTCGTCCTCCTTCTCGAGGAACGTCGCCGTCGGGCGACGCCGGATCCGGGAGTCGAGCTCCCGGCGCACCTCTCCGCCTCCGCGGTGGTCCGGCTGGCGGCCGACCCGCAGGCCTTCGCCGGCGCGCTCCGCCGTCCCGTCCCGCTCGAACCGTCACCGCAGGCGCGTCGAGGCACGCGCTTCCATGCCTGGGTCGAGTCCCACTTCGCGGCGCCCGCGCTCGTCGACCTCGAGGACCTCCCCGGGAGCGACGACGACGCGGACCTGCCGACTGCGGACGACCGGTCGCTGCGCGAGAGCTTCCTCCGGAGCCCGTGGGCCGACCGGGTTCCGGTGGCCGTCGAGGTCGACATCGAGACGCCCGTGGCGGGCTACGTGCTCCGTTCCCGGATAGACGCGGTCTTCCCCGATCCGGATGCGCCGACGCTGCCGTCCGCTGCGGTGCCGTCCGCTGCGGTGCCGCCGGGTTCCGTGCCGTCCGCTGCGGTGCCGTCAGGTTCCGTGCGATCGGCTCCCGTGCCGTCCGGCACCGGGACGACGCGTCGTCCGGTCGTCGTCGTCGACTGGAAGACGGGGCGTCCGCCCGCCGACCCGGAGGCCATGCGCGCGCGTGAGCTCCAGCTCGCCGTCTACCGACTGGCCTGGTCGCGATGGACCGGAACGCCCCTCGAGCACGTGCGGGCTGCGTTCTTCTACGTCGCCGCGGGTGAGACCGTCTACCCGCAGCGGCTGCTCGACGAGCAGGAGATCGAGGCCTTCCTGACTGCCGTCACGGAAGCGGCGCCGGACGGTCAGAACGTGTCGCGGAAGGAGAACCTCGGGACGACGTCGCCGGCGTGACGGTCGAAGGCGCTCGCAGGCACCAGGTCTGGGTCGTCGCCCTCGGCGACGTCGTCCGACGCGGACGACGCGTCGAGGTCGTCGAGCATCTGCACGGCGTCCGCGACGATCTCGTCGTCGTTCGACCGCACGCCGTACAGGAGCCACCGCGCCAACGCGAGCTCACCCGCGAGGTAGGCGCGCTCGGTGAGGTGCGGGTCGAGCAGCTCCGTGCGCCGGAGCTGGTAGGCCTCCATGACCGACTCCGCCGCGTCGTGCGGCGCCGCGACCATGAGCCAGGCGAGGTCGTCGGCGGGGTCGGCGACCTTCGCCTCGCCCCAGCCGAGGATCGCGCTGACACCACCGTCGGCGACGAGGACGTTCTCGATCGTGAGGTCACCGTGGACGACGGTCGGCCGGAAGCGCCAGACGGCGACGTTCTCCAGCGCAGCCTCCCAGCGACGCAGGAGGCGGACCGGTACGTGTCCGGTCCGCGCCGCCTCGTCGACCTCGGCCATCCGTCGCTGCCGGTAGGCCTCGGCGTCGTAGGCGGGGAGGCCGGCGTTCTCGACGACCGAGGTCGGGAGCTCGTGGAGCGCGGCGAGGGCCCGACCGAGCGACGCGGCGAGACCCGGACCGGGCGGAAGCGTCTCGAGCCGCAACGGCCTGCCGGGCAGCTCCGCATGGACGACGGCGCGCCCGCCCTCGGGAAGGTGCGCGAACCCGGCCACCCGTGGCACGCCGAACGGCAGCGCGCCCGCGTCGATCTGTTCGGCGAGCAGCTCGAGCAGGCCGACCTCCGCCTCGAGCGCGGCGCCCCCGGCGGGGCTGACCGGGGCACGGACGATCCAGCGGTGACGCGTCGCGTCGATCACGACGGCGGTGTCGACGTCACCCCCCGAGTCGCGCGGCCGGCGCACGTCGAACGCGTCAAGGCCCGGGATGGCGACGGTCGCGAGAGCGGCGAGGGCGAGGGGTGAGCGAGGCACGTCATCCAGCGTAGGTCGGGCGGCCGCGGTTGCCCGGGTACTGCCCTGGCGTGTCCGTGGGCACCTGCCCGGCGGGACCCGCTGCCCCGGGAACGCGAAGGCACCGTGTCGGCCGCCCCGGGATCGGCCGACACGACGGGGGCGCCGGGGATCCGGCGCGGCGACGTACCGTGGGCGGATGGAGTGGTCAGATCTTCCGCTGTCCCGGGCCACGATCGACCGGGCCGCGGCGCGCCGCGGCGAACCCGGTCTCCTCGGACGGCTCGTCGACGACGCCCGGACGCGCGTCGTGCTGGTCCGACGCGGACTCGTCGCGACCGTCGGGGGCGACGGTGTGCGCCTCGGCCTGGTTCCGCCTGACGCCGTCGTCCCGGCCGTCGGTCCGACGCCGGAGTGGCTCCTGCTCGGACTCGGTGAGGACGGTGCGGCCTACCTCGGGTTGCACGTGCCGGAGGCGGAGGCGCAGGCGGACCTCGAAGGGGTCCCCGCCGAGGACCCGTTCGCCGTGATCGCGCCTGGGCTCGTGTGGTCGCCGCTCCGCGAGGTCGGGACGGACCTCTCGCCCCAGGACGTGGGGCTCGCGACCACGGCGGTCGCGCTCGCGGCCTGGCACGTGAGCCATCCGCGCTGCCCCCGGTGCGGGTCCGCGACGACGGTCGAGGAGTCGGGCTGGGTGCGCCGGTGCACCCAGGACGGCAGCCTGCACTACCCGCGCACCGATCCCGCGGTGATCATGGCGGTCACGGACGGGGAGGATCGGCTGCTGCTCGGCCATGCGGCGCCGTGGTCGCCCGGTCGGTTCTCCACGCTGGCGGGATACGTCGAACCGGGCGAGCCGCTCGAGCAGGCCGTTCGACGCGAGGTCCGCGAGGAGGTCGGGGTGCTGGTCGGTGACGTCGAGTACGTGTCGAGCCAGCCGTGGCCGTTCCCGGCCTCCCTCATGCTCGGGTTCCGCGGGCGCGCGCTCTCCACCGAGCTGGCGGTCGACGGGGTCGAGGTCACCGAGGCGCGGTGGTTCGCGCGGCACGAGCTCGCCGACGCCGTCCGGTCGGCCGAGGTGGTGCTGCCCTCACGCACCTCGATCGCGCGGGCGCTGATCGAGGACTGGTTCGGCGGTCCGCTGACCGGACCCGTCAGCGGACCGGGGTGGTCGGAGGGGCGCTGAACCGCGTCGGATCAGGGCTGGGAGGGCCGCGTCGGCCCCAGCTCGGAGCACTGTGGCGGGCTGGGCGCCCGGTCCCGACGGCTCGGGCAGCGCCCGGTCGGCCTCGATGCCCTCGCGAGAGTCTCGGTCCCCTCGGGAGAGCCTCGGTGCCCTCAGGAGAGCCGGGCGCGCACCTCGGCGAGAGACGGGTTCGTCGCGGCGGTGCCGTCCGGGAACAGGATCGTCGGCACGGTCTGGTTGCCACCGTTGACCTTCTCGACGAACTCCGCCGCTCCCGGCACCTCCTCGATGTTGATCTCGACGTAGCCGATCCCTGCGCTGTCGAGCTGGGACTTCAGGCGCCGGCAGTAGCCGCACCATCCCGTCGTGTACATCGTGATGGTGCCGGTCTCAGGGATCGTCTGCGTCGTCATGGTTCCTCGTCGCCGGTCGGTGGTCGTGCGTTCGTCTTGAGAGGAACACCGTTCGCGTCTCGGACCTTCCCGGTCATGCCGGACTCCTGCGGACGTTCCCCGAGAAGCCGGACTCTGCCGGACTCCGCCGGACTCTGCCGGACTCTGCCGGACTCCTCCGGACTCCTCCGGGCGCGCGGCGGTCGTGCCGCCCGGACCGCCGCCGATCCGGACGGCGACGACGTCCGGGGCGCCGTCCCCCACCGCTCGTGTCGGTCGGACCTGGGAGGATCGGGGGGATGTCAACCGACGACCTGCTCGATGCCCTCGACCCCGACCAGCGCGAGGTGGCCCGCGCCCTGACGGGCCCCGTCTGCGTGCTCGCGGGCGCGGGCACCGGGAAGACGCGGGCGATCACCCACCGCATCGCGTACGGCGTGCGGACAGGCGTCTACCGTCCGTCGGCCGTGCTCGCGGTGACCTTCACCGCACGGGCCGCGGGTGAGATGCGGACGCGTCTGCGTGACCTCGGGGTGGGCGGCGTGCAGGCGCGGACCTTCCACGCCGCGGCGCTGCGTCAGCTCGGGTTCTTCTGGCCGAAGGTGATCGGCGGCGCACCGCCCCGGATCCTCGAGCACAAGGCGACCGTGATCGCGGAGGCGGCGGGTCGCCTCGGGCTGGACGTGGACCGGGTCGCCGTGCGCGACCTCGCATCGGAGGTCGAGTGGTCGAAGGTCAGCCTGGTGACCGCGGACGACTACGTCCGGGCGACCGCGGCGATCGACCGCCCGGCACCGTCCGGCTACGACCATCACGCGGTCGCGCGTCTGATCACGACGTACGAGGACGTCAAGACCGAGCGTGGCGTGATCGACTTCGAGGACGTCCTGCTCATGCTCGGTGACATGCTCCACACCCGTCACGACGTGGCCGAGCAGGTCCGCACGCAGTACCGGCACTTCGTGGTGGACGAGTACCAGGACGTGTCGCCGCTCCAGCAGTTCCTGCTGGACCAGTGGCTCGGCGGCCGCCAGGAGCTGTGCGTCGTCGGGGACCCGAGCCAGACGATCTACTCCTTCACGGGCGCGACCCCCCACCACCTCCTGACGTTCCGGTCGCAGCACCCGACCGCCCAGGTGATCCGGCTCGTCCGGGACTACCGATCGACACCGCAGGTCGTCTCGCTGGCCAACCGGCTGCTCGCCCGGCGCGACGCCCGCGGCAGGGGAACGGCTCCGCTCGAGCTCGTGGCCCAGCGGCCGGACGGTCCGCCGATCGGGTTCACGGTCTACGACGACGACGACGTCGAGGCGGCCGGCGTGGCGCAGCGGGTCGCGCGTCTCGTGGCCGCCGGCACGCGACCGAGCGAGATCGCGGTGCTGTACCGCACCAACGCGCAGTCGGAGGCCTTCGAGCAGGCCCTGGCCGCGGCCGGCATCGGCTACCTCGTCCGTGGCGGAGAGCGGTTCTTCGCGCGGCGCGAGGTCCGTGACGCGATCGTGCTCCTCCGGGGCGCCGGCCGCGCCGCCGATGCCGAGACGCCGATGGTCGAGACGGTCCGCGACGTCCTGCTCTCGGCCGGGTGGTCGCCCGAGCCGCCGGCGTCCCGCGGAGCGGTCCGTGAACGGTGGGAGTCGATGCAGGCGCTGGTCGGTCTCGCCGACGACCTCGCGACCCGGTTCCAGGCCTCCTACGCCGACTTCCTCGCCGAGCTCGACGAGCGCGCCTCGGCGCAGCACGCCCCGACGGTCGAGGGCGTGACGCTCGCGTCGTTGCACGCCGCCAAGGGGCTCGAGTGGGACGCGGTGTTCCTCGCAGGCCTGAGCGAGGGGCTGATGCCGATCTCGCTCGCCGAGACCGACGCGGCGATCGCCGAGGAGCGGCGCCTGCTGTACGTCGGTATCACCAGAGCGCGTGAGCACCTGGAGCTCTCGTTCTCCCGGGCTCGAAACCCCGGAGGCCGCGCGACGCGTCGTCGGAGCCGATTCCTCGACGGGCTCTGGCCCGAGCACACCGCGGCGCCGGCGGGAGGCCGTGGTCGGACGCCACGCGGTGCGCACCTGACCGGGGACTTCGACGCAGGGCTCTACGACCGGCTCGCAGGCTGGCGGTCGAGCGTCGCGGTCGAGGCCGGCGTCCCGGCGTTCACCGTGCTGGTCGACCGCACCCTGGAGGCCATCGCCGAGCTCCGACCGGGCACGATGCCCGAGCTCGCGGCGATCAAGGGCATGGGACCCGCCAAGCTCTCGCACTACGGCGAGACGATCCTGGCTCTCGTGTCCACACCCGTCGGCGCGAACGACGGCTCAGGATCGGCCGCCGCAACACGGGTCAGATAATCGGTTGTGCCCGGCGGAGAGGCGAGCCTAAGGTGGTCAACGTCCTCGACCGTGCGGCGTCACGACTGATGCCCGAGACAGAAGGAGGTGGGTGCATTGAAGACAACCAGGACTGCGGAGATGGACGCGGCGTACTGCGCTGCGATCGTCGTCCCGCGATCCCTCGCACCCGCCTCGATGCGGATCCAGGGGATCGCTGCGCCCGCTGCCGGGAGCATCGGATGACGTTCACCCGCCTTCGCGATGCCGCGTTCCGCGCGGCAGTCCGCAGCGACGTCCCTTTCTCCGCGACTCCACTCCTCGGGATCATCACGGTCTGACCAGACCCTGATCTCGCCGGCCGTGGAGTCCCTCTCGGGATCCACGGCCTTCGTCTTTCCTGCTCCGTCCGTGAGCGGTGGACCGCCGACGTGGTGTCCCCACCTCACAGCAGACCTTCGCAAGGACATCAGGAGGACATCGTGCGGCTCACCACGCTGCTCGACACGATGAACCAAGGCGGCTCAGGACCCTGGCCCCCCGACGAGTCATCGACCATCTCCGCCGACGAGGAACGTCGGCAGTTCGACCGTGTCATCGCGGACCTCATCCCGTGCCGAGCCGGCGACCCCGAGCTCTGGTTCGCAGAGCAGTCCGCACAGGTCGAGCGGGCCAAGGCGCTGTGCCGCCAGTGCCCGCTCATGACGGGGTGCCTCGCGGGGGCGATCGAGCGCGCCGAGCCGTGGGGCGTCTGGGGCGGCGAGGTGTTCGTGGACGGTGTCGTCGTCGCGGTCAAGCGCGGCCGCGGTCGCCCACGCAAGACGCAGTCTCCGGCGGCGTGAACTCGAACGGGGTCATCTCGGACTGCGTGATCTCAGCCGGCGCGATCTCAGCCGGCGCGATCTCAGCCGGCGTGATCTCGGAGGGCGCGTCGTCGCGGCGCGGGAGAGGGATCGCCCCGCACCCGCAGTCCGGGTGCACCGACCACGACCGGACGCGCGGGACGGCCTCGGGGAGAGACACCTCGAGGCCGGCCCCGCGGACGGTCGGGACGCGGCCGTCCAGGTGTGCCAGGGCCTGAGCTGCGGCGAGGGACCCGGCCACCGCGGCGAGCGAGCTCTCCTCCGGACCGTGCGGGCGCGTTCTCGCGGCAAGCTGCGCGACGACGACGCCCCAGCGCTCGTCGACGTCGGCGCGCCACAGGTCCACGCAGCGCAGGCACGGAGTCGCTCCCGGCACGACCAACGGCCCGACCAGGACGCCCGCCTCCTGGACGACGACGGACAGGTGGGGGATCCCGATCGCCATCGACAGGCGCGACCGCGCCGGGTCGGCTGCCCCGTGCTCGACGAGGACGAGAAGATCGGGTTCGCTGCGAGCAGGAGCGCGGGTGCGGACCGTGGCATTCGCGTCGTGCACGATCCGATGGGCTGCCTCGGCACGGGACGAGCCGACGTCGCGCGGGAGATAGCCCCCCACCCCGAGGTCGGCGCTCGTGACGAGGTCGTCGTCCTGGAGGAGGACCGTGCCGACGCCCGCGGCAGCGAGCACGACGGCGATCTGGAGCCCGAGCCGCCCGAGACCGGCGACGCCCACGCTACGGGCGGAGCGTGCGCGCACGTGCGCGCCGCCGTCGCCGTCCTCGAGCACGGCGGACCACGCGCGAGCGTCACCGACCGCGCCGGAGAGCAGGGTCGCGGAGCCGGCCGAGGACGGACGGGGCGGGATCGGGCACACCACGCGCGCCTCGTCCAGGGTGCGAAGGAGAACCTCGACCCGCTCCGGCGCGAGGCCGTGGCGCGCGGCGGACGCCCGGAGCGACTCGAGCGTCGCGCCCGGCTCGGCCGCGGTCAGCACGTCGACCTCGACGTCGCTCAGGCCGGAGAGCCGTACGGCCCATCGCGGGTCGGTCCCGATCTGCACCTCACCGGGTGCGCGCCAGAGGAGATCGAGCCCGGGCCTCAGTCGCATCGTCGTCCTCCTTGCCCGCGCCGGGTCGTCCGTGCGGGCTCGTCCGCACCGGGTCGTCCGCGCCGACGTCCCGTTCCGGCCCCGTGGTGGTTCGTGCGTGCCGGGCGACCCGTGCGGGTCGCCGCAGACCGGGGCCGATCGACCGTCCAGATCAATGCGGCCCGGCGCGCTCACTGTGGCACGGGCAGGGCGAGCCCGACCGGTTGTCCACAGGCCGCGGTGCGCGGGAGCGTCCGCGGCGGGGGGCGTCGTCCACGGAGTGTGGACCGAGGTGTGGACAAGTCCGGCAATCCTGGGGAAAAGATGACGGGAAGGTGAACAACGGGTCATCGGACGGTATGACCGGCTACGGTGCTGGCGTGCACGCGAACAGCGAGCACGGTCCCGTCGAGGTGCGTCGCAGCCGGCGCCGACTGCGGACCGTGACGGCCTACCGCGAGGGCGACCGGACGGTGGTCGCTATCCCCGCGCGATTCACGCGCGCCCAGGAGCGCGAGTGGGTGCAGCGCATGCTGCGCCGGCTCGGCGACCAGGAGCGCCGACGGCGCCCGTCCGACGAGCAGCTCGCGACGCGGGCCACCGAGCTGTCGGCGCGCTACCTCGGCGGTCGTGCCGTACCGGCGAGCGTGGCGTGGTCCGGGAACCAGGGACGACGCTGGGGCTCGTGCACGCCGTCGGACGGGAGCATCCGGATCTCCGACCGGGTCCAGGGGATGCCCCGCTGGGTGCTCGACTACGTGCTGCTGCACGAGCTCACCCATCTGGTGCACGCGGGTCATGGGCCCGACTTCTGGGCGCTGGTACGGGCCTATCCGCGGACCGAGCGCGCCCGTGGGTTCCTGGACGGCGTGACCTTTGCCCAGGAGGCCCTGAACCACGCGGCCGAGGAGAGCGGCGAGACTCACGACGAGGACGCCGACGTGATCGAGGAGGAGGTCGACGAGGACGCCGACCTCGACCCGGAGCCTGGCGCGGGCGCGGTCATCGACCTCGACACCGCAGCAGACGCCGACCGCGGCGCGGCAGCAGACCCCGGCACCGGCACCGCAGCAGACCCCGGTACCGGCGCCGCAGCAGACGCCGACAGCGGCGCGGCAGCAGACCCCGACGGGCGCGGCTAGGGCGCGCGGCGACCGCGCCCGACGTACGCCGCCTGCGCGCGCCCCGCGCTGCCCGACGCGTGCCTCGCCCGCGCTGCCCCCCCGCGTGCCTCGCCCGCGCTGCCCGACGCGCGCGGTCGCGCCCTATGCGCTGGGCTCGGTGGGCTCCGGTGGTTCGTCGCCGAAGATCTCGGCGAGCGCGCGGTCGAGGTCGGCGTGCTCCTCCGCCGTCTCGTCGCGCCGCCGCTGGTACCCGGCCGGGTCGTCGAGGTCCTCGGCCGTCGGCAGCAGGTCCGGGTGGTCCCAGACGGCATCCCGTGCCGAGGGGCCGCCGGTGGCGGTGATGTGCCCCCACAGCGTCGCGGCGTCGCGCGACCGGCGCGGTCGGAGCTCGAGCCCGACGAGCGTGGCGAAGGTCTCCTCGGCCGGTCCGCCGGCCGCGCGGCGACGGCGCAGCATCTCGCGCAGCGCCACGGCGTGCGGCAGGTGCGGGAGGGCGGCCGCGGCGCTGACCTCGTCGACCCAGCCCTCGACGAGCGCGAGGGCGGTCTCGAGGCGGGCGAGGGCGGCATCCTGCTCGGCGGTGGTGCTCGGGGCGAAGATCCCGCGCGACAGGGCCTGCTGCAGGGCCTCGGGGTTCGTCGGGTCGATCTCCGCGACGGCCTCCTCGAGCGTGGACGCATCGATGGTGATTCCGCGCGCATAGGCGGCCACGATCCCGAGCAGGTGCGCCCGCAACCAGGTGACGTGCGTGAACAGGCGCGCGTGCGCGGCCTCGCGCAGAGCGAGGAACAGCGTGACCTCGTCGGTGGGTGCATCGAGCCCGTCGGCGAACGCCGCGATGTTCGACGGCACCAGCACCGTGGACGGCTCGCGCACCAGGGGAAGCCCGATGTCCGTCGCGCCGAACACCTCTCGCGAGAGGGTCCCGGCGGCCTGTCCCACCTGCATCCCGAACACGACCGAGCCGAGCTGACGCATGAGGTGGTTCGGGTCGTTCGAGGTGCCGGGGATGACCGGGCTCGCGGAGAGCTCGGTCGGGAGGTGCTCGGCGAGCACGGACGCGAGCGCGACCGACAGCGACGACGCGACCGGCTCGGTCAGCGTGCGCCAGCTCGGGAGCGTCTGCTCGACCCACTCGGAGCGGCTCCACACCCGGACCGGACCGCCCGCAGGCGGTAGGTCGGTCACCGCGTCCAGCCACAGCTCGGCCACGGACATCGCCTCGGTGGCGGCACGGACCTGTGACGTCGTGAGGGACGGGTCGCCCTCGGCGGACGCGACCTGCCGCGCGACGTCGTGCGCGACGTCCCAGTTCACCGGACCCTCGCCGGTCGCGGCGAGCAGGCGCCGCACCTGGGCGAGGACCTGTCCCAGCAGGGCGGGGTCGTTGGGGAGCCCGGAGGCCGCCGCCATCGCCGCCGGGTCCATCCCGCGCGCGCGCAGCTCGCGCAGCGCCTCCTCGGTGTCGGCTCCGAACATCGCACGGAGCATCTGCTCCCACTCCTGCGGGACCTCGGCATCGCCGTTCGGGCCGGGTGTGCTCATCGTGGCTCGCCTCCTGGGACGATAGGACTGCAACCACCAGGTGGTGGGGGTCGACACTGCGTCGTCGTGCGTGGACGCGATGCCGAGGTGTGCGGGTGGGGGTACCGCGCACGTGACAGGCAACCACGGTAACGAGGATCGGACGTGAGAGAAGGCATCGGACGCATGGTGGGAGGTGTCTTTCGCTCTGGGCGCAGTGCGTCGGAGCGTGGCGGGTCGCCTCCCCGTGCGGTGACCGGGAGGACGTCCGTCGCCGTCGCCGTCGTCGGTGCCGGACCGCTCGCGGGCGGCATCGCGACCTGGATCTCCCGGCACGGTCTCGGTCCGGGGATGCAGGTCGAGGTGCAGACGCTCGAGCAGGTGCCGCCGCAGGACCCGCACGAGGCACTGGCCGGCGTGGGCGTGGTGGTGCTCGTCGCCGATGCCGCGGACCTCGCGATCTCGTGGTCGGAGGACCCGGAGCACCGGCGGGCCGAGGCCGTCGCGCGCACCCAGCGATGCCTGTCGGCGAGTGCGGCGGCAGGAGTGCGGCACGTCGTCGTCGTGACCTCCGCGATGGTGCACGGTGCGGGCCAGGATCGCGCCCCGATCGCGGACGACGACGACCTCGCACCGGGTGGCCAGGCCGACACGGACGGGATCGTCGGCGACCTGCTCGCGGTGGAGTCCGTCGTCGCGCGCGCGGCAGGCCGTCGGCGGCCGTCGATCACGGTGCTGCGCCCGGCCGCGGTCGTGGGTCCGCGGATCGACACGATGATCACCCGGCACTTCGAGGCGCCGCGACTGCTGACGGTGCGGGGGAGTGCGCGGGAGTGGCAGTTCGTGCACGTCGACGACGTCGGCTCCGCGGTGGCGGCGTGCGTCGTGCACGCTCTGACCGGGCCTGTGACGGTCGGCGCGCCGGCCGCGCTGACATCGGCGCAGGTCGCGCTCGCGGCCGGGATGGAGCGCATCGAGCTGCCGCCGGTGACCGCCTTCGGAACGGCCGAGAGGCTGCACCGGGTCGGCGTGCTCCCGGCGCCCGCGTCGGAGCTCGCCTACGCGGTGTACTCGTGGACGGTCGCCTCGACGCGCCTCTCGGCAGTCGGCTGGCGGGCGGAGCGGTCGAACGAGGAGTGCCTGCAGGTGCTGCTCGAGACGGTGCGCGGTCGTCACGCGCTCGCCGGTCGCCGCGTCGGTGCGCGGGACGCGACGGCTCTGGGGGCGGCCGGCGCGGCGGTGGCCCTGATCGGGACGGCGGCGGTCTGGCGACAGGCGCGCAGCAGGCGGCGCCGCTGAGCCGCGGCCGGTCGGCGCGGCCGACCAGGCGTGTCGGGACCAGTCAGCGGCGTGAGGGATGATCGACCGGTGACTCAGCCCACCGAGCCCCGCCGACCGGATCCGTCCGAGCCCGAGCGGACGGCCGAGGACGCGCAGCGTGACACCGTCCCGGACACGGCGGCCGTCGCGCCGGACGTCTCGGACGGCTCGCACCCGGTCGACCCGGAGCCCCCGTCCCCGAGGTCGATGACGCTGAGCCTCGGGATGCTCGCGACGGCCGTGCTGGTCGCTGTGCTGGCGTTCCTGCCGGTGCCGTACGTCGTCAACTCGCCCGGTCCCACGCGCAACACCCTGGGCGAGATGGACGGCTCGCCGCTCATCTCGGTCGCCGGCGCCACGACGTATCCGACGACCGGCGAGCTGCTGCTCACGACCGCGTCGGTGCAGGGCGGCCCGGGGTACCCGGTCGACGTGGTCCACGTGCTCGCCGGGTGGCTGTCGAGCGGCAGCACGGTGCAGCCGGCCGAGACGGTGTTCCCGACGGGCGCCACCTCGGCGGAGGTCGCGAAGGCGGGCGAGCAGCAGATGGCGTCGTCCCAGGAGGACGCCACGGTCGCCGCGCTCACGCAGCTCGGCTACACGGTCCCGGCGACCCTGACGATCGCGGGGGACGTGCCGGGGACCGGTGCGAGTGGCGTGGTCGACAAGGGCGACGTCATCACGTCGTTCGACGGCAAGGCCGTCGTGACCTACCAGGACCTCGTGGACGACCTGAAGGTGGTCACCCCCGGCGCCCGGGTCACTCTCGGCGTGAAGCGGAACGGCTCGCTCGTCACGCTGTCGGTGGTGACGGGGTCGAAGCAGACCGGCGGGGCCCAGCTCGGGGTGCTGATCGACCCGACGTTCACGCTCCCGGTCGACGTGAAGATCAAGATCAACGACATCGGCGGGCCCAGCGCCGGCATGATGTTCGCGCTCGGGATCATCGACAAGCTCACGCCGACGGACGACACCGGCGGCACCGTCATCGCGGGTACCGGCACGATCGACATCGACGGCACCGTCGGGGCGATCGGCGACATCCGGCAGAAGTTCCACGGCGCGCTGCGCGACGGTGCGCACTGGTTCCTGGCCCCCGCGTCGAACTGCGCGGACGTCCTCGGCGCGGTGCCGGCGGGCCTGCACGTGGTCAAGGTCTCGAACCTGCGCGACGCGGAGAAGGCCGTTCAGACGATCGCCACCGGGAACGGCGCCACGCTGCCGACCTGCACGTCGGCCGACGCCGGCTGAGGGCGGCGCGCACCGCGTCGGCGGACGTCAGCTGAGCGTGGCGCGCACCGCGTCGATCAGCCCGGGGACCACGTCGTGGCCCTGCCCGACGGCGTCGTCGGAGTCGTGCGAGCGTGTCCGGACGGCGCACCACGACCGGCCGTCGCGCATCGCCCCGACGGCCATCCGGACGTCCTGCCGGTCCGGGTGGCCCAGCAGGTAGGCGAGGGCCTCGTCCGGGTCCGTCGGCATGGCCTCCTCGGCCGCCGGCGGGAGCACGATGCGCTCGATCACGATCGCCGCGCCGTCGACGGTCGGCGGCCAGGTCAGCGCCCCGAGCAGGGACTCGACGTCGTCGGCAGGCGGTAGGTCCTCCTGCTCGACGGAGGTCAGGTGACGGGGGTCGAGCCTCGCCGCGTCGACGACCTCCGCAGGGAGCTGTGACGCCAGCGTCGGGTCGGTCGCGAGTGCCCGCGCGGTCTCCACGAGGGCGAAGACGCGCACCGGCCCGTCCCACCCGCCGGTCGCGACGTGGCGCTCGATCTCGCGGACGGCGTCCGCCAGCGCCTGCTGCTCGGGCGAGAGAGGGGCGCGTGCCGTCGTGCCGTGCGGTTCGGGGGCCTCGGTCATGCCCCCATGGTGCCACCCGTGTGGGAACCTGAGGCCCTGCCGTCGCGTTGACCCGATGACGGCTGCACAGCCTCGAGCACTCGATCAGGAAGCACATCCGACGTGACGTCTGCCAGCACGCCCCGCACGCCCCGCACCCCCCGTCCACCGTCGCCGCGGCGTCGCCGCGGCGCACTCGGACCGACCATCGCGATCCTCGTCGCCCTGGTCATCGCCTTGTTCATCACGGCGCAGCTCTGGACCGAGGTTCTCTGGTTCAGCCAGATCGGGTACCTGCAGGTGCTCCAGGTCGAGTGGGTGACGCGTGGGCTGCTGTTCGTCGGGGGTCTGGTGGTCATGGCCGGCGCCGTGGCTGCCAGCCTGACCGCGGCGTACCGGTCGCGCCCGATCTACGCGCCGTCGAACCAGGAGCAGGTCAGCCTGGACCAGTACCGCGAGGCCATCGAGCCGCTGCGGCGGCTCGTGAGCATCGCCGGGCCGGCCCTCGTCGGCATCTTCGCGGGGATCGCGGCGTCGCAGCAGTGGTCGACGATCCAGCTGTGGGCGAACCGGGTGCCGTTCCACCAGAAGGACCCGCAGTTCGGTCTCGACCTGTCCTTCTACATCTTCGAGCTGCCCGGTCTGCGGTTCATCGTGTCGTTCCTCATGACGACGGCGGTGCTCGCCGGGATCGCGGGCATCGCGACGCAGTACCTGTACGGCGGGATCCGGATCGGTGGCGAGCCGCCGCGCACCACGAAGGCCGCGCGCGTCCAGCTCGCCGTGACGGGTGCCGTGCTCATGCTGCTGATCGCCGCCAACTACTGGCTCGACCGCTACTCGCTGCTGACGCGTGCGGGGGACAGGTTCGACGGGGCGTCCTACGCGGACGTGAGCGCCGTCATCCCGGCCAAGCAGATCCTCACGGGGATCGCGATCCTGGTGGCGATCGTGTTCGTCGCGACGGCGTTCCGCGGCAACTGGCGGCTGCCCGCGATCGGCCTCGGCGTGATGGTCGTCTCCGCGATCGCCGTCGGCGGGATCTACCCGGCACTCGTGCAGCGCTTCCAGGTGGCGCCGAACGAGCAGCAGTTCGAGGCCCCGTACATCCAGCGCAACATCGACGCGACCAAGACCGCCTACGGCCTGAACGACGTCCAGGTCAGCCCGTACAACGCGACCACGCAGGCGACGCCCGGGGCGCTCCGCGCCGACGCCGAGACGACCGCGTCGATCCGGTTGCTCGACCCGCAGATCGTCAGCCCGTCGTTCAGCCAGCTCCAGCAGAACAAGCAGTACTACAAGTTCGCCGACACCCTGTCGGTCGACCGCTACAAGATCGCCGGCCAGAGCCGGGACACGGTGATCGCCGTCCGCGAGCTCAACCTGGCCGGCCTCGGCGCGAACCAGCAGAACTGGGTGAACGACCACACGGTCTTCACCCACGGCTACGGAGTCGTCGCGGCCTACGGGAACACGACCGGCGCCGATGGTCGCCCGGCCTTCTACGAGGGTGACATCCCGTCCAACGGCGGGCTCGGGACGTACGAGCCGCGCATCTACTTCGGCCAGGACTCGCCCGACTACTCGATCGTCGGGGCACCCAGCGGCACCGCGCCCTGGGAGCTCGACTACCCCGACGACAAGGCCGGCGGGCAGGTCAACAACACCTTCCCGACGGCTACCGTCAAGGCCGGCCCGAGCATCGGGAACCTCTGGAACAAGCTCCTGTACTCGCTGAAGTTCGGCTCGGAGCAGATCATGTTCTCCGACCGGGTCACCTCCGACTCGCAGATCCTGTACGACCGCGACCCGAGTGTGCGCGTCCAGAAGGTCGCGCCGTACCTGACGCTCGACGGGCGCGTGTACCCGGCCGTGGTCGACGGTCGCGTGAAGTGGATCGTGGACGGCTACACCACGAGCGACGGGTACCCGTACTCGGCGTCGATGTCGCTGCAGGACGCGACGACGGACTCGCAGACCGCGACGTCCACGTCGTCGTCCGTGCAGGGGCTGCTGCCCGCCAAGGTCAACTACATCCGCAACTCGGTGAAGGCCACCGTCGACGCGTACAGCGGCGAGGTCACGCTCTACGCGTGGGACCCGACGGACCCCGTGCTGCAGGCGTGGAACAAGGTGTTCCCGTCCTCCCTCAAGCCGATCTCGGCGATCTCCGGTCAGCTCATGAGCCACATGCGCTACCCGGAGGACCTCTTCAAGGTCCAGCGGACGCTCCTCGCCGACTACCACGTGACGTCCGCCTCGGACTTCTTCACCGGGCAGGACTTCTGGGCGGTCCCCAACGACCCGACCCAGACCGGATCGGCCGCCAAGGAGCCGCAGCCGCCGTACTACCTGACGCTCCAGATGCCGAGCCAGAGCTCACCGGCGTTCTCCCTGACCTCGACGTTCATCCCGCAGAACACCGGCAGCGTCGAACGCAGCATCCTCACGGGGTTCTTGGCCGCCGACGCCGAGGCCGGTGACGTCGCGGGGGTGAAGAGTCCCGAGTACGGAAAGCTCCGACTCATCGAGCTCCCACGCAACTCGACCGTGCCCGGACCGGGCCAGGTCGCGAACAAGTTCACCTCCGACCCGACCGCATCCACGACCCTGAACCTGCTGAACACCGACAGCTCGACGGTGATCCGCGGGAACCTCCTGACGTTGCCGGTCGGCGGCGGCCTGCTCTACGTGCAGCCCGTGTACGTCCAGTCGTCGACGGGGACCAAGTTCCCGCTGCTGCAGAAGGTCCTGGTCTCCTTCGGTGACACGGTCGGCTTCTCGGACACGCTCTCGGGTGCGCTCGACCAGGTGTTCGGTGGTAACTCGGGCGCGACGACGACGGACGGCACCACCGTGACGCCGACGACGCCCGACGGGGGGACGAGCCCTGGGACCGGCGGGACGAGCCCTGGGACCGGCGGGACAGTGAACCCGACGGCGCGAGCCGCCCTGGCGCAGGCGCTGTCCGATGCCAACGCCGCGATCACCGCCGGGCAGAAGGCCCTCGCCGCCGGTGACTTCGCGGCCTACGGCACGGCGCAGGCCAACCTGCAGAAGGCGATCGAGGCCGCCGTGGCCGCCGAAGGCAACCTCGGCGCGACCGGCTGAACCGGGGCTGTGGCTCGGGCGGTCCGGGACCGGCGATTTGGCCGGTCCCGGACTGTCACGTACAGTGGAGACACCGACGCGGGGTGGAGCAGCTCGGTAGCTCGCTGGGCTCATAACCCAGAGGTCGTAGGTTCAAATCCTACCCCCGCTACTAGTAAGACAGCAGGTCAGAGGCCCCTCCTCCCTTCGGGGAGGGAGGGCCTCTGTCGTCGATGTCGGCAGACGTCGGTGGCGGAACGAGCCGGATCTGGGCCGGTGCGGGCGGATCT
>JAJYCD010000008.1 GCA_021778635.1 Actinomycetes bacterium
GCGGGCCATCCCGAGCGCCGAGGCCGCGATGTCGAGCCCGGGGATCACCTGCTTGACGCCCTCGGCGACGCCGCTGTCGATGAGCTTGGCCAGGTCGGCCGAGCTCTTCGCGACGCCGACGAGCCCGGCGAGGCCCGTCGCACCGGCCTTGGCGGCCTTCAGACCCTCGTACGGGTCCTTCGAGTCCCACGACTTCTCGATCGAGTCGACCATCTGGAACGCCGACGACACGGCGGTCATGAGGCCGGACAGGATCCCCGTCACCTGACCGATGCCCGCCTTCGCCTTCGTGGCGTCCGACTCGGGCAGGACCTGGTCCTTCCACGTCCGCTGCCCGGTCGCGAGCTGCTTGTGGGCCCGTGTGCCCTGCACGACCGCGTTGCCGACCCCCTGGTCGACGACCCCGGGAAGGTGGTCGGTGAACTCCTTGTCCTTGGTGACGCCCTGCTGGTCGCGCAGGGTCTTGTCCTGCTTGCTGCCCACCAGTCCCGCGATCCCGCCGCCGATGCCGTTGACGAGCGTCGTGCCCAGACCGACCTTGCTCCCGACGTCCGACACCGTCGCCGACGTCTCGGACGTCCCGGTGCCGCGGGCCTTGGGCTGCGGACCGATCCGCTGCGTCTCGGGCAGCAGGGCGAGGTTCGCCTCCATCGTCGAGGCGTCCCGCTTCTTCTGCTGCTCGCGGGCCTGCACGCGTGCCTCGGCCTGCTGCCACGCGGCGAGGTCGAGCGGGCCGTCCTTCGGCGGGAAGCCCGCGAGCTCCTTGGGCGACATGCCCGTGCGTACCGCCTCCCAGGCGGCGTCCTGCGCGAGGACCTCGGAGCCCTTCGGGTTCTTCGCCATGAGGTCGTCGCGATGGGTGACCATGCGGTCGTAGGCCTGCTCGATCGACTTGGGCAGCATCCGGAGCTTGATCGTCGCCTTGTCGACCTCCTCGGCGGTCGCGCCGGCCGCGGCCTCCGAGCGTGACGCCCGGACCTGGATGACGAGTCGCTCGGCTGCCGTCTCGCGAGGAGGTCTAACCGCGTTCAGCTGCGGGAACTCGGTGTACCAGACCTGCTGGTAGGCGAGCTCCGCGCGCTTCGCGTCGCTGCCGCCGAGCTTCTTGGCCGTCAGCTCCTCGTAGACGGCACGCTCGCGCTCCAGCGCCTGCTCGAACTCCGCGTGCAGGGACGCGACGCGCTTCTGCGGTCCCGACGGCGCCATCGGCACGTGCCCGACGTCGTTGACCTTGCCCGACACCGTCTGCTCGGTGTCGCCGGTCGTGTCGTAGAGGGACTCGGTCAGCGCCTCGCGACCGGCCTCGCCCTTCTTGCGGGACTCCTTGAGTCCGGCGAGCTCGGCCTTCTCGGTCTTCTTGCTCTGCTTGACCGCGGCCGCACGTTCCTGCTCCTTCTTCTTCTTCTCCGCCTTCGCCTGCACCTCCTCCGGCGTCTTCTTGCGGAACGGGTTGCTCAACCGCCGGATGCTGCGCGGCTCGGTGAGGACGTGCGCGATCTCGTGCGCGAGCACCTTCTCGCCGTCGGGCGTCTCGGGTGCGAACCGCCCGGCGCCGAAGAAGATGTCGCTACCGGTGGTGAACGCCTCGGCGCTCATCGCCGCGCTCAGCCGACCGGCCTGAGGGTCGGCGTGCACGCGCACGTGGCCGAGGCCGGCGCCGAAACCCTCCTCCATGCGGCGCCGGACGGCGCCGCGCAGCGGCTCACCACGGCCACGGACGGCCTCGATCCGGCTGCTGCTCTCGGCGTCGAGGGTGCCACCCTCGACGCCGATCGCCGCGCCGGAGGTCGGTTCGGCGGAGCGGCGCAGGTGCCCGCAGCCGGCGGAGTGGGCGTGCGGATCGGGCGTCAGGCGCGCGAGCGCACGGTCAGCCATCCGGTCGGCATCGTGCTCCGCGGAGTCGTCCGCGTGGCCGACGGTGAGACCCGCGACCGGCGCGGGCGAGGAGGGGCCCGCGCCGGTCGGCGTCGGGGGCGCGGCCTCGAGGACGGCGCCGGGCTGCGCGGTCGAGGGGACCGGGACGCGAGCGTCGCGACTTCTCACACTGACCTCCGGGTGTCACGGTGCAGGGCCGGGCACGTCGCCCCCCACCCGACCATGGTGGCGTGGCCCGCCTCGCGGGGGATCGGTAGCCGCTACGCAGGTTCGGCGGCGCTCCAGCGGGCGTCGCTCACGCGTCGGCCCAGCTTCGCCATCTCGCGCACCGTCGCCGTCCGGATGTCGCGCATCCCGACCAGCCGGTGCTCGGCGACCGCGTCGTACGCGGACGCGAGGACGACGTTGCGGATGTCGCCACCGGCCACCTCGACCGCCCCGGCGAGGAAGGCCACGTCGACGGGGTCGTCCGGGTCCGTGCCGGGCAGCTGGTCCAGGTGATGCTGCCACAGCAACCGGCGGGTCGGCTCGTCCGGGTCGGGAAAGTGCACCATGAAGTGCAGCCGCCGCGCGAAGGCCGGGTCGAGGTTGCCGCGCAGGTTGGTCGCCAGCACCGTGACGCCCTCGGAGGCCTCCATGCGCTGGAGCAGGTAGGACACCTCCTGATTGGCGTACCGGTCGCGGGCGTCGCTCACCGAGGAGCGACTGCCGAACAGGGAGTCGGCCTCGTCGAAGAACAGCACGGCATTGAGCGACTCGGCCTGGGTGAACACCCTCTCGAGGTTCTTCTCCGTCTCCCCGATGTACTTGTCGACGACGCTGGACAGGTCCACCTGGAACAGGTCCATGCCGAGAGAGTCGGCCACCACGTGGGCCGCGAGCGTCTTGCCCGTGCCGGGGCTGCCGGAGAACAGCGCGGTGATGCCGGTGCCCTTGCCGCCCTTGCCCTGCAGCTCCCCGAGGGCCATCACCTCGTCGCGGTCGCGTGCCCAGCCGATCAGCCGCATGACCTCGCGTCGGGTGTGCGCGGGCAGCACCAGGTCGTCGAGCGTCGCCGGGGTGCCCGAGGTGCGCAGCCGCGGGTCACGGGTGCCGCCGAGGCGCCGCGCGGCGAGACGCACGTCGTCGGAGGCCACCGGCCGGCCGTCCCGCGTCGCATCGGCCTCGGCCCGCCGACCCACCGCGGTGATCTCCTCGGGGGTCATGCGGAGCGTGAGCACGTCCCGCGTCGTCGCGTCCGCGCCGACGACCCGGTGCCACTGGGCCGCGCGCTGGTCCTGGCTCAGCCGCGCTGCCATGACGGCGGGCGGCAGCTGCTCGGACCATCGCGGGTCCCAGCCGGTGCGCCCGACGGCGATGACCGGGATCACGGCGTGGAGGTCGCCGAGCTGGTCCGCAGCCAGGTGCGCGCCCGCGAGCACGAGCACCATGCCGCTGAGCCCCGCCTCGAGCACGAGGGCTCGCACGGTCCGGCGGATGAGCGCGGTGTCCGGGCCGAGGCCAGGGGCGACCGGCAGCCGTTCGAGGTCGCCGACCAGGCAGAGGACGTCGACCTGACGGCAGGCCGCGACCGCGAGCGCCGTGCCGGCTGCGCCGACCGGAGAGTGCACCCAGACGAGGGGCTCGCCCGCGCGCAGCGCCGACGCGACATCCTCGTAGCCGTCGAGGTCGACGGGCTCGGCGTCGAGCAGCACGGCGGCGGCGTCCGCCACGACCTGGTGCGAGCCGAGGAGCCGCGCGACGACGCGGTCGGGCACACGCAACCGGCGGGCGACGAGCACGTCGTCGCCCTCGAGCGCGAGCAGGCCGTGCCGAACCAGCCGCCCGTCTGCGCCGAGGCGGTCACGCACGGCCGCGTCGACGACCGACGCGCCGATAAGCTCGAGCGCGAGCGCGACGGTGGGCCGGGCGGGGGAGCCGTCTCCCGAGAGCAGGCCGCAGAGCAGGTGCGCCGACGGATGGAGCTCGGCCAGGAGCGCGACGAGCAGGAGTCGTTCGTCGACCGCCGTCAGACCGAACAGCTCGCAGACGGCGGTGAGGTGGTCGAGCGTGGCCGAGACGGGGTCGTCCAGCACGAGGGCCCCCAGCGCGACGAGCGCTCGGTCGCGCTCGGGCCACTCGAGCGACTCGGCCCGACGGTCCACCGCAGCACGGAGCGCGACGAGCACCGCCGACGACGGCGTGGAGGTGGTCGTCGTCATGACCCGTACTCTCGCGCGTCGCCGGACCGTCGGTCGAGACCTGCGCCGGAAGTCCGGTAGTGACTACGGAGAGAACGCGGCCGGTTCGTCGGCCGGACCGTCCGGTCGCGGGTTCCCGGCAGGTGTCGGCAGGGATCAGCGGGCCCCGGCCTGCGCGAGCAGCACCTCCGCGACCGCGCCCGCGAGCGCGGGTTCGAGCTCGAGGTCCATCACACGGGCCGCGCGCAGCGCGAGCGGCTGGTCGCCCGTGGCCACGTCGAGGATCCGGCTCTTGAGCGCGTACTCGATCTGGGCGCGGTCGAGCAGCGTGAAGAGCCGCGCACGGACGTCGTTGGCGGCGAGCCGGGGCATCGGCCCCAGGTCGACACGGAGCTCGGCACCCGCAGGGACGTCTGCGACGGTGACCCGTCGGCGTGTCGGCTCCTGCCGCACCTGGACCGCGACGTCCGATCCGTCGACCGTCGCGGTCGGCTCGACGTCGCCGTCGAGGGCCGGGAAGGTCAGCGTCCAGGTGCGCAGGGTCGGCAGGTGGTCGAGGTTCCCGGCAGGTGGCACCACGGTCACCGACCCGGACGCCTGGTCGAACCGGATCTCCGTCCGCGACACGGTCCCGTCCCGGGTTCCGTCGTCCTCGACCAACGCGAAGCTTCCGTCGGCGCCGACCACGACGACCGTCTCGAGGTGGTCCGGGTTGACCGGGTCGTTCGCGGGCACGGTGGCTCCGTCGAGCGGGACGATCGCGCCGGCCGGGGCGAGCACGGGGATCGACGCGAGATCTCGATGCAGGTGGACCTCCCGGTCTCCGTCGTAGACGAGATCGGTCAGCAGATCGACCCACGTGCCCTCGGGCAGCCACGCCGCGACGCGACCGAGCAGCGTGCGGCGGTCGGCCGGCTCGGTGATCGCCGCGACGACGAGCTCGCTGCCGAACAGGAACTCGTTCGGCACCCGGTAGGCCTGCTCACGTTCCGGCCACCGGTAGTACAGCGGCAGGACCAGCGGTGTCCCTGCCGACGCGCGATGGTTCATGGCGTGCAGGTACGGCACGAGCCGGCGCCGCAGGCGCAGGAACTCCGTCATGACGCGCGCGGGCTCCGGGGCGAACGTCCAGGGTTCCTTGGTGGTGAACTCGTTCGAGCCCGAGTGCAGCCGCAGCACCGGCGAGAACGTGCCCAGCTGCAGCCACCGGGTCGCGAGCTCGTCGTCCTTGGTCCCGTAGAAGTGGCCGCCGATGTCGTGGCTCCACCAGCCGTAGCCGATGTTGCTCGCGGTCGCGGTGAAGTGTGGCTGGAAGGCGAGCGACGCCCAGGAGATCACGGTGTCGCCGGAGAACCCGACGGGGTAGCGGTGGCTGCCCGGGCCTGCGTACCGCGAGAAGGTCAGGCCCCGACGGCCGTCGCGCGCGCTGTCGAGGAAGTGGAAGTGGTTGAGCATCCACAGCGGGTCGATACCGGCGACCCGTGAGTGCGGACCGGACTGCCAGTCGAGCCACCAGAAGTCGACCCCCTCGGCCTCGAGGCCGCGATGCAGCACCTCGAGGTACGCGGCGAGGAACTCACGATCGGTCACGTCGAAGGAGATCGGCTCGCCCGTGGACGCGTCCCGTCCGAGCGCCGCCGCCATGGCCGGGTAGGCGTCCTCGAAGGACCGCACGCCGTCGGCAGGGTGCACGTTGAGCGTCACCCGCAGGCCGTGCTCGTGCAGCCACGACAGCAGCGTCCCGGGCTCCGGGAACAGGTCGCGGTTCCAGGTGTACCCCGTCCAGCCGCTGCCGTGCGCCGGATCGATGTCGACGACGTGCCAGTCCATGTCGAGCACGCTCACCGAGAACGGGATGCCCTCGTCCCGGAACCTCGTCATGAGCGCGACGTACTCGTCGGCGGTGTACGCGTAGTAGCGGCTCCACCAGTTGCCGAGAGCCCAGCGCGGGAGCACGGGCGTCCGGCCGGACACCGCGTAGAACGCCCGCAGCGCCTCGGGGTAGTCGTGCCCGTACGCGAAGACGTAGAGGTCCTGCCGGTCGCCCGTGCGCGGTGCGACCCAACCGTCGGCGTCGAACAGGAACGATCGCGAGTCGTCGACGACGCCGTACCCGTTGCGTGAGACGAGCCCGGGCTCGAGCGGGATCGCGCCGTCGGCGGTGTCGAGAGTGCGCGCCGTCCCGCCGAGGTCGCCACCTGCCGAGCCGTACCGCCACACCGAGTGGTACGAGGTCACGCCGCCGCCGACGGCGAGGCTCAGACCGCTCGTCGTGAACGGGCTCTTGTCGTAGCTCAGCCGGAACCGCGCCGTGACGACCTCGAGGTGGTCGCCGTGGTCGTGCACGGTGAAGTCGGGCACCGGCTGCTCGCGGTCGACGGCGAACGTGGAGGCGCGGTCCTCGAACTCGCCGTCCTCGGCGTGCTCCAGGCGGATCAGGCCGTCGGTGAGCACGGTGATGCGGTAGCGGTCACCGCGGACGACGGCGCGAGGGTCGGCGACGGGACGCGAGTCCAGGTGCTGGAGCGGCTTCATGCGGAGTCTCTCCCGGTCGGGTGGCGGGGCGGCGGCACGGCGTCCACGCTAGACCGCGCACGGACCCGCCGACCTGCGTAGCCTCGTCGGACATCGCAGCTGACGGTGCGTCGGGAGGCGTCGCGCGCTGGTGACCCCACCGCGGCTCAAGACGGCACGCACGATGCCGATGGGACGAGGGGGAGGCGCGGGGCCATGGCAGCGTCGCACACGCGGATGTCCGGCATCGGGATCGCCGCTGGGTCCGTGCTGGTCCTGGCGGCCGTCCGTACCGAGCTCGGGCACGTCGGCCTCGGGCGCGTCGGCCTCGCGCTCGACGCTCTGCTGGCACTCGTCGCCGCGCGCGGCGCCTGGACCGCGAGCAGGCTCGCCCGCACCCCGCGGAGCCGGCGTGCCTGGCGCTTCCAGCGCGTCGCACCGGTGGTCTGGGCGCTCGCGCCGGTCGCGTGGCTCACCGGGGCGGCGCCGGTCGTGGCGTCCGTCCCGCGCATCGCCTTCCTCCTCCTCATCGCTGCGGCCTGGTGGTTCGCGTCGCACGCCGGTGACACCTGGTCGCGGGTGCGGCTCGTCGTCGACGGTGGGCTCGCGACGGCGTCCGCGCTCGTCGTGGGGTGGGCCGTCGCGCTCCACGAGGTGTGGGACGTGGCGGGTGGCGGACTCGACGGGGTGCTCGCCGTGGTAGTCCCGCTCGGTTCCGTCGGAGTCGCCACGTTCCTCGTCGGCCTCGCCGCGACGGAGATGCAGGGTCGTCACCGCCTGATGCCCGCCGGTTATGTGGTCGGCGTGGTGGTGATCGCCTGGTCCGACGTCGCGTGGGGCGTCGGCGACACGCCGCTGTGGACCGTCGGGTTCGCGCTCTTCTACCTCGCGACGCGCGCGTACGTCGGGACCTCGCGGCGCCGCGAGCTGGTCAGCACCGGCCGAACCCTCGCCTCGGCCCCCTACCTCCTGGTCGGCCCGGCTGCGCTCGTGCTCGGCGTCCAGGGGACCCGCGGCGCCGTCCCCCTTCCCGAGCGGGTGGCCGCGATCGTGGTCGTGGCTCTCCTGCTCGTGCGTCAGCACGTGACGCTGCTCGAGAACCGGGTCCTGGTGCAGCGGCTCGCCGCCACCGAGCGGCAGCTGCGCCACCAGGCCACGCACGACGCGCTGACCGGTCTGCCCGGCCGTGTCGTCCTGTGGGAGCGGCTCGAGTCGATCTCCAGCGGGCAGCACGGCGTCGCGACCGCCGTGGCAGTCGTGTTCGTCGACCTCGACGACTTCAAGGCGGTCAACGACGTGCACGGCCACGCGGCCGGTGACCTCGTGCTCGTCGAGACGGCGCGGCGACTCGGCGACACCCTCGCGCACCTGGGCGACGACGCGGTGGCGGTGCGCATGAGCGGGGACGAGTTCGCGGTCCTGCTGGTGGGAACGGCGGCCCAGCAGTCGGCCGAGGTCGCGCGGCGGATCCTGGCGGCGATCCAGCAACCGGTGACCGTCAACGGCGTTCTCGTCACCGTGGGCGGCAGCGTGGGGGTGTCGTCGGCGGACAGTGCGGCGCTCAACCCCTCGGCCCTGCTCCGCGCCGCGGACGTCGCGATGTACGACGTGAAGCACCAGGGGAAGGGTGGCGTCCGCGTCGCCGAGCCCGACGGGCGACGCTGACCGTCCCCCCGGTTGCCAGGTGCAGGTACCGGGTGTTCAGTCACAGAGACGGTCGTCGCGGTTGAAGTCCGACGGGATGCCGGCCCGCGACCTCGCTGTCGTGCAAAGGAGCACAGCTATGAGGTACGTCCCTCCCGGGCAGCCCGGAAGCATCGTCTCAGTCAAGCCACGGTACGAGAACTTCATCGGCGGCAAGTGGTTGGCGCCGACGCACGGCAAGTACCGCGTCAACGTGACCCCGGCGACGGCCCAGCCGATCACCGAGGTCGCCGAGTCGACGCCCGAGGACGTCGAGCTCGCCCTCGACGCCGCGCACGCGGCGAAGGACGCCTGGGGCGAGGCCACCATGACGGAACGCGCCGCGGTCCTCAGCGCCATCGCGGACGCGATCGAGAAGAACGCGGAGATGCTCGCGGTCACCGAGAGCTGGGAGAACGGCAAGCCGGTCCGGGAGACGCTCAACGCCGACATCCCGCTCGTGATCGACCACTTCCGCTACTTCGCCGCGGCGGCGCGCTCGGAGGAGGGTTCGTCGACCGAGATCGACAAGGACACGGTCGCGTACCACTTCCGCGAGCCGCTGGGCGTCGTCGGGCAGATCGTGCCGTTCAACTTCCCGCTGCTGATGGCGGCGTGGAAGCTCGCACCGGCGCTCGCCGCGGGCAACTGCTCGGTGCTCAAGCCGGCGTCGCCGACCCCGTGGTCGATCATGAAGCTGATGGAGGTCATCGAGGACGTCGTCCCGCCGGGCGTCATCAACGTCGTGACCGGCCCGGGCGCGGAGATCGGCAAGGCGCTCGCCGCGAACCCGCGGATCGCGAAGATCGCGTTCACGGGCGAGACCGTGACCGGGCGTCTGATCATGCAGTACGCCGCGCAGAACCTGATCCCGTCGACGACCGAGCTCGGTGGCAAGTCGCCGAACATCTTCTTCAGCGACGTGATGGACCATGACGACGAGTTCCTCGACAAGGCGATCGAGGGCCTGGTGCTGTACGCCTTCAACAAGGGCGAGGTCTGCACGGCTCCGTCCCGGGCCCTCATCCAGGAGGACATCTACGAGAAGTTCATGGAACGGTGCCTGGCCCGGATCGCAGCGATCAAGCAGGGCGACCCGCTCGACACCGAGACGATGATCGGCCCGCAGGTGTCCAAGCAGCAGATCGACAAGATCTCCTCCTACGTCGACATCGGGCGTGCCGAGGGTGCCGAGGTCCTCATCGGCGGCCACCGCTCCACCATGGAGGGAGAGTTCGCGACCGGCTACTTCTACGAGCCGACCGTGCTCAAGGGCGACAACAAGATGCGGGTGTTCCAGGAGGAGATCTTCGGGCCGGTGCTGGCGGTGACGACCTTCAAGGACGACGCCGAGGCGTTGGAGATCGCCAACGACACCCTGTACGGACTGGGCGCCGGGGTCTGGACCCGCAACGGGAACCGGGCCTACACGATGGGCCGCAAGATCAAGGCCGGTCGTGTCTGGACGAACTGCTACCACCAGTACCCGGCCGGCGCGGCGTTCGGCGGCTACAAGATCTCCGGCGTCGGTCGCGAGAACCACCGGATGATGCTCGACCACTACAGCCAGACGAAGAACCTGCTGGTCAGCTACAGCACGAAGCCGCTGGGCTTCTTCTGAGCCGACTCGTGCCGGCTCCTTGAGGGTCGACCATCAGCACCGAGGAGGGTGATGTCCGAGACGACGGTCCCGGCACGCATCACGGCCACCCCGGCGGCACGCGAGGCGATCGCTCGCCTGCGTGCCGACCGGGGCGGCCCGGTGATGTTCGTGCAGTCAGGTGGGTGCTGCGCGGGCAGCACCCCGATGTGCTTCCCGTTGGGGGAGTTCATCCTGGGTGATGTCGACGTCCTGCTGGGCGACATCGACGGCAGCCCGTTCTACATCGACAAGCGCCTGGACGAGGCGTGGCACCAGGACGTGTTCCTGCTCGACGTCGCTGAGGGTGGTCCCGAGGACTTCTCGCTGCCCGCGGGGGAGGACCTGCACTTCGTCACGCTCTCCCCGGCGTGCGTCGTGCCGACGGACTGACGGCGGCTCCTGCGGTCAGCGGGGTCGGCAGACGGTGTCCTCGTCCACGGTGAACGGTGCCCGCAGGAGCACCTCGGTGCGGCTCGACGGGCCGACGAGCAGCTCGAAGTCGCCCGGCTCGACGACGCGGCGCTCGTGGGCGTCGACGATCGTGCACGCGGCGACCGGCAGCGCGAGGTCCACGGTGCGCGCCTCGCCGGGGGCGAGCTCGACCTGGCGGTACGCCTTGAGCTCGCGGTCGGCCCAGCTGGCCGACGTGACGAGGTCGCGCAGGTAGACCTGGACGGTCTCGCGCACCGGCCGGTTCCCGGTGTTGCGCACGGTGACCTCGGCGCGGACCGTGTCGGCGGCGCCCTCGTCGATCAGCCGCAGGTCGGCGTACTCGACGCTCGTGTAGGAGAGCCCCTCCCCGAACGCGAAGGCGGGGGTCTGCGAGAGGTCGGCGTAACGGTCTCCGTGCTGGCCGCGGACCTGGTTGTAGTACGTCGGCTGCTGCCCGGCGTGGCGCGCGAACGAGATCGGCAGCCGCCCGGAGGGCTCGATCAGCCCGAGGAGGAGCTCGGCGATCGCCTGCCCTCCGCGCATGCCGGGGTTCGCCGCCCAGACCACCGCGGAGGCCGTGAGCACGGAGTCGGGGAGCACGAGCGGCTTGGACGCGATGAGGACGACGACCATCGGGGTGCCCGTCGCCGCGAGGGCGTCGAGCAGCGCGACCTGGGCGCCGACGAGCTCGAGCGTCGCGGTGGAGCGACCCTCGCCGACGAGCTCGATCCGGTCGCCCACCGCGACGACCACGACGTCGGCGGCGCGCGCCAGGGCGACGGCCTCGTCGAGGAGAGCGGGGTCCGGGGCGCACGGGACGACCACCGGGGGCCGCGGCTGGCCGTCGGGGAAGGTCGCACCGTCGGGGTCCGGGGCGAGCGTGAGGATGTCTGCACCCCGGGCGCTCGTCACGGTCCAGCCCGACGGAACCGTCGCGCGCACCCCGTCGAGCAGGGTGGTGATCATGTCGCGGGGCTGCCCGTCGGGGAGCCAGTCGACCTGTCCCGAGCTGCCCGCCCAGTCGCCGAGCTGCGTCTGGGCGTCGTCGGCCAGGGGACCGAGAACCGCGACGGTGCGCGGACCGCGCCCCGACCCGTCGGCCCGCCCGCCGTCCGTCGGCCGGAAGCCGCCGTCCAGCGGCAGCACCCCGTCGTTGCGCAGCAGCACGAGCGACCTGCGGGCGACCTCGAGGTTGAGCGCGGTGTGGCTCGCGCTGCCGACCGCGGTGCGCTGCGCGGCGGCGTCGGGGCGGCGAGGGTTCTCGAACAGGCCGAGCTCGTACTTGAGGGTGAGGATGCGGGCGACCGCGCGGTCGATCTCGGCCTCGTCGAGCATCCCGCGCGCGACCGCCTCCTGGGCGCCCGCGAAGAACTGCGGCGTGGTCATGACCAGGTCGTTGCCGGCCCGCACGGCCGCGGCGGCGGCGTGCACGTCGTCGGGCTGGACGTGCTGCTCCCAGACCATCCGACCGACGTTGTCCCAGTCGGTCACGAGCGTGCCCGGGTAGCCCCACTCGCCACGCAGCACCTCGTCGAGCAGCCACGCGTTGACGGTGATCGGTACGCCGTCCATGGTCTGGTAGCCGAGCATGAACGTGCGGCAGCCCTCGCGCGCGACCCGCTCGAAAGGCGGCAGGAACCACGAGCGGAGCTTGCGTCGGGACAGGTCCGCCTCGGAGGCGTCGCGCCCGCCCTGCGTCTCGGAGTACCCCGCGAAGTGCTTCGCGGTCGCCAGCACCGCGGTCGGGTCCTCCAGACCGTCGCCCTGGTAGCCGCGGACCATCGCCGAGGCGAGCTCCCCGATCAGGTACGGGTCCTCGCCGAACGTCTCACCCACCCGGCCCCACCGCAGGTCGCGGGCGAGGCACAGGACCGGGGAGAAGGTCCAGTGCACCCCCGTCGTGGCCGCCTCGACCGCGGTCGCACGCGCCACCTGCTCGACCAGGTCCGCGTCCCACGTCGCTGCCATGCCGAGCTGGGTCGGGAAGATCGTCGCGCCCTCGCAGAACGAGTGGCCGTGGATGCAGTCCTCCCCGACCAAGATCGGGATCCGCAACCGCGTCCCGGCGACGAGGCGGTGGGCGAGCTCCAGACGATCGGGCGAGGTGTGCAGCAACGACCCCACGTGCCTGGTGACGATGTGGTCCTCGACGCCCTCACGCGCGTCGAGCTGCATCATCTGGCCGACCTTCTCCGGGAGGGTCATCCGGGCCAGCAGATCCGCGACGCGCTCGGCGACAGGGCGGCTCGGGTCCTCGTAGGGGCGGGGGGTGCTCATCGACGTGACTCCTCTGTCGGAGAGTGATGGTGCGACGGCCGGACAGCCGGACGGGCATGGAAGGGAGCGATCAGCGCACCCGGAACCGCTGGACCAGCTCGTCCATGAGGGTGTCGAGCCGCGCGTCGACCTGCCGGCGCGCCGGGTCGCCGTCGTACCAGTCGATGATCTCGCGCGCGCCCTGCTCGAACGGGATCGTCGCCCGGAAGTCGGGGACGACCGTGCGCAGCTTGCTGTTGTCGAAGACCATCGAGTGCGCCTTGTCGCCGAGCAGACCGGCACCCCACGCCGGGTCGGCGGCCGCGATCGCGTCCGACGGCACGTGGACGATGCGGGCCTCGACGCCGGCCGCGGAGGCGAGCGCGCGGGTGATCTGGTCCCACGTCAGGACGTCGTCCGAGGTGATGTGGAAGGCGTCGCCGATCGTCCGCGGGTGCCCGAGCAACGGGACGAAGCCCGCAGCGAAGTCCGCGTGGTGGGTCAAGGTCCACAGTGACGCCCCGTCCCCGTGCACCACGACCTCCTTGCCGTCGCGCATCCGCTGCACCGCGGTCCAGCCGCCGTCGAGCGGGATCAACGTCTTGTCGTAGGTGTGCGACGGCCGCACGATCGTCATCGGGAAGCCCCGCTCGCGGTAGGCCTCGACCAGGACGTCCTCGCACGCGATCTTGTCGCGCGAGTACTGCCAGTAGGGGTTGCGCAGAGGTGTGGACTCCACGACCGGCACGCGCGCGGGAGGTGTCTGGTACGCCGACGCCGAGCTGATGAACACGTACTGGCCGGTGCGGCCGGTGAACAGCTCGATGTCCGCGCGGACGTGGTCCGGGGTGAACGCCACCCAGTCCACGACGGCGTCGAACTCGAGCCCGGCGAGAGCCGCACGCATCGATCCCGGGTCGCGCACGTCGGCGCGGTGCACGGTGACACCGTCCGGGAGCGGACGCGCGGTGCTCGTCCCGCGGTTGAGGACGTGCAGGTCGATGCCACGCTCGACGGCGAGGCGCGTGCTCGCCGAGCTGATGGTGCCGCTGCCGCCGATGAAGAGGACCGTGGGTGCGCTCATGCCGGCAACGCTAACGGTGCGACAGGGCGTCGGCGGGTATCTCGTCGTGCGACCCGACGGACCGGGAGGCGCTGCGAGGGCCCCGCACGGGAGGCCCCCGACCAGGCGGAGCTCAGTCGGTGCGGCGGGAGAGCATGCCGCGGACGTAGGCCGCCTGCCCCGCGTGCTGGAGGTCGTCGGCCGTGACGCTGACCAGTCGCACCCCCAGGCTCACCGGTGGGTCCCAGGACTCGTCGACGATGCGGTCGAGATCCGCCGGCGCGAGCCCGGCCAGCTGGGCGACCGTCTGGGCGTGCACGGCGTCGTGGTACTCGACGAGCAGCTCGCCGGACGCCACCGTGACCGCGGCGACGTCCTGCGACCCGTGCCCGTAGCCCGTGTCGGACGCCGGGAACGGCAGGGCGAGACGTTCCGCCCAGCCCTGGGCCGTCCAGACCTGCTCGACGCCGAACGCATCGGCGACGTGGTCGTCCTGCACCCGGGTCAGGTGCCACACGAGCCACGCGATCGAGTTGGCGTCCTCGTCGACCCGGTGGGAGAGCTGCTCAGGGGTGAGACCCTCCACCGCCCGGTGCACCGCGCCGCGCACCCGCCCGAACTCGTCCGCCAGGAGCTCCGCCACGTCCATCGCGTCCCACCTCTCCGTCGTGACCGTCGGTCCCACGGTAGCCGCTGCGCGACCGGGGATCCCGGCCACGCTCGTCATGTCGGGTCGACTCTGGCACCTGGTGCCGAAAGTGCCAGCTGGGCGCTACTCTCGACAGCGTGTCAGAGACAGAACCGACCCTGCGCGACAGGGCCAGGCGCGCGGTGCAGCTCGAGCTCGTCGACGCGGCGCAGGACCTCTTCGTCACGCACGGCTTCGAGCAGACGACGATCGACGACATCGCCCACGCCGTCGGCATGTCCCGGCGCAGCTTCTTCCGGTACTTCTCGTCCAAGGACGACCTCGTCCTCGGCAGGTACGAGCAGTGGTCCGACCATCTTGCGGAGGCGATGGCCGAGAGGCCGCTCGACGAGCCGGTCTGGGAGTCCCTCCGGCACATCTTCGACGACGTCGTCACACGGCCGTCCCCCGGGTCGTCCGCGGAGCGGGTCGTCGCGATGGATCAGATCGTCAGGTCCACGACCGCGCTCCGGGCCGCGTACCTCGAGACGCTGGATCGTGCGCAGGACCGTGTGATCGCCGCGATCGGCCGGCGCGCGCGGCTTCGTGGCGCACCCATCGCGGAGCACGACCTGGCGACCCGCGCGATCGTCGGGGCTGCGTTCGCGTGCCTCCGGGCCGCCCATCTCGCCACTCTCGCCGCCGGCGATCCCCCTGCCTTCGCGCGCGCGATCGACACGGCGATGGCCGCCGTCACCTCGCGTGGGTTCTCCTCACCCGAGTAGGGCGAGGCGCGTCGACCCCGTGGCGGTGGGCGATTGACCACCTCGTCGCATCGGTATATCCTATAGGAAACCCGATGACGAGGATCAAGGACGCCGATGTTCACCGCACAGGACTGGCCGATCGCGTGCAACATGCTCTCCTTCGGGAGCACGACTCCGGACGGGCGTCCGATCGGTGAGGCGCCCGCCTCCGTGTGGGCCGCACAGATGCGCGAGGTGCGCGAGCTCGGCTTCGACTACATCGACCCGACGGACGGGTGGGTCCCGCTGGCGACGCTGAGCGACGAGCGCGTCAGAGAGTTTCAGAAGGTGCTGGCGGAGGAGGGTCTCGCGATCTCGTCGATCTCGATGACGCGGAACAGCGTCGTCGACGTCGAGCGCGGTGAGGCGAACCTCGCGATGGCCCACCGGCTGATCGACCTCGCGCCCGAGTTCGGCGCGAGCGTGGTCAACACGGGCTTCATGCAGGCCGTGACGCCGGCTCAGGAGAAGGCGCTGTGGTTCTGGCTCGCGGAGGGGCACCGCGACGATCCGGCGCTGCGTCCGTTGGCCGTCGAGCGCATCCGCGAGCTCGGTGAGCATGCCCGGACGAACGGCATCCAGATCAGCCTGGAGATGTACGAGGACACGTACGTCGGCACCGCCGACGACGCGGTCGCGTTCGTGACCGACGTCAACCATCCGGCGGTCGGGCTGAACCCCGACATCGGCAACCTGATCCGCCTGCACCGCCCGATGCCCGGGTTCATGGAGATGTTCGAGAAGGTTCTTCCGTACGCGAACTTCTGGCACATCAAGAACTACCTGCGTGACGAGGACCCGCAGACGGGCACCTACACGTCGGCGCCGATGCCGCTCAAGACCGGCATCATCAACTACCGGACCGTGATCCGACGAGCGCTCGAGCTCGGATACTCAGGACCGTTCTGTTGCGAGCACTACGGCAGCGACTCCCTCGGCGTCTGCGCGGAGAACCGCGAGTACATCACCCAGGTGCTCACCTCGGCCCTGAGATGACGACGCGGCGCTCGATCCTCCGAGACGTGCCGGGTGCGGCACACCTGGTCGTTCGCGAGCGCCGCCTCCGGTCGACCCGTCCCCCGTTGTGAACCGACCAGACCGAGTGGAGTCGTCCGCCATGAGCACCGCAATCACCAGCGTGACCGTCGTCGGCGCAGGCTACATGGGTGGTGGCATCGCCCAGAGCCTCGCGCTCGCAGGGTTCACCGTGCAGATCGCCGACGTCGACGTCGCCGCGTCGCTCGCGGGTCTGGCGCGACTCCTCGCGGAGGTACGGGAGTTCGAGAACCAGGGACTCTACCCTCCGGGCAGCACCGAGGTGATCACCGCGAACCTCAGTGCCGGCACGCCGATCGAGGAGGCCGTCGCCGATGCGGACTTCATCGAGGAGGCCGTCTTCGAGGTGCTGGACGTGAAGCACAGCGTGCTCCGCACGATCTCGGAGTTCGCCCGTCCCGACGCGATCATCGGCACCAACACCTCGACCATCCCGGTGCGCGAGCTGGTGCCCGCGGTGACGCATCCGGAGCGGTTCCTCACCGTGCACTTCTCGAACCCTGCGCCGTTCATCCCGGGCGTCGAGCTCGTCGCGGGCGAGGCCACGAGCCCGGAGGTCGTCGACGCGGTCAAGGACCTCCTCGTGCGTGCCGGTCGCCAGGGCGCGCAGGTGGCAGACACCCCCGGCATGGTGCTCAACCGGCTGCAGTACGTGCTGCTGAAGGAGGCGACGTCGATCGTCGAGGAGGGGGTGGCCACGGTCGAGGACGTCGACACGATCGTGCGGACCACGTTCGGCTTCCGCCTCGGGTTCTTCGGGCCGTTCGCGATCGCCGACCAGGCCGGGCTCGACGTCTACAAGAACTGCTTCACGACGTTCGAGGACGCCTACGGACCGCGCCTCGCGACACCGCAGCTGTTGACCGATGCCGTGGCGGCCGACCGCAAGGGCACCAAGAACGGCAAGGGACTGACCGGCGACTTCGACGACGAGACCAAGGCGGCGCTCATCGCGTACCGGAACAAGGCGTACTCGCGCATGGGCGACCTGCTGCGTGAGCTCGGTCCGGCGCCGAAGGGCGCCTGACCACCCGTACGCCTCGCCGATCGGTCAGGCGTCGGTGGGGTGCTCGTGCAGCGTCTGCTCGGTCTCCTTGTCCGCGAGCGACCGTGACCGGACTGCCGTGAGGTGCGCGCGCAGGGCGGAGCGCATGGCGCCGGGGTCGTCGTCCTCGAGCGCTTGAAGGATGCGTCCGTGCTCCAGCAGAGCGTCGCCCATGTCGGTGAGGCCGAGCTCGACGGTCTGACGCAGGCGGTGGATGTGCGATCCCAGGGAGTCGGCCATCTGCAGGATGAACCGGTTGTTCGCGTGGCGCATGATGGCGAGGTGGAAGGCCCAGTCGGCCTCGAAGTAGCGGCGGTACGCGGCGATCCGTTCGGACCTGTCGGTCAGCGCGGGGGCGTCTCTGATCGCCTCCACCATCTCGCGGTGATGAGCCTGCGCGACCTCGAGCAGCGGCTTGAGCGAGTCGGGCTCCTGGAGCGCGATGTCGAGCGCGCCGAGCTCGACGATCATGCGGGCGTCGTTCAGCTGGCCGATCTCGTCCGTGGTGAGCGGAGCCGAGACGCGGTAGCCGCGCAGTGCGACGCGCGAGATGAGGCCCGTGTGCTCGAGCTGGACGAGGGCCTCGCGCACGGGGGTCGGCGAGACACCGAGCTCGCGTGCGAGTCCGTCGATGTTGAGATTCGCCCCGGGGGCGAACCGCTCGCCGAGCAGCATCTCGACGAGCTGGTTGAAGACCCCGTCCCTGAGCACCTTGCGGTCGACCTGGACGCGGTTCTGCGATCGCCAGGGTGGGACCGAGTCGCTCATCGCGCCACCTTATCGAACTCGCCGATCGGTTGATCGTCTCGTCGACATCCTATAGGATACGGGATAGTTGACAGCGCCGTCGCAGCTCTGAGGAGATCCCGATGTCATGTGACCCGCGAACCAGCCCGGTAGCGCGTTCGGCGTGCACCGAGCGCCCGGAGACGACCGTGAGCGGCGGGAGGGAGTCATGACGCGGCTCGTCAACGCGCCCGGCGACTTCTCCGCCGATGCGGTGCGGGGTCTCGCGCTCGCTCATGCGCGGTACGTGCAGCAGGTGCACGGCGGCGTCGTCCGGTCGACCGCCTCGCCGGCGGGACAGGTCTCGGTCGTCCTCGGCGGGGGATCGGGCCACTACCCGGCCTTCGCCGGATGGGTCGGACCCGGCATGGCCCACGGTGCGGTGTGCGGGAACGTCTTCGCCTCGCCCTCGGCGTCCCAGGTCGAGTCGGTGGTCCGCGCCGCGGACAACGGGGGCGGGGTGCTGATCGGCTTCGGCAACTACGCCGGCGACGTCCTGCACTTCGGCCAGGGCGCGGAGCGACTTCGCGCGGAGGGGCTCGACGTCCGGATCGTCACGGTGACCGACGACATCGCCTCGGGCGCGCCCGCGGAGGCGGACCTGCGGCGTGGCATCGCCGGCGACCTGCTCGTGTTCAAGATCGCGGGCGCCGCGGCCGAGGCGGGTCTCGACCTCGACGACGTCGAGCGCGTGGCGCGTCGGGCGAACGCACGCACGCGGTCGCTCGGGGTGGCGTTCGGAGGCTGCACGCTGCCGGGCGCCGACCACCCGCTGTTCGAGGTCGCGACCGGCACGATGGCGATCGGGCTCGGGATCCACGGCGAGCCCGGGATCTCGGAGGCGCCGCTGGGTACGGCCGCCGAGGTCGCCGACGCGCTGCTCACCGGTGTCCTCGACGAGGAGCCGGAACGCGGTGCGGACGGCTACCACGGTCGGGTCGCGGTGCTGCTGAACGGTCTCGGTGCGACGAAGTACGAAGAGCTCTTCGTCGTGTACTCCCGGATCGCCGAGCGCCTCGAGGAGCTCGGTCTGACGATCGTCGAGCCGGAGGTCGGTGAGCACGTCACGAGCCTCGACATGGAGGGCCTGTCCCTGACCGTCACGTTCCTCGACGACGAGCTGGAGCGGTACTGGCGCGCGCCCGTCGACACCCCGGCCTTCCGGCGGGGGGTCGTGACCGATCGTCCGGCGCGCAGCGGAGTGATCCGGGCTGCCGAGACGGCCGCGGTCGTGCCGGGCTCGACGGAGTCGCAGGAGCTCGCCGGTCGGCTCGCCGTCGCGATCCGCGCGATGGCCGCGTGCGCCGTCGAGAACGAGGCGATGCTGGGCGACCTGGACGCGATCGCGGGTGACGGTGACCACGGTCAGGGCATGGTGCTCGGTACCGCAGCCGCGGCGTCGGCGGCGGAGGAGGCGCTTGCCGCTGGCGCCGGCGCACGGACCCTCCTCACGCGTGCCGGAGCCGCGTGGTCGGAAGGCGCAGGAGGTACCTCGGGTGCGTTGTGGGGCGCTGCGCTGACCGCGATGGGCAACGCGCTGAGCGACTCCGGCGGCGCAGCTCCCGATGAGCTCGCGGCCGGCGTGCGACAGGGCGCCGAGGCGATCCTGCACCTCGGCGGGGCGAGCACGGGCGACAAGACGATGGTCGATGCCCTCGTCCCGTTCGTCGACACGCTCGCCGCGGCGCGAGCATCCGGAGCGTCGCTCGGCGACGCCTGGGACGGCGCCTGCACCGCCGCGGCGACGGCAGCCGAGGCGACCTCGCAGATCGTCGCGCGGCGGGGTCGTGCCCGCACCCACGGCGAGCACAGCCTCGGCCATCCGGACCCCGGTGCGACCTCCTTCGCGTTGTTGATGGCCGCCGTGTCGCGCGAGCTCGGCCCGGCCGCCCGTGTGAACGGAGAGCTCACATGACCCTCCGCGTCGTCGTCGGCTCCGATCTCGCCGGGTACGCGTACAAGGAGGCGCTCAAGAAGGACTTCGAGGGCGACGACCGCGTGAGCGAGGTCATCGACGTCGGCGTCGGGGCGGGCGGAGACACCGCCTACCCGCACGTCGCCGTCGCGGCCGCACGGCTGGTGGCTGCCGGCGTCGCCGACCGGGCGCTCCTCGTCTGCGGCACCGGCCTCGGGATGGCCATCGCCGCGAACAAGGTCGCCGGGATCCGGGCGGCCACCGCGCACGAGGGGTACTCGGTCGAACGCGCCGTGATGTCGAACAACGCCCAGGTGCTGACGTTCGGGCAACGCGTGATCGGGCTCGAGCTCGCGCGCCGCCTCGCGTCCGAGTGGCTCGGGTACGAGTTCGACGAGACGTCGCACTCCGCGGCGAACGTCGACGCGATCTGCTCGTACGAGCCGGACCTGTCGCCGACATGACCACCTGGGTCGGCACGAGCTGGAAGATGAACAAGACGCTCGACCAGGCTCGGGAGTACGCACGGACGCTGGCGGCGACCGATCCGGGCCGCTGGCGGGGCCTCCAGCCGTTCATCATCCCGCCGGCCACCGCACTGCTCGCCGTCAACGAGGTGCTCGGGCCGCGCTCGCCCGTCCTCCTGGGAGCTCAGAACGCCCACTGGGAGGACGCCGGCGCGTGGACCGGCGAGGTGTCCGTCCCGCAGGTGGCCGACGCAGGCGCGCAGATCGTCGAGATCGGGCACTCCGAACGGCGTCAGCACTTCGCCGAGACCGACGAGACCGTGAACCTCAAGGTCGCGGCGACCTTGCGCCACGGCCTGATCCCCCTGGTGTGCGTCGGTGAACCGGCTGACGTCTTCGCGAGCGGGGCGTCGGTGACCTACGTGCGTCGCCAGGTGCGGGCGGCCCTCGACGCGGTCCGTGACCCGCGCGCGGTGCTGCTGGCCTACGAGCCGATCTGGGCGATCGGCTCGCGCGGTCGACCGGCGGCTCCGTCCGACATCGGAGCCGTCTTCGCCGCTCTGCATGACGACTGGGGCGGGGCCGTGCGCGGCATCCTCTACGGCGGGTCGGTGGATGCCTCGAATGCGCTGTCGATCCTCGGTGTCGACGGTGTCGACGGGCTGTTCGTCGGTCGGGCGGCGTGGGAGGTCGACGGGTTCATCGGACTGCTCGACCTCGTCGCCGGCCGCTGACCTGGTGCCGGTCCGCTCCCGCAGCTGACCTCGTGCCGGTCACCGCCGGCCGCTGACGTCGTACCTGTCAGCTCTGGCCGCTGACCCGCTCGTCCGGCCCGCCCGGCCGTCACCCCGCCCACAGAGCGGGGCGACGGTCCTGCGCACCGAGGACCGGCGCCCGGTTCGCGCGGGTCGACCGGTCAGACGCACCCGCTCGCATCGACGTAGAGCGAGTAGATCGACTGGCTCGCCGCCATGAACAACCTGTTCCGCTTGCGGCCACCGAACGTCAGGTTCGCGCACTGCTCCGGCAGCAGGATCTGCCCGATCAGCGTGCCGTCCGGGTCGAAGACGTGCACGCCGTCGTAGCCGTCGCCGCCACCGGCGGCGGACGCCCACAGGTTGCCGTCCGTGTCGCACCGGATGCCGTCGCTCGATCCCGGGCTCATGTCCGCGAAGACCCGACCGTTGCCCACGGTCGCGCCCTCGACGTCGAAGACGTGGATCGATCCCGGGGAGGTGCCGGAGTCCACCACGTAGAGCAGCCGCTCGTCGGGAGAGAAGCACAGACCGTTCGGCTGGACGAGGCCGGTGACGACGGCCGTGACCGCGCCGGAGTCCGGTGCGACGCGGTACACGGCGGTCGGGAGCTCCGGGTCCGCCCGGTCGCCCTCGTAGTCGTAGACGATCCCGTAGGTGGGGTCGGAGAACCAGATCGCACCGTCGGACGCGGTGACGAGGTCGTTCGGCGAGTTGAGCCGCCGACCCTCGAACGAGTCGACGACGACGGACACGCTGCCGTCGTACTCGGTGCGGGTCACGCGCCGTCCGAGGTGCTCGCAGGTGAGGAGCCGCCCCTGGTGGTCACGGGTGTTCCCGTTCGAGAAGTTCGACGGGGAGCGGAAGGTCGACACGGCGCCGGAGATCTCGTCCCATCGCCACATCGTGTTGCCGGGCACGTCGCTCCACACGAGCGTGCGCTGGTCGCCGAACCACACGGGTCCCTCGACCCATCGGAATCCGGTGGCGAGCCGCTCGACGGCGGCGCTCACGATCCGATACCGGGCGAACCTCGGGTCGAGCACCCGGACCGCGGGGTCCGGGTACCGGACGGGCGGATCGGTCCACCGTCCGGACGGCTCGGCGTCGACAGCCATGTTGGTCCTCCTTGACCTTGTCGGTTGCGGTCGGTTGCGGTCGGTCGGGGTTGTTCGCGGTCGTTCGTGATCGTTCCTGGTCGGTCGCGGTCGGTCTGCCCGCTCGCCGTTCTCTGTCGCCTCTGTCTCGCCTCTCGTTCGCCAGGTCTGACGTGCCGGCGCCCGTGCGAGCCCGTCCTCACACTCCCGTGAGGGTCCCGCGTACCCCGCGCACGTCTCTGGAGATCGCCTCGCACGTCCGGACCAGGTCGGGAACGAGGCCCTCGAGTCGGGTCAGGTCCGAGATGACGCGCAGCGCGGTGATCGACACGGCCCCGATGACACCACCCGGATCGGTGCGGACGGGGTAGGCGATGCAGTTGACGAAGTCCTCGAACTCGCCGTCGTCGACGGCCCAGCCACGCTTCTGCGTGCGGTCGAGCTCGGCGAGCAGGGCGGTCCTGGAGGTGATCGTCGTCGCGGTGTACCTCCGGTACCCCCACCCCTCGAGCAGCTCGAGCGTGCGCTCGCGCGGCAGAGCGGCGAGCACCGCCTTGGCCGCGCTCGCGGTGTGCAGCGGGACCGGCTTCCCGATCTCGCTGTACAGACGCACGGAACCGGACGGTTCGACCTTGTCGATGTAGACGATGTCCGCGCCCTCCAGCGCGGCCAGGTGCGTCGTGAAGCCGCTGATCCCGGTCAAGGCCGCCAGGTGAGGGTGGGCGATCGCCTGGAGGTCGAACTGGTCCTTGGCGCGCTGTGCAAGACCGACGAGCCGGTAGCCGATGCCGTAGCGACCGTCGGGACCGCGGCGCGTCAGGCCGCCTGTCGTCAGCGTCTGAAGCAGCCGGAGCGCGGTCGAGCGGTGCACACCGAGCAGGTGGGCGACCTCGCCGAGCGTGCGCGGGCGCGCGCTGACGAACTCCAGGATCTCGATGGCGTTCGACACCGTCTGGGCCATCTCGCTCTCCCCTCCCTGCGGGAACCGTCGCGGTCACCTTCTCGGTCAGCGGACCTGGCGGGCGGCGGCGCCGATCCACCGAAGTGTACGGACGCAGCCCTGTCGCATCGCGTCGTGATCTGGACGGCGAACAGGGGAGCGTCTACGATCTTGACAGATGGCACAGCGTGCCACATGATGTGCGTGTACGGCATCAGTGTTGCACATGCTGCACCAACATCGACAGGCTTCCGGGCGACGACGCTCACGAGGTCTTGCTCGACACCTGAATGCGAACGACTCCGTCAGCGGCGTGATCGGCCGCACCTGATGCGTTCTGCTCCCCGATGGACATGACACAGTGAGGTGGCATCACATGAGATCCAGGCGCGAAGTGCGTGGGCGGCTGGCACTGGCAGTAATCGGCCTCGTGGCAGCGCTCGTCCTGTCGGCCTGCAGCAGCAGCCCGACATCCTCGAGTACCAGCGGATCGTCCTCCGGGACCGTGGCCAAGCCGGTCATCGCGCTCAGCAACTCGTTCATCGGGAACAGCTGGCGCAAGCAGATGGTGGCCGCCTTCACCGACGTGGCGACCAAGGCGAAGAACAGCGGTGAGATCGCCGACTTCGTCGTGACCAACGCGGACGGGACGGTCGAGCAGCAGATCTCGCAGATCAACGGCCTCATCCTGAAGAAGGTCAACGTCATCCTCGTCGACGCCGCCTCACCGACCGCCCTCAACGGGGTCATCAGCAAGGCGACGAAGGCAGGGATCGCCGTCGTGACCTTCGACGGCACGGCGACGAGCACCGACTCGTACAACCTCAACTACGACTTCGTCACCTTCGGTGCGCACATGGTCAAGGTCGTCGCGGACGGCATCGGCGACAAGGGGAACATCCTCATCGTCCGCGGCGTCACCGGCACCGTGATCGACCAGCAGATGTACGAGGGAGCGAAGAAGGAGCTCGCGGGCCACCCGAACCTGAAGGTCGTCGGTGAGGTCTACGGCGACTGGGACGACGCGACAGCGCAGTCCGCCGTCGCCCGGTTGCTGCCGACGCTGCCGAAGGTCGACGGTGTCGTCATCGACGGCGGCGGCTACGGCGTCGCGCAGGCCTTCGCCGCGGCGAACCTGCCTACTCCGTTGATCTACTTCGGGAACCGCGGGTACGAGCTGAAGTGGTGGGCCGAGCAGCTCGCCAAGGGTGCGTACCCGAGCGAGTCGGCCTCCACCGACCCGTCGATCAGCACCGCCGCCTTCTGGCTCGGCGTGAACGTGGCGAAGGGCGTGAAGGTCAAGCACGACCTGAAGATGCAGTTCCTCACGATCACCGCGAAGGACCTGCCCACCTACAAGGACCTCCCCGTGGACGGTGTCGCCTCGATGGTCTACGACGACGCCTGGGTCAAGGCGAACCTGCTCAACCAGTAGGGACCCGTGGTCGTGGGTACCCGCCGTGCCGACGCACGGCGGGCACCCACGACGGCCAGCATCTGAACCCAGACGCGCCCATGGAGACAGTGGGATGAGGAGCAGGACGATGTCGAGCGAGTCAGAGACGGTCCGTGAGTCGACCGAGATCGGTGTCGCGGCCTGGGCGATCGACGTGGACCGGGTGAGCAAGACCTTCGGCGTGACCAAGGCCGTGAACGACATGAGCCTCTCGGTCGCGCCGGGCCACGTCGTCGGGGTGATCGGGCCCAACGGTGCGGGCAAGAGCACGCTCATGCGTCTCGCCGCGGGGGAGGTCCCCGCCGACACCGGACGCCTGACGATCGGGGGTGAACCGGTCGACCTGAGCCGCTTCTCACCGCGGCTCGCGCACGAGCGTGGCGTGCGAACGGTGCACCAGGAGCTGTCGCTGTGCACCAACCTCCGCGTCTTCGAGAACTTCCTGGTCGAGTTCGGTCGGGAGCGTCGGGTCGGTCTCCGGGCGGCGATGAAGGAACGAAGTGCCGCCGCCCTGGAGCTCGCGTTCCCGGGCAGCGGGATCTCGCCCGACTCGGAGGTGTCGCGGCTCTCGCTCGCTCAGCAGCAGATGGTCGAGATCGCACGGGCCGTCAGCAGCGCGGACCTGCGGGTGCTGATCCTGGACGAGCCGACCTCGGCCCTGCCGGCGGACCGCGTGGAGCAGCTGCGGGACCTCCTGGCGACGGTGCGCAGCCGTGGCGTCGCGACGGTCCTGATCACCCACCGCCTGACGGAGGTTCTCGATCTCACCGACAACGTCGTCGTCATGCGCAACGGCAGCGCGGTCTGGCGCAGCGCAACCGCCGACGTCACGCGCGAGCAGCTCGTCGCGATCATGAGCGGCGGCTCGGGGTTCGAGGTGGCCGAGGCGACGCCCGGCACCGGACCGGAGGCCGACGACGGGACGACCGGCCGCCGACGACTGCTCGAGGTCTCCGGTCTCACCCGCGGGCCGCTGCGCGACGTGAAGGTCCATGTCGACGCAGGCGAGATCGTCGGCATCTACGGTCTCGAGGGCAGCGGCCAGCGCGAGCTGCTGCGGACGGTGTTCGACGCGCGTCGTCGCGACCACGGCTCGACGCTCCGGCTCGACGGCGAGGTCGCGTTCGTCAGCGGGGACCGTCGACGCGAGGGCCTCTTCCCGCTGTGGCCGATCGCGGGGAACCTGACGCTCTCGAGCCTGCCGCGACTCGCGCGCGGTGGGGTGATCAGGCGCGCGTCGGAGAACAGCTTCATCGACCACTGGTTGACGCGGCTCGCGGTCAAGACCGCCGGCCCCGACGACCCGATCACCGCCCTCAGCGGCGGGAACCAGCAGAAGGTCGTCATCGCGCGTGCCCTCGGCACCGAGGCGGACCTCGTGATCCTCGACGACCCGACCCGCGGGGTCGACCCACGGACCAAGGGCGAGGTCTTCGAGCTGCTGCGCGAGTCCGCGCGGCACGGGCGGGCCGGCCTGATCTACAGCACCGAGGAGCTGGAGCTGCTGGCCTGCGACCGGGTGTACGTGCTGTCGGCGGGAGCGGTCGTCGCCGAGCTCTCCGGCGATCAGCTGACCCGGGAGAACCTCGTGGCCGCCGCCTTCCGAGGGCAGCGTCAGCTCGACGCGTCGACGACCCTGGCGAGCGGCGTGACACCGGCCGGTGGCCTTCGTCGGCTCGCCTCAGGGGTGCGGACGCGGATGCGCGGGCAACGGTGGCCCGTTCCCGTGGTCGTCGTCCTGATCATGCTCGCCGTCCTGCAGATGCTGAACCACGACGTGCTCGCGTCCGACGGGCTGAACCTGCTGATCGGGTCGAGCCTGCCGCTCGTGCTCGCGGCGATCGCCCAGATGTTCGTGGTCGCCGTCGGTGACATCGATCTCGGGCTCGGGTCGCTGCTGGGCCTGGTGAACGTGATCGGTGTGACGTGGTTGACCAAGAACCCGGTGCTCGGAGCACTGAGCCTCGTCGCTGCGGTGCTGGTGTACATGCTGCTGGGCGCGCTCGTGCACCTCAGACGACTACCGGCCATCGTCGCGACCCTGGGTGCGTCGTTCGTCTGGTTGGGGCTCGCGCTCACGGTGCTCCCCACGGTCGGCGGCGAGGCGCCCGCCTGGCTGATCGACATCTACTCGCTCAGGTTCCCGCTGGTGCCGGAACCGGTCCTGCTGACCGCGGTGGCGGCAGCGACCGGGTGGTGGGTGATGATGCGCACCCGGTTCGGGGTGCTGCTCCGCGGGTTCGGCAACAACTCGGTGGCCATCTCGACAGCCGGATGGTCGACCCTCGCGATCCGGAGCAGCGCGTTCGGGTTCGCCGGCGCCTTCGGGGTCCTGGCGGGGCTCGTCCTGACCGCGGTGACCACCTCCGGGGACGCGAGCGCCGCGCAGTCCTACACGCTTCTCAGCGTGACCGCCGTGATCATCGGCGGCAGCGAGTTCGTCGGCGGGGTCGTCGAACCCGTCGGTGTGGTCGCCGGGGCCGTGACCCTCTCGTTGGTCGGCGTGCTGCTGAGCCTTCTCGGCGTCGACCCGAACTTCACGGCCGCGGTCGAGGGCCTGATCCTGATCCTCGTGCTCGCCGGGCGCAGCCTGGCCAGGAAGGTGCGGACATCATGAGCACGTCGAGCCGGATCGAGACGGCGTGGGCGAAGCGAGGTTCGTTCCTCACGCGCGCGCCATGGGTATGGGCGATCCTCGGGTCGTTGATCGCGTGGGTCGCCATCGGCGTCGTGACGCAGCGGTTCTCGCTCGGTTCACTGACGATCAACGCGACGGCGGCATCGTTCCTCGCCTTCGTCGCCCTCGGCCAGATGCTCGTCATCACGGGCGGCGGGGGCGGCATCGACCTGTCGGTCCCGTTCGTGATCACCCTGAGCGCGTACTGGTCGTCGGGCGTCATGAACGGGAGCAACGCTCGTCTCGGCACCGGGATCGCCGTCGCCCTGGGGCTCGGCCTGGTGGTGGGACTGACGAACGCCGCGGTGATCCTCGGGCTCGGCATGCCGCCGATCGTCGGGACGCTCGCGGTGGGCTTCCTCGCCGACTCGGCGGTGAACGTGTACGCGAGCCACGCGACGCAAGGCGCGCCGAGCCCCGCGCTGGCGGAGTTCGTCCGCGGGACGTTCCTCGGCATTCCCCGGCTCGTCGAGATCGCGGTCGTCCTGACGATCGCCGTCGGCCTCGGGATGCGGTGGCTCGTCCGCGGACGTCAGCTCGTCGCCGTCGGCCAGGGTGAGCAGGCCGCGCGGCTCAGCGGTGTGCCTGTCGGTGTCATCCGTGCCGGGACGTACCTGGCCAGCAGCGTGCTCGCGGGGTTCGCCGGGCTCACGCTGGCCGGCTACAACAACTCGGCGTTCCTCAACATGGGCCGCCCGTACCAGCTCGCGTCGATCGGTGCGGTCGTGCTCGGGGGCAGCCTGATCGCCGGTGGTCGGAGCACGGCCGTCGGCACGGCGGGCGGTGCACTGTTCCTCACGCTCGTGCTCACCCTGATGCAGTCCTCGAAGCTCGACATCGGCATCCAGAACGTGGGTGAGGGCATCCTGATCATCGCGGTGCTGCTCGTCGCGGGAGGCGGCGCGGGAGCGGAGGCGCGCCGACGCGGCCGGTCGCGACGCGGTCGTCGAGGCGCGGAGGTACCGGCGGACGCGGCCGATCCCGCAGGCGGTGCACGGCCATGACGCCGGGCCGACGGGTGACCGGGACATGACGGATCGAGCGAGGACGCGAGCCGTCGCGCTGGACTGGGGGACGACCCGCTGCCGGGCCTACCTCCTCGGTGACGAGGGGGCGGTGCTCGCGGAGCGGCAGAGCGCCTCGGGGATCATGGCGGTGTCCGCACGCGCGGTCGCCGAGGGCACCCCGAGTGCGGAGGTGTTCGAGCAGGTCTTCGACGAGCTGTGCGGTGAGTGGCTCGCTGCTGCCCCCGGGATCCCGGTGATCGCGTGCGGGATGGTCGGGAGCAACCGCGGCTGGGCCGAAGCCGCGTACCGCACGATCCCCGCGGACCTCTCGTCGCCCGGTCCGGCGCTGACGCAGGTGCGCACCTCGGCGGGCGTCGTGGTGAGCATCGTGCCGGGGCTCATCTCCGAGACGGCACTCCCCGACGTGATGCGCGGCGAGGAGTCGCAGCTCCTCGGCGCGCTCGCCAGGACCCACGGTGCGCCCGGCGGGACCCACGATGCGCCCGCCAGGACCCACGATGCGCCCGGCGGACGGGACGCGGACGAGCGGATCGTGATCCTTCCGGGCACCCACTCCAAGTGGGCGCGCGTCGTGGGCACCACGGTGACGGCCTTCACGACGTGCATGACCGGCGAGCTCTACGCCCTGCTCATGAACGACAGCACTCTCGCCCTTCTCGCGGTCCGTGCGGACGTGCCGGACTGGGAGGCCTTCGAGCGGGGGGTCGAGATCGCGACGTCGGCGACCGGCTACGGCGGGATCCTCAACACCGCCTTCTCGGCCCGCACCATGGTGCTGACCGGTGTCCTTGCACCGGAGCAGGTCGGTGACTACGTGTCGGGGCTGCTGATCGGCCATGAGCTGGCCGGCGTCGGTGCCTCCTGGCTCGCGGGGTACCCGAACGACGTCCTGCTGTGCGGGAGTGCGCAGCTCAACGACCGCTACCGACGTGCCCTGGAGCTCCAGGGCGTGACCGTCACCCTCGCCGCACCGCGTCCAGCCGCGGCAGGGATGTGGCACGTCGCCGTGGCCGCCGGTCTGATCCGGGAACCGGCAGTGGTGGGCGGTGCCGAACGTGCGGCGCCGGGACCGGAGGGGAGCGGACGTGACGGCAGCATCTGAGGACCGACCCCGGACCTTGATCGCGATCCTCCGGGGTGTGACGGAGCAGGAGGCGGCCGACGTCGGCCGATGCCTCTACGACGCGGGGTTCCGGGCGCTCGAGGTCCCGCTGAACTCCCCGGACCCCCTGCGGTCGATCATCGCGATCAGGGCGGCCGTTCCGCTCGACTGCGCCGTCGGAGCCGGGACGGTGCTGGCCATCGACCAGGTCAGGCGGTGCCATGAGGCCGGGGCCGAGATGATCGTCTCGCCGAACACCGACCCCGAGGTGATCCGGGAGACGGTGCGGCTCGGCATGCGGACCTTCCCGGGCGCGGCCACCCCGACCGAGGCTTTCGCCGCTCTCGCGGCCGGGGCCCGGGACGTCAAGATCTTCCCCGCCGACCAGGTGGGCGCGGCCGGGCTCCGGGCATGGACCGCGGTCCTTCCGCGCGGGACGGGCCTGCTCCCGGTGGGCGGTGTCGACGCGTCGAACATGGCGGCGTGGTGCGCGGCAGGCGCGACCGGGTTCGGGATCGGCTCCTCGCTCTACCGTGCCGGCGTCGACATCGACGACCTGCACCGGCGAGCCGTCGAGATCCGTTCGGCATGGGTAGCGGCGACCACCACCTCAGGAGGCACCCTATGAAGATCACCGCGATGACGACCTACGCGGTACCTCCGCGCTGGCTGTTCCTCAAGATCGAGACCGACGAGGGGATCGTCGGCTGGGGGGAGCCGGTCGTCGAGGGGCGCGCGGCGACCGTGGCAGCGGCGGTCGAGGAGCTCTCCGACTACGTGATCGGCCACGACGCGCGCCACATCGAGGACATCTGGACCGTCCTCTATCGCGGGGGCTTCTACCGCGGCGGCCCGATCCTGATGAGCGCGATCGCCGGCATCGACCAGGCGTTGTGGGACATCAAGGGAAAGTCGCTCGGGGTCCCGGTCCACGAGCTCCTCGGTGGGCGCGTCCGCGACCGGATGCGGGTCTACTCGTGGATCGGCGGCGATCGGCCGTCGGAGACGGCATCCGCAGCGCGTGCCGCCGTCGACCGGGGCTTCACCGCGGTGAAGATGAACGGCACCGAGGAGCTGCAGTACGTCGACACCTGGGACAAGGTCGAGCTCTGCCTCGCCAACGTCGCTGCCGTGCGGGACGCCGTGGGGCCGAACGTGGGGATCGGTGTCGACTTCCACGGGCGCGTGCACAAGCCCATGGCCAAGGTTCTGATCGCCGAGCTCGAGCCGTACAAGCTCATGTTCATCGAGGAGCCCGTCCTCAGCGAGAACGTCGACTCGATGCTCGACACGCTCCGGAGCTCATCGACACCCATCGCGCTCGGTGAGCGGCTGTTCTCGCGCTGGGACGTCAAGGCGATCCTCGCCAGCGGCGCGGTGGACATCATCCAGCCCGACCCGTCGCACGCGGGCGGGATCACCGAGACCCGCAAGATCGCCGCCATGGCCGAGGCCTACGACGTCGGGCTCGCTCTGCACTGCCCGTTGGGACCGATCGCGCTCGCGACCTGCCTCCAGATCGACGCGGGCTGTCACAACGCCTTCATCCAGGAGCAGAGCCTGGGGATCCACTACAACGAGTCGAACGACCTGCTCGACTACGTCGTCGATGCCTCGGTGTTCTCCTACGACGACGGCATGGTCGCGATCCCGGACGGCCCCGGCCTGGGGATCGAGGTCAACGAGGAGTACGTGGTCGAACGCGCGCGCGAGGGGCATCGGTGGCGCAACCCGATCTGGCGGCACGCTGACGGGTCCGTCGCCGAGTGGTGAACCGGACGGGCCGCAGCGCGAGGTTCTGACTCGTGCCGAGATGCCGCGACGACCACGGGCGCCGGTGTCGTCGCGACACCGGCGCCCGTGGTCGTCGTTCGTGCGTGGCAGACGTCTACAGCGCCGCCAGGATCGCCTCGACCTGCACCTTCGCGTCGCCGAAGAGCATCGACGTGTTCTCGCGGAAGAACAGGGGGTTCTGCACGCCGGCGTACCCGGTGGCCATCGAGCGCTTGAACACGATGACCTGCTTGGCCTTCCACACCTCGAGCACGGGCATCCCCGCGATCGGCGAGCTCGGGTCCTCGAGCGCCGCCGGGTTCACGGTGTCGTTCGCACCGATGACGAGCACGACGTCGGTCGAGGGGAAGTCGCCGTTGATCTCGTCCATCTCCAGGACGATGTCGTACGGCACCTTGGCCTCGGCGAGCAGCACGTTCATGTGACCGGGAAGCCGTCCGGCGACCGGGTGGACGCCGAACCGCACCGTGACACCGGCGTGGCGGAGCCTGGCGGTCAGGTCCGCGACCGGGTACTGCGCCTTGGCGACCGCCATGCCGTAGCCGGGGGTGATGATCACGGAGCGTGCGTCCTTGAGCAGCTCGGCCACCTCGGGGGCGAGGATCTCGCGGTGCTCCCCGTAGTCCACGTCACCGGCGGCCACCGTGCCGCCCTCCACGCCGAAGCCGCCGAGGATCACGCTGATGAACGACCGGTTCATCGCCCGGCACATGATGTAGGACAGGATCGCACCGGAGGAGCCGACGAGGGCGCCGGTGACGATGAGCAGGTTGTTGTTGAGCATGAAGCCCGCGGCGGCCGCCGCCCACCCGGAGTACGAGTTGAGCATCGACACCACGACGGGCATGTCCCCGCCGCCGATCGACGCGACCAGGTGCCACCCGACGAGCAGGGCGATCACGGTCATGGCCGCGAGCGGGATGACCGAGTTGCTCGCCAGGAACCACGCCATCAGCCCGGCGGAGACGATGAGCGCGCCGAGGTTGAGCATGTTGCGCCCCGGGAGCATCAGCGGCGCGCTCTTGATCTTCGCCGAGAGCTTGAGGTACGCGACGATCGAGCCGGTGAAGGTGACGGCGCCGATGAGCACGCCGAGGAAGACCTCGACCTGGTGCACCGACTCGGCCGGTTCGGTGATGAACGAGTTGTAGCCGACGAGCACGGCCGCGGCGCCGACGAAGCTGTGCAGCATCGCGATCAGCTCGGGCATCTGCGTCATCTCGACGGTCCGGGCCCGCCAGATGCCGATCGAGGCGCCGATCGCGAAGACGAGAACGACCAGGATCAGAGTGACGACGATCGGCCGCTGGCTGCGGTCCAGCGCCAGCGCGACGGTCGCGGCGAGGGCGAGGCCCATGCCGACCATGCCGATGATGTTGCCCTGCCGGGCCGAGCTCGGCTTGGAGAGCCCGGCGAGCGACAGGATGAAGAGGACGGCGGCGATCAGGTAGACGCCTTGAACGAGCGACGTGAGCATCAGGCGTCCTTCCGGAACATGCCGAGCATCCGGTACGTGACCAGGAAGCCACCGAAGATGTTGATGCTGGCGACCGAGGCGGCGAGGAACGCGATCACGGTCACCAGGGTGTTGTCCGACCCGAGCTGGAGGAGGGCGCCGACCAGGATGATCCCGGAGATCGCGTTCGTCTGGGACATCAGCGGGGTGTGCAGCGAGTGCGACACGTTCGAGATCACGTAGTACCCGATGAACACGGCCAGGGCGAACACCGTGAAGCTCGTCTGGAACACCGTCGGTGAGTAGGTCATCGCGAGGGTCACCAGGACCACGCCCAGACCGGTCCACACCATGCGGCGCATCGACGTGCGTCGGGCCTCTTCGGCCTCGAGGCGGGCCTTCTCCACCGGGTCGACCGCCGGTGCGGCCGCCGCGACGGGAGCGGGTGCCGCGGCCGAGACCTGGATCGGTGGTGGCGGCCAGAGGATCTCGCCGCCGCTCGCCACCGTCATGCCACGCTGGACCTGGTCCTCCAGATCGAGCACGAACGCCCCGTCCTTGGCCGGCGTGAGCAGTGTCATGAGGTTGACGATGTTGGTGCCGAACAGCTGCGACGTGTGCTGCGGCATCCGGCTCGTGAGGTCGGTGTAGCCGATGATGATCACGCCGTTGTCGGTGACGATCTTCTCGCCCGGCACCGTCAGCTCGCAGTTGCCGCCGCCGGATGCCGCGAGGTCGACGATCACGGAGCCGGGCTTCATCGCGGCGACCATGGCTGCGGTGATGGTCCGTGGTGCCGAGCCGCGCACGAGGGCGGTCGTGATGACGATGTCCGCCTTGGCGGACTCCTCCGCGTACATGGCCTGCGTCAGCTGCTCCTGCTCGGCGGTGAGCTCGCGGGCGTACCCGTCGGCCGACACCTCCTGCTGCGCGGTGGCCGCCTGGACGAACGTGGCGCCCATCGACTCGATCTGCTCGCCGACCTCGGGCCGCACGTCGAACGCGCGGACCTGTGCGCCGAGGCTCGCGGCCGCACCGATCGACGACAGGCCTGCGACACCGGCGCCGATGACGAACACCGTCGCGGGGGTTGTCTTCCCGGCCGCGGTCACCTGACCGGTGAACATCCCGCCGTACTCCTCGGCGGCCTCGATGACCGCGCGGTAGCCCGCGACGTTCGACATCGTCGACAGCACGTCGAGCGCCTGCGCGCGGGAGATGCGCGGCACGGCGTCGAGAGCGAGCGCCGTCACGCCCCGCGCGGCGAGCGCGGCGACCAGGTCGCCGCGTCCGTGCGGGCTGAGCATCGCGACGAGGGTGCTGCCCTCGTGCAGGGTGGCGACCTCGGCGTCCGACGGCGGGTTGACCGCCGCGACCAGGTCGGCTGCCCAGACGGTCGGTCCGTCGCCGATGGTCGCACCCGCGGCCTCGTAGACCGCGTCGGTGAAGCTCGCGCCGAGCCCGGCCCCGGACTGCACGACGACCTCGTGGCCGAGCTTGCGGAGCTGGGTGACCGTCTTGGGCGTCGCGGCGACGAGCCGTTCACCCGTGCGGGTCTCCTTGGGTATGCCGATGAGCATCAACTACTCCTCGTCCGGGTGTGCGCGCAGCACGCCCCTGTGGTGAAAACAGGACGGCACGAACCCGCGGGCAACGCTGCCCAGGACGGGACGATCACGCATCTGCGTCGTCATCGACGAGACCGCAACCCATTCGGCACCGAATGACCCTTTGTGACACGCACCGACGATAGTGGTGCTCTGACGAGCCTGTATGGGCCATTGGTCCAGACGCGCCGACGGTTCGGCGTGCGGGGCCTCTCGATCCGCACGCGATCACACCCTCTCCCGGCTGAGGTCCCGGCTCGCGCTGCCACCAGGGCCGGTTCGCCCTCAACGTCGACCGCGTACACGGTGCCGCCTGCCGCCCGACGGAGATCGAGGTCATGGTCGATCACCTCGGCGCGTGACCGTCGGACCGGGGGCGCGTCGCTCGTCGGTCGGCGCAGAACCGAGCGGACGAAGCGACGCGCGGCAGAGAACCCGGCGACGACCCCGATCGCCGCGAAGACCCATGCTCCCGGGCCGGCGCCGACCGTGCAGGTGCTCTGACCGCCGGCGACCTCGGCGTAGTCGACGCACTCACCCTGCTGGGAGCCGAGGCGCAGCACGTCGAACACGACCAGGATCGCGATCAGGACGGGCCAGCGCCACTGTGGCCGTCGGCGTGGGGACGGGGTGTCGGTCTTCCGTCGACCCTGGTCTCGGCGGGAGATCGGGCGGCTCTCGCCGGTCCGATCTCCGCCCGGTCGAAGCGCCGCGAGGCGAGCCGCGGCGACTCGGCTCGCGGCCCCTACGCTCGAACGGTGGCGGTCGACAGAAGTCGCAGAGCCCGGGCCGCGCGCCGGCGCCGGCGTCGGATGGCGCGCGTCGAGCACGACCTCACCGACGAGCAGTGGGCGGCTCTCCAGGAGGCGTGGGGAGGCTGCGCGTACTGCGGGGCGACCGACCGGCCGTTGCAGCGCGACTGCGTCCTGGCGCTCTCCCGCGGCGGGCGCTACACGCTCGCCAACATCGCGCCGGCCTGCGGACCCTGCAACGCGAGCAAGTGCAACGACGAGGTCACGAGCTGGCTGCGGCGCAAGCACCTCGACGAGCGCGCGTTCCTCGTGCGGCACCTCGAGGTCGCGGTCGAGCTGGCACGGAGGTTCCCCGCCGAGCAGGTCCCGATGACCGAACCGCCGCAGCCGATCACGGGTTGACCGGCGATGGTCGACGCGCGCGGAATGCCGAGGCGGCCGTCTCGGTTGGACCCGGCGTGGACATGACTGAGAGCAGCCCCGTCGAGGTGCACGTGTGGTCCGATGTCGCCTGCCCGTGGTGCTTCATCGGGAAGCGGCGGTTCGAGAGTGGTGTGCGGCAGTTCGGCGGCAAGGTCGCGCTCGAGTACCACTCGTACGAGCTCGCCCCCGACACGCCCGTCGACTTCGAGGGCAGCGAGGTCGAGTTCCTCGCGGCCCACAAGGGTCTGCCGGAGTCGCAGGTCACGCCGGTGCTGGGGCACCTGACCGAGCTTGCCGCGGCCGAGGGGCTGACCTACGACTTCTCGGCCGTCCGCCACACCAAGACGCTGCTGGCCCATCAGGCGATCCACCACGCCAAGGTCGACGGCAAGCAGCTCGAGCTGGTCGAGCGACTGTTCCGCGCGTACTTCGAGGAGGGTCGTCACCTCGGTCACGCGGACGAGCTCGCGGGGCTGGCTGCCGAGGTCGGACTCGACGCGGAGGACGTGCGCCGGGTCCTCGCCGACGGGACGTACGCGCCGGCCGTCCAGGCGGACATCGATCTCGCGCGGGAGATCGGGATCACCGGGGTGCCGTTCTACGTCATCGGCCGGTACGGGGTCTCCGGCGCGCAGAGCCCGGAGGTCTTCGCCACGGCCCTCGCGCGTGCGGTCGAGGACGCCGCGGCATCGGCCGACGGCGCGCCGACGGGCGACCAGGCGTGACGGGCGCGGGCACCGTGACGGACGGGTCCGACGAGGGCGTCGAGGCTCAGCGGCCGAGCCTCCGGACGCTCGGAGATCTCGAGGCGGTCGGCGACGTTGACGCGGGAGTGTGCGTCGACGGCGTCTGCGTCATCCCCCTGGCGGTGGGGCGAGGAGTGCCCCGCGATACCTGATCAGGAGGTACGCGGCAGCTGCCGCCGTCGCGCCGCTGGCGTACCCGATGACGAACACCGCCCGGACGACGACGTCCGGGTGGTCGAGCTGATGTGCGACTGCTCCGGAGAGGAACGCCCGGAGGTAGAACAGCGCCTCGACGCAGAGGAAGCCGAGCAGGACGGGTCGGCCCCAGCCTCGTCGCGCGCGGAGGGCGGTGTAGCCGAGAAGGAACCAGCCGAGCGTCAACCCGAGCAGCGCGACGGACCGTGCCGACGGTGCCGTTCCGTGCGGGAGGTAGTACAGGACCAGGTAGTAGGGGATCTGCGCGACGTAGTTCACCAGGGTCACGACGAGCAGGAGCCGCAGCACGGCTCGGACGGCCGCGGGTGGCGGTGTCGCCATCGAGACTCCTAGGGAGCGTGGGTGAGGAGCGACTCCACCCCCGGGCTGGGCGCGGCGCTAGCGGTGACCCTCGACGTTCGCGCGGGCGTTCGTCCAGGCGGTCGCGGTCGGGGTGACGACGGCGCCGAGCGCGACTCCGGCCACGAGGGCCAGCGCAACGGCGCTCGTGCGGATGCCGCGTCCGGGGACCGGGCGGGCGGGGTCGGGGCGACGGACGTCCTTGGCGGCGAGCACGACGGTCTCGCGCACGTGGGCGAGCACGTGGATCGCGGTCAGGCCGAACCAGATCACGAAGCTCGCCTTGTGTGCCAGGAGGATCAGCCCGGCATGATCCGGCCCGACGATGATCAACCAGACACCGGTCCCGAGCAGGACCGCGGTCATGGCGATCAGCACCGGGCCGATCAGGCGGAGGATCGTGTGGGGCGGGCCGCGGCGGACGTACGGGGCCGCGTGGGTGTAGTAGCGGGCGAACCGGTAGCCCGTGGTGACGATCTTCAGCGCGACCGGCGGAACCAGCAGCAGTCCGATGAACAGGTGCCACGTGATCAGCCCGCGGATGCTCAGGATCGTCAGACCCTCGGCGAACAAGAGGATCAGCAGCAGGACGCCGACCGTCCCCGTCAGGCGGCTGTTCCCCTCGACGCCGGCGTCGCCGGACGTCACGTCTGCGGCCTCGGCCCGATGACTCATGCCGGGAACGGTAGGCACGTTGGCTGGACGTTCGCTGGACGCTGGTGCCACCCGCGCGGCGACGCCCCTACAGGCGCGGCACGTTCCGGAGGTTCGAGCGCGCCATCGCCATGACCTCGCCCATCCCGCCGCCGAGGATCTCCTTGCTCATGGCCGCGGTGAACCCGGCGACCTGCTTGCGGGTGATCTTGGGCGGCAGGGACAACGCCCGCGGGTCGGTGACGAGGTCGACGAGCGCCGGCCCCCGGTGGGCGAGCGCCTCCTGGATCGCGCCGCGGATGTCGGTCGGTTGCTCGACGCGCACCGCGTGGATGCCGACGGCCCGGGCGACCGCGGCGTAGTCGATCGCGGGGGAGTCGGTCGCGAAGCTCGGCAGGCCCTCGACCATCATCTCCAGGCGCACCATGCCGAGGGTCGCGTTGTCGAACAGGATGATCTTCACCGGCAGGTCGTAGTGCTGCAGGGTCACGAGCTCGCCCAGCAGCATCGAGAGACCGCCGTCGCCGGCCATCGCGATGACCTGGCGGCCGGGGAAGGCTTTCGCGGCGCCGATCGCGTGCGGCACCGCGTTCGCCATCGAGCCGTGCAGGAACGAGCCGATCACCCGGCGCCTGCCGTTCGGGGTGACGTAGCGCGCGGCCCAGACGTTGCACATGCCGGTGTCGACGGTGAAGACGGCGTCGTCGGCGGCGACCTCGTCGAGCACCACCGCGGCGAACTCGGGGTGGATCGGCAGGTGGTGCTCGACGTCCTTGGTGTAGGCACCGACCACGGCACCCATCGCTTTCGCGTGCTTGGAGACCATGGCCTCGAGGAACGTGCGGCTCGAGGCCTTGCGGACCAGCGGCAGCAGCGCGCGCACCGTCTCGCCGACGTCGCCCAGCACGGCGAGGTCCATGCGGGTGCGGCGTCCGAGCCGGGTGGGCTCGATGTCCACCTGCGCGGTGCGCACACCCTCGGGGAGGAACTGGTCGTACGGGAAGTCCGTGCCGAGCATCAGGAGCAGGTCGGCACCCTCCATGGCTGCCTGGCACGCGCCGTAGCCGAGGAGTCCGCTCATGCCGACGTCGAAGGGGTTGTCGTACTGGATGTGCTCCTTGCCGCGCAGGCTGTGGCCGATCGGTGCGGCGAGCTTGTCGGCGAGGGCGATGACGTCGTCGTGCGCGCCGCGCGTCCCCGCCCCGGCGAAGATCGTGACCTTGCCGGCCGCGTTGATCGCGTCGGCGAGCGCCTGGACGTCCTCGGCGGCGGGGATCACGCGCGGGGCGTTCGGCCGGGTGAGGACGTCCGGCGCGGGGGCGGACGTCTCGAGGTCGGCGACGTCCCCCGGCAGGGTCAGGACGGCGACCCCGGGAGCGCCGTAGGCGTGGTGGATCGCGCTGCGGATGACCCGGGGCGCCTGCTCGCCGTTGGAGATCATCTCGGAGTACACCGAGCACTCGGTGAAGAGCCGGTCGGGGTGGGTCTCCTGGAAGTACTGCGTGCCGATCTGGGTGCTCGGGATGTGCGAGGCGATCGCGAGCACCGGGACGCGGGACCGGTTGGCGTCGTACAGGCCGTTGATGAGGTGCAGGTTGCCCGGCCCGCACGAGCCCGCGCAGACGGCGAGCCGCCCGGTGAGCTCGGCCTCGGCCGCTGCGGCGAACGCCCCGGCCTCCTCGTGCCGGACCTGCACCCACTCGATGCCGTCGGTCCGACGGACCGCGTCGACCACCGGGTTCAGGCTGTCGCCGACGATGCCGTACACGTGGCGCACGCCGGCGGCGACGAGCTGGTCGATGAGCTGATCGGCGACGGACTGCGCGCGGGACATGACGACTCCTCGGACGGAAACATGGGATGATTTCATTGTGCGCCTGGGACCGAGGTCCCACCAGCCGAATCGGGTGTGACGCTCGCGACGTGCCTCCAGCCGGATCTGACATGCTGGCCCGCGCGGGGCCGCCGTGACGCACGGTCGACGTCGGCACGGTGAACGAGGTCGCGAGGGAGAGGGAGTCGACGTGCCCGAGCTGTCCGGTCAGGCGTTCTGGGACGAGCGGTACCGGTCGCGTCCCGCCATCTGGAGCGGTGAGCCCAACCGCCACCTGGTCGGCGAGGCGTCCGGCCTGCCGGTGGGTGCGGCGCTGGACGTCGGGTCGGGCGAGGGTGCCGACGCGATCTGGCTGGCCCGGCAGGGCTGGCGGGTCACCGCGGTCGACGTGTCCGTCGTCGCGCTCGAGCGTGGTGCGGAGAGCGCCGCGCGAGCCGGCGCGGAGATCGCCGAGAGGGTCACCTGGACGCATGCCGATGTCACCACGTGGGAGCCGGGCCGCGCGGTGTACGACCTCGTCTCGGCCCAGTACCTGCACCTTCCCCGGGCGCCGCGCGAGCTGCTGTTCCGGCGCCTGAGCGAGGCGGTCGCCCCGGGTGGGACCCTGCTCGTGGTCGGTCACCACCCGTCGGACCTGCAGACCACGGTCGGGCGGCCGCCGCACCCGGAGGTGCTGTTCACGGGGGACGAGGTCGCGGACCTGCTGGATCCGGAGCGGTGGGAGATCGTCACCAACGCGGCGCTCGGGCGGACGGCCACCGACCCCGAGGGGCGCGCTGTCACGATCCACGACGCGGTGCTGCGGGCGCTCCGTCGCGGACGGTGAGCGCGGACGTCGACCGTGCGGACCGAGCCCGTCGAGGCTCGGTTCCGGTCCGCGTCGTCGAAGGTGGACGAACCGTGGCAAGTTCACCCAAACGGCTCAGCCTGGACGTTTGACCAACACCGTCCGGAGCAGTCACACTCGTACCTGACAGTGCGCATCGCCTGCCCCCTGCGCGGTGCGCACTGTCTCCACGTCGGGCCCGGCTGACCACTCGCCCCGGGGGCCCGGAATCACCTGGTACACCCGGAGAAAACCCGGCGTGTCGGCGTGCCACCGCGAGCCCCGCGCCCGATCGCGACTAGCGTGCCAAGCGTGATCGTCCCCTCCCGCACCCCAGGTTCGGGAGCCGACGGGCACCCGTCCGTGCCCTCGGACGGTGCCCCCGTCGCGCCTCCCGTGGTCGTCGCTCCCCCGTCGACGGTCGATGTCGTGGACGGTGCCGTCGCCGGCTGGCGCGCTGCCCTCGTGGAGGCCGCCGGCGGCTCGACCCTGAGCGACGTGGACCTGCTCGGCGAGGCCGCTCTCGACCTGTCCGCGGCGCACCCCTCGGGCATCGCCCAGCTGTTCGCCGGGCGGGAGACACGACTGTCCAACCTGGTGCGGGAGGGCGCCGCACTCGCGACCGCGAAGCGGCGGGCGCGGGCGGTCGGAGCGCGCGCCGAGCAGTACGCCCAGCGCTACGGGATCGCACCCACCTACCTCGCGATCGGGGTCGCCACCTGGGTCGAGCGCAACCACGGCGAGCACGGCGCCGACGACGTCGGTGCACTGGCGTCGGTGATCCGGGAGGGATCGGCGTCGCCGGCCGCCTCGGACCGGGCGGTGCCCGGCCAGCGTGGCGCCCCCTCGATCTCCACCCAGTTCCCGGCGGTCACCTCGCAGCAGGCGGTACCCGCGCACCCCGCGCCGGTGCAGGCGGCCCGGACGGTGCGGGCCCCCGTGCTCCTGAGGCCCGTCGCGCTCCTCGCGCGCGGCAGCGGTGGGAGCGACTACGAGCTCAGCCTCGAACCGTCGCTCGAGGTCAACCCCGTCCTGGCGCGCGCCCTGCGCGGCCGCGGAGCGCTGCTCGACCCCGGAGCCCTCGCGCGCGGCGCGTTCGCCGGCTCGGGGTTCGACCCGCGGACCGCTCTCGACCGGCTCAACGCCCTGGGCGAGGCAATCCTCGAGGACTTCGAGCTCGTCGAACGGCTGGTCGTCGGGACGTTCGTGCACCCGGGTCAGGTGCTCGTCGACGACCTCGACCAGCTGGCCGGCACCCTCGACCGACATGAGGTCGTCGCAGCCCTCGCGGGTGATCGCGAGTGCCAGGTCGCGTTGCAGGCCCCGCTGCCCGAGCGCGTGCGCGGGGACCGGGACCCCGACGCCGAACGCGGGGTGGGCGATCTCGACGCGGCGCAGCAGCACGTTCTCGACGTCCTGGCGACCGGCGCCCATCTGTTCATCGACGCCCCGGCCGGCTGCGACGTCCCGGGCACCGTCGCGGCCGTCGTGTCCGATGCGGCCGCGCACGGTCGGAGCGTCCTCTACGTCCCAGGGCACCGTCGTGCCGCGGCAGCCGTGGCGAGCCGGATGGCGGAGCTCGGTCTGGACGACCTCGTGCTCGACGTCGCCCCGGACGCCGGCTGGCGCACGGCCGCGGCGCGCCGGCTCCTCGGCGCCATGACGTTGGAGGCGACCGCCGTCGACGCCGGGTCCATCGCGGCCCTGCGCCGCGAGCTCGTCGCGCGCCGGGAACAGCTCCGGGGGTACGTGACCGCGCTGCACGTCCCCCGATCGCCGTGGGGAGCGTCCGCGTACGACGCTCTCCAGGCGCTCGCCCAGCTCTCGTCGACACGACCTGCGCCCAGCACCACCGTGCGACTCGCACCCGACGTCGCACGGGTGATGGACACCGAGCGCCGCGAGGCTCTCGCCGGCGACCTCGCGCGTGCGGCTGCTCTCGGGGCCTTCGCCGTCCGGCCCGGGGACACGCCGTGGTTCGGGGCGGACCTGCGCACGGACGCCGACGCCGAGAGGGCGCTCGCGCAGATCGACGCGCTCGTGACGACCGACCTGCCGACGCTGTCGGCCCGGATCGCGCACGTCGCGGAGGCGACCGGGCTGTCGGTCGCGACGACGGTGCACGCCTGGTCCGAGCAGCTGCGCATGCTCGGCGGGATCCGTGGCGCCCTCGACACGTTCCAGCCGATGATCTTCGAGCGGACGGCGGCCGACCTCGTCGCCGCGACCGCCAGCAAGGCGTGGCGGCAGGCGCACGGCGTCGAGATGGGTCGCGTGGTGAGACGACGCCTGCGCCGCCAGGCGAGGGACATGGTCCGCCCCGGTCGTCCGGTCGTCGACCTCCACACGGCCCTCGTCGAGGTCCAGGCGCAGCGCACCGTGTGGCAGGCGCACTGCCCGGCGGGTGGCTGGCCCCGGCTCCCCGAGGGGCTCGCGGCGATCGAGACGGAGTGCCGCGAGGTGATCGGCACCCTCGAGGCCCTCGAGCCCGTGCTGGCCGGGACCCCGGCGGGTGCGAACCTTCAGCAGCTCCCCCTGGACGTGCTGCTCGACCGGCTGCGGCGGCTCCAGGCGGACCGTGCCGCCCTGACGACGCTCCCGCAGCGCACGGCCATCGTGCACTCGCTGCGATCCGCCGGTCTCGGTGACCTGCTCGACGACCTGGGTCGACGCCACGTCGACGCGGCGATGGTCGGCGTCGAGCTCGAGCTCGCCTGGTGGAGCGGTGTGTTCGAGCAGATCCTCTCGGCGGACCCCGCCCTCGCCGGGTACGACGGCAGCGCCCTCGGTCTCCTCGCGTCCGAGTACCAGGACCTGGATCGCGCGCACGTCGCCGGTCTGGCGGTTCCCGTCCGCAACGCCGTCATCGCTCAGGTCGGACTTGCCCTGCGGAACCATCGTGAGCAGGCGGAGGCGCTGTTCGCGGAGCTCGTCGAGGAGCGCCTGACCAGTCTCCGAGAGACCGCGACGCGCTATCCGGACCTGGTGCGGCACCTCCGGCCCGTCCTGATGGCGGCGCCCATGCTCGTGCCGCAGGTGCTCCCGGCCAACCGCACGGTCGACGTCGTGGTGCTGGACGCGGTCCAGCACCTCCCGCTCGAGGTCGCGCTCGCAGCGATCGCCCGCGGACGGCAGGTCGTCGTGGTCGGGGACGCGCGCTGCGCCTCCGGCTCCGCGGTCCGCGAGCTCGCTGCGGTGCTGCCGCGCGTCGCGCTGCGGGCCGACGCGACGCGTCGCGACCCGTACCTCACCGCGTTCCTCGCCGACCACGGGTACGAGGGCGTCCTCTCGCCGACCCCCCTGCCGCAGTCGGAGCCGTTGGTGCGACTCGACGTGGTGCCCGGCACCGGGATGCCGGACGCCGTGTCGGGATCGGTCGACAGCACGCGTGCCGAGGTCGACCACGTGGTCGACCTCGTGATCACGCACGCGTTGACCGACCCGGACGAGTCGCTCGCGGTCATCACCCCGTCCTCGGTGCACGCGGACCACGTCCGGGAGGCCGTCCTCGCGGAGGTGCGGAACAATCCCGCGCTCGCGGCCTTCTTCGACGCAGGGCGCCCGGAACCCTTCGTGGTCGCCGACCTGGCGGGCGTCGCCGGCCTTCGTCGCGACGCGATCGTGCTGTCGGTCGGCTTCGGTCGGACTCCGCACGGACGGGTCCTGCACCGGTTCGGCCCGCTCAGCGGTCCCGGTGGCGAGGCCCTCCTGCTCGACGCGCTCGGTGCGACCAGGCACCGGCTCGGTGTCGTCTCCTGCTTCGGCGCGGGCGACCTCGACCCCGAGCGCCTGCGCGGACCGGGTTCACGACTGCTCGCGGACCTCCTCCGGTTCGCGGCCGAACGTGGCGCGACGACGGACGCGCCCGGGACCTCGACGACGCAGCGCGCCGGCCGCGACGTGACGGGCACGATCTCCCCGGACGACGGGGTGGACCGCCTGGTCCTCGACCTCGCGGAGCGGTTGTGGCGGCACGGCCTGACGGTCGAGGTCGACTACGGGATCCCGGGCGGGACGCGCATCCCGCTCGCGGTCGGGCACCCCGACCTGCCGGGAGAGCTTCTGGTCGCGGTGCTGACCGACGACGCGGCGTACGTCGCCGAGCCGAGCGTGCGGGTCCGGGACCGCAAGATCGCCGACCGGCTCAGTGTGCTCGGCTGGTCCGTCGTGCAGGTCTGGTCGGCAGCCGCGTTCCTGGACCCGCAGGCCGAGGTCGACCGGATCCGTCGGGCGGTCCACGAGCAGGTCGACGCGCGGCCGAGACCGGAGCACGATCGTCTCGGTGAGGCGCAGGTGGAGGACGGTCCCGTCGATCTGCCTGCCGACGACGTCCCTGGCGCGGACGCGGGACCTGACGTGACCTCGAGCACGCCGCCGCGTCCTCGTACCGCCGCCCGGACCTCGGTCCCGCCCGCCGTGGCGGTCGAGCAGCCCGTGCTGCCGATCGTCACCCGCCCGCGGCCCCCGGTGGAGGCCGGCCTTCCGATCCGCTCGTACACCGACGACCAGCTCGACGACCTGGCGGCGTGGCTGCAGTCGGACGGGGTCGAACGCGATCGCGAGCAGCTCGCGCGCGCGCTGCGCGCCGACCTCGGCGTCACCCGGCGCAACGCCCACGTCGACGCGGTGATCGGTGCCGCTGTCCGTCGCGCGCTCGAATGAGCGAGGACGCGCAGTCGGGCGGCGTTCCGTCGAGATCCGCAGCAGCGGGGCCCTCGGCGGGCTCCGACGATGCCACGTCGTCGGACGCGCCCCCGGCGGCGCAGGTTCGGCGGCGCCGCGCGACGGACGACGCCCCGGTGATCCCGGAACGCAGCGCGGACGACTCCGACCTCGGTTGGGGCGACGGACCGGACTCGAACGACGACCGCCTCAGACGTGACGTGCCCCCGCACTGGTGACCCGGACCGGGGGTCGGGCACGGCGCCGCTGCGAGACATGACAGGACCCGACCTCCAGCCGGAGACCGGGCCCTGTGCGCACGACGCTGTGCGCAGATGACCTACTCGTCGCTCGACGGACGTCGAGATCTCGTCAGGGGATCGTCGGCCCCGCGTGGCCGGTCGCCCCGCCGGTGCCACCGGCGTTGCGCTGGGCCAGCAGGTCGCGGATCTCCGTCAGCAGCAGGATGTCCTGCGTCGGCGGTTCGGGCAAGGGGTCCACCGGCTCGATGCCCTTGGCGCGGCGTTCGTTGATCGCCTTGACCGGCAGGACGATGAAGAAGTACACGGCGGTCGCGACGAAGAGGAACTGGAGCACGGCGTCGAGGAAGCCACCGACCGAGATGGTGGCGTTGTTGTACGGCCCGATGTCCCACACCTTCGCGAGGCTCGCCTTGCCGAAGATCATCCCGACGACGGGCGTGATGATGAACGTGACGAGTGCCTTGACGACGGCCGTGAAGGCGGTGCCGATCACGACCGCCACCGCGAGGTCGAGGACGTTGCCCCGCATGAGGAACGTCTTGAAGCCGGTGAGTACGTCGCGCATCCTGTGCCCTTCGGAGACGTGCGGACCGTTCGGGTGGCCGCCTCGGATCATTGCACAAAGACGGGGCTGAGGCTCGCCCAGCCGACGGCCCCCGTCAACCCGGTCGCCTCGTCGGGCGTGACCGCCAGCAGGACCACCGGGGCGGCGCCGCTGTCGCCGGAGCCGAGCAGGGTCGGTGACGTGACACCCGCAGCGTCCGCGACGACCCGCAGGACCAGCGCCCCCCGGGCGAGCCGCTCGCCGGCCCCGGCCCGACCCTCGAGAGTGCCCGAGGCGGCAAGGACGTCGACCCGGTCGCCGACGTGCACCAGGGACCGGACGCCGAGGTCGGCGAACCGCACGGGCACCACGACGGTGCCCGGTGGACCGTCCGGGGCGCCGTCGGCCAGCAGCGGGTCGACGACGGCGAGACCGGACGGTATCGCGATGGCGAGCGCGTGGCCCACGACGTCGACCAGGGCGGCGTGGGCGGCGCCCGGGACGGCATCTCCCGGCACCTGCGCGACCCGGACGTCGGCGGAGGTGAGCTCCGTCCCTGCGGCGAGTGCGTGGCTCGCCACGACGACGGGCACGGTCGGTTCCGGTGGCGGCGCGAGCTGGTCGACCACGAATCCGCACGTCATCGTGAGCGCGACCGCCGCGACGGCGAACCGGCTGCGCCACAGCCGGACGCGCCAACGGAGGGGGAGTCGTCGACGAGTGGGCCGCTGCGGTCGGCGAGGCGATGTCGGTGGAGTCACTCCGCGACGCTAGGGAGCGTCACCCGAGGCGGCACATCTCCGGCGTCGACCTGGGGACGGTGAGGCGAGAAGCCGTGAGTGTGGTCAGCTCGCAGCGGCAGCGGCGGCGACCTTGCCCGAGGTGCCCGAGGTGCCCGAGGTGCCCGAGGTGCCCGACGCGCCTGCCGCGCCGGAACCGCTCGCGGGTGCACCGACCGTCGACGAGGTCGACGTCGTACCCGTCGAGTCGCCGGAACCGACGGACGGGCTCGCACCGCCGTCGGACGTGCGCGCGCCCTTCGCGGGGCTGTTCGCGGTCACGGCGCCCGCGCGGGCGTCGTTGCGGTAGAAGCCCGAGCCCTTGAAGACCACACCGACGCTCGCGAAGACCTTGCGCAGGCGGCCGTCGCACTCGGGGCACACGGTGAGCGCGTCGTCCGTGAACGACTGCTGCACGTCGAAGCGGTGCTCGCAGGCGGTGCACGCGTAGGCGTAGGTGGGCACGGGGTTCCTCCTTGCACGGTGCGGCGGGTGCCGGGGCGGTGGCTCGCGCGGTGCTCCCGCACCGAGCGGACGTTCTGGCACTCCTTCTCTCCGAGTGCCAACGATACCCGGGTGGTCCGGCATTCCCCGCCGCCCGGCCGAGATCCGGTCCAGCACCGGCCTCCGCGCGCGTCGGGCACCGGATGACGCCGAGCGGATACTCTCGCCGGGTGACCCGTCGACGCGCGCTCCGCCTGTCTCTCGCCGTCGTCGCCGGCCTCGTCGTCCTCGTCCTGGTGGTCGGGGTCGCGGTCGCGACCATCGTGATCAGGCGACCGTTGCCGCAGACCTCGGGCACCCTGACCCTCGCGGGACTGAGCTCCGACGTGACGGTCACCCGCGACGACCGCGGCATCCCGTACATCTCGGCCGGCACCGCGGAGGACCTGTTCCGGGCGCAGGGATACGTGCAGGCGCAGGACCGCTTCTTCGAGATGGACTACCGCCGGCACGTCACGGCCGGACGTCTCTCGGAGCTCGTGGGGGTCAACGCGGACGCGCTCGCGGCCGACAAGGTCATCCGGACGTTCGGATGGCGGCGGGTCGCCGAGCAGGAGCTTCCGTTGCTCGCCCCGACGACCAGGGCCTACCTGCAGGCCTATGCCGACGGGGTGAACGCCTACCTGGGTTCGCGCAGCACCGCGTCGCTCGCGGTCGAGTACACGGTGCTCGGGCTGCAGGTGAACGTGGCCCGGCCGGAGCCGTGGTCACCCGTGGACTCGCTCGCGTGGCTCAAGGCGATGGCCTGGGACCTGCGCGGCAACTACGACGAGGAGCTCGCGCGCGCGGCCACGTTCAGCTCGATCCGCGACGTCGCCCGGGTGGACGAGCTCTTCCCGCCGTACCCGTACGACCGCAACCAGCCGATCGTCGCCGCGCAGGCTGCGAGCGCGACGACCACCGCGCACGCGGCGACATCGGGACCGGACCTCGCCGCCCCCGACCTCCAGGCGGCGGTCGCGTCCGCGACCCGGGCGCTCGCGGCCGTCCCGCACCTGGTCGGTCAGGGCGACGGCGTCGGCTCCAACTCGTGGGTCGTCGCCGGCTCGCACACCGCGACCGGTGCCCCCATCCTGGCGAACGACCCGCACCTGTCGATCTCCGCACCGGGGATCTGGGCCCAGGTGTCCCTGCAGTGCCGCGAGGTGACGACGGCCTGCCCGTTCGACGTCAGCGGGTTCTCCTTCGCCGGGCTCCCGGGCGTGATCATCGGGCACAACGGCCGGCTCGCGTGGGGGCTGACGAACCTGGGTGCCGACGTCACGGACTTCTTCCTCGAGCGGGTCACCGCCACCACCTACCTGCGCGACGGCGGCCAGGTGCCGCTCGAGACGCGCACCGAGACCATCAAGGTCAACGGCGGTGCGGACGTCCACCTGACCATCCGGTCGACCGTGCACGGCCCGATCGTCTCCGACGTGCTCCCGCTCGACACCGTGGCCTCGGCACCGGTGCCCGAGGACGCGCCGTTCGGGAGGTACGCCGTCTCGCTCGACTGGACGGCCCTGACGCCCGGTCGCACCGCCGACGCGATCTTCGCCCTCGACACGGCCTCCGACGCGGCGGGTGTGAAGCGGGCGGCCGCGCTCTTCGACGTCCCGTCCCAGAACATCGTGTTCGCGACGACGTCCGGCGACATCGGCTACCAGGCGCCGGGTCGGATCCCGATCCGCGCCGACGTCCCCGGCGTGGTGCCCTCGGACGGGACCTGGCCGCGGCCGGGTTGGGACAGCGCGTACGACTGGAAGGGGTTCGTGCCCGCGGCCGACATGCCTGCCGAGCTCAACCCGCCGGACGGCATCATCGTCGCGGCGAACCAGGCTGTGACCCCGGCGGGCACGGGCCCGTTCCTCACCTCTGACTGGGACTACGGCTACCGCGCACAACGGATCCGCACCCTGCTCACCGCGAGCATCGCCGCCGGGACCAAGATCACGGTCGCGCAGACCGGTGCGATGCAGATGGACGACGTGAACCCGTACGCGCAGATGCTCGTCCCGGCGCTGCTGAAGATCTCCTTGCCGACCGCGTTCGACTCCGACGGACAGAAGCTCCTGCGCGGGTGGGACATGCGGGCGGGGACGGACTCCGCGGCCGAGATGTACTTCTCCGCGGTCTGGGCGAAGGTGCTCGAGCTGACGTTCTGGGACGAGGTGCCCGACGCCTTCCGTCCGACGGGCGGCAGCCGCTGGCTCGAGGTCGTGCGGGGTCTCCTGGCGCGTCCGAACGACCCGTTCTGGGACGACCACAGCACCGTGGGCGTCGTCGAGGGCCGTGACGAGATCCTGGCGCGCGCGCTGGTCTCCGCGCGCCTCGAGCTGACGGCCTCGCTCGGCAAGGACCCGAAGGCCTGGTCCTGGGGACAGCTCCACACGGTGGCCCCGCAGCACCCGGTGCTCGGCGGCGCCAGCGTCCCTGGCCTCATCCGGCGGCTGGTCAACCCGTCACCCCTCCCCGTCGCGGGGAGCGGGTCGATCGTCGACGCCACCGCCTGGGACGCCTCGACCGGCTCGTTCACGGTGACGACGGCCCCGTCGATGCGCATGGTCGTCGACCTGCAGGACCTGGACCGCTCGACGTGGGTCGACCTCACGGGTTCGTCGGGCCACCCGGGCAGCGTCCACTACATGGACCAGTTCCAGGCCTGGGCAGACGGCCGGACCTTCCCGTGGCCGTTCACGCCGGGCGCCGAGACGGTAGCCGCCGATCAGCGGCTCACGCTGCGTCCCGCCTCCTGAGCCGCTGCCAGCCCTCCGGTGTGGCGACCGCATCGACGTGGCGGTCGTGCGGCTCGTGCGGGAGCGGGCGGGTGCCGGCCTCGTAGACCTCCTCCGGGAACGTCAGCGCGATCACGAGGACGTCGTCGCGCGCGTGCTCGAGTGCGCGGTCGTACCACCCGCCCCCCTGGCCGAGCCGAGCTCCGGAGGTGTCCACCGCGAGCGCCGGAACGATGATGACGTCCGCGTCCGCGAGGGCCGCGGGCCCGAGGGGTTCGCCGCCGGGCTCCGGCGGGCGCCCGGGTGAACGTTGCTGGAGGTCGTCCGCGCCCGCGTACTCCGCCCAGTCGCGTTGAAGACCGCTGCCGAGCACCGGGAGCAGGACACGGACTCCCCGCGCGGCCATCCGCTCGAGGATCGGCGAGGTCCCCGGTTCGCTCTCCCGGGCGACGTAGACCGACGCGCAGCGCGCCTGCCGAACCTCGGGGATCGTCTCCAGGACGTCGGCCAGCGAGTCGGCTGCCTGCTCGCGCCGTCGGGCGGACCGTTCCGCGCGCGTGCCCCGGATACCCTGCCGGAGCCAGTCCTTGGCATCCTCCGGATCCTGGACGTCGACGGGGCTGGGGTAGGGCTGCACATCTGCGGGCATGGTCACAGTCTCGCAAAGAATTCGGTGTGCTCCCGCACCGGCCGCCCGGGCGCGGGCCCGGATCGACCCGTTGGCACCGTCCCGACACGGTCGCAGGCAGCTCCTCCTCCCGGTGCACATCGGTCGCACACGAGCCGCACAGGTGCTCGCCCGGCGGATCGGACGTCGCGCCGTTAGCCTTCGCAGATGACCATCCACAAGGCAGTCATCCCCGCCGCAGGACTCGGCACCCGGTTCCTGCCCGCGACCAAGTCGACGCCCAAGGAGATGCTCCCCGTCGTCGACAAGCCCGCGATCCAGTACGTCGTCGAGGAGGCCGTCGCGGCCGGGATCGATGACGTGCTCATGATCACCGGACGGTCGAAGAGGACCCTCGCCGACCACTTCGACGCGGCGCCCGAGCTCGAGGCGGCGCTGGAGAAGAAGGGCGATCTCGACCGGCTGGCAGCGGTGCGGGCGTCGACCGACCTGGCCGACGTGCACTACGTGCGTCAGGGGCAGCCGAAGGGGCTCGGGCACGCGGTGCTGTGCGCCAAGAACCACGTCGGCGACCAGTCCTTCGCGGTGCTCCTCGGGGACGACCTGATCGACGCGCGCGATCCGCTGCTGCCCGCGATGATCGCTCTCCAGGAGCGCACGGGTGGGTCGGTCGTCGCTCTCCTCGAGGTCGACCCGGCCCAGGTGCACCTCTACGGCTGCGCGGCCGTCGAATCGATCGCGGGGGGCGACGAGGCGCAGTACCACGAGGTGCGGGTCACCGGCCTCGTCGAGAAGCCCGCGCCTGCCGACGCTCCGAGCAATCTCGCGGTGATCGGGCGGTACGTCCTCCACCCGGCCGTGTTCCGGGTCCTCGAGCGCACCGCGCCGGGCCGCGGCGGTGAGATCCAGCTCACGGACGCGCTCGCGACGCTCGCCTCGATGCCGTCCGACGAGGGCGGTGGCGTGCACGGGGTCGTGTTCACCGGGCGCCGCTACGACACGGGCGACCGCCTCGACTACCTCAAGGCCGTCGTCCGCATCGCGAGCGACCGCGAGGACCTCGGGCCGGAGTTCCGTTCCTGGCTCGCGGAGTTCGTGCCTACGCTCACGGTGTGAGATCAGTCCAAGAGCAGCTCGCCGCCGTTCTCGCGGTGGCCACCCCGGTCGCACCGCTCGACGTCGTCCTGGCGGATGCGGCGGGCTGCATCCTCGCGGCCGACGTGACCGTCGCGACCGACATCCCGGCCGCGACGGTCTCTGCGGTCGACGGCTACGCCGTCCTGGCGGACGACACCGTGCGAGCGACGGCCGAGGACCCTGTCCTCCTCCCGGTCGCGCACGACGTCCTGGCCGGTGCGAGCCGACCGCTCCGCCTCGCGCCGGGACAGGCGATCCGGATCGCGTCCGGCGGGGTCCTGCCGCTCGGCGCGGACACGGTGATACCGGCCGCCGAGACGGACCGTGGCGAGGTGCGGGTGGCCGTCACGTCGCCCGCGGTACCGGGGTCGCACCTGCGCGTCGTCGGGTCGGACGCGGGCGTCGGCGACGTCGCGCTCGCGGCCGGGACGCGGATGGGGGCACGCCAGATCGCGCTCGCGGCCGCCCTCGGGCGCGGCCGGGTGCGCGTCCACCCGGCGCCGCGCGTCGTCGTCATCGCGGTCGGCGACGAGCTCGTCGTGCCGTCGGACCCGCTGCGCGAGGGCACGCTGCACGACGCGAACAGCCACGCCCTCACCTCGGCGATCGCGGACGTCGGGGCGGCCGCGGTGCGGGTCGGCGCCGTCAGCGACGATCGCGCCTCGTTGCGCGAGTGCCTCCAGGACCAGCTCGTGCGGGCCGACGTGATCGTGCTGACCGGCGGGCTGAGCGAGTACTCCCGCGACACCGTCAAGGACGTCCTCGGCCCGCTCGGCACGGTCCGGTTCGACCACGTCGCGATGACCCCGGGTGGCCGTCAGGGCTTCGGTACTGTGCACGGCGACGTGCGGGCGAGCGACGACGACGACACCCCAGGAGTCCCGATCTTCGCGCTCCCCGGCCACCCGGTGGCCGCCCAGATCTCGTTCGAGGTGTTCGTCCGGCCTGCGCTGCGGGCGATGGCGGGGCAGCTCGAGCTGTACCGCCCGTCGGTCGCGGCACAGGCGACCGTGGGGTGGGCCTCTCCGTCCGGGGTGCGGCAGTTCGTGCCCGCGACCCTCGTCGGCAGCCCGTCCGACGGCTACCTCGTGACGCCGATCGGGGACCCGGGCGCGTTGTCCCTGACCGCGCTCGCACAGGCGAACGCCCTGGCGGTGATCCCGGAGCGGGACGTGACCGTGCAGCCGGGGCAACGGGTGCACTGCCTGGTCCTCGAGGGCTGAGCTCCCGTGAGTCACCGGCTCTCCGCGCTGCCGCTCACGGTACGGTCGGCGGGTGGCGACATGGTGACGGGCTGGCCGGTCCGCCTCGAGGACGGCGATGTGCGGCTGCGACCCCTCGGAGGGCGCGACCAAGGAGCCTGGCTCGCCCTGCGGGCGGCCAACGCGGACTGGCTCGAACCGTGGGACGCGAGCTCGCCCGTGCCCGTCGTCGGCCCCCGGCCGTCGTTCCGGCAGTACGTCCGGGCGCTGCGCTCCCAGGCACGGGACGGTACGGCGCTGCCGTTCGCCCTGGACTACCGGGGCGAGCTGGTCGGACAGCTGACCGTCTCCGGCATCACCTACGGCTCGTTCCGCTCGGGGACGATCGGGTACTGGGTCTCCGAGCACGTCGCAGGGCGGGGGATCGTGCCGACCGCGGTGGCGCTGGCCGTCGACCACAGCTTCTTCCGGCTCGGTCTGCATCGGATCGAGGTCAACATCCGCCCGGAGAACGCACCCAGTCTTCGGGTCGTCGCCAAGCTGGGGTTCCGGGACGAGGGCCTGCGCGAGCGCTACCTGCACATCGCGGGCGAGTGGTGCGACCACCGGAGCTTCGCCCTGACGACCGAGGACGTCCCCGGCGGCCTGGTCGCGCGCTGGCACCGCACGCAGCAGACGGGTCGCACGGACGTGGCGGCCGGCGACGCGGAATGACACCGGTGTGATTCCGTACCCGACACGCCGGTCGCGCTTCCCCTGCGGCGTGTGCGGCTCGCCTACCGTCGGTGCGTGGGAGATTCTGCAAGCCTGACGGCTCTCGTCGTCGTCGGGCTGTGGTTCGCCTACCTGGTGCCGCACAAGCTGCGGCACCGCCAACAGCTTCTCGAGTCACGTGCGGACGATCGCTTCTCCGAGTCGCTCCGTGTGCTCGCGGTGACGTCAGCACCTCCGTCGCCGCGCTCCACGGTCCTCCACGAGGTCGGCGCCCCGAGACGGGTCGAGCTGCTCACACCGGGCCGGGGTGTCCCGGCAGGCCACAAGGGCGTTGAGGCGCCGAGGGGAGCAGGGGCCGTGGAACGACCGCATGCGACCGGGGACAGGATCACCGCCGACGCCGCCCGCCGGGCGGCGCAGCAACGCGCGGCGCACGCCGCCGCCGTCGCCCGTCGCGGTGCCGCCGCGCGCCGTCGTGCGCTGCTGACCTCCGTGCTGCTCGTCGCGAGCGTCGCCGGCTGGGTCGTCGCGAGCGTCACGACGCTGAGCCTCCTGCTCGCGGTGGTCCCGACGGTCCTGCTCGGTACCGTCCTCGTGACGGGACGGCGTGCCGTCGTCGCGGGTCAGGCCGCGGACGCGGCGTACGAGCGTCGCCGTCGCGAGATGGCGGACCGGGCGACCGCGACGGGCGTGACCGCACCGCGGCGGACCCCCGCGGTGGTCGGCCGGGCGGTTCACCCGTCGGACTCGCACACCGAGGTCATCGAACGGATCACGGCCGAGATCGCCACCGAGTCCCGTGCGACGTCGACGACGGTCGGATCGACCGGCTCATCGGCAGCGGAGGCAGGCACCACGCAGGACGAGTGGGCGCCGGTGCCGGTCCCTCGCCCGACCTACACCATGAAGGCGTCGGCACCGCGACGCGAGCCGACGCCGTTGAGCGAGCTCGACTTCGCGCCGGTCGAACCGGCCCGTACGGCCGAGGTCACGCCCACAGGCGCGTCCGGCGAGGGTGGCACGACGACGGTGCTGGCCCCGGCTCCGGGCACTGCGAGCGGAGGCATCGACCTCGATGCGGTGCTGGCACGTCGGCGGGCTGCGGGGGAGTAGCTCCCGGTTCTCGATCTACCGGCCGCGGGTGCTAGTCTTTCTTCCGCTTGAGGGGCTGTGGCGCAGTTGGTAGCGCGTCTCGTTCGCAATGAGAAGGTCAGGGGTTCGAATCCCCTCAGCTCCACCACATCGGGTCGCATGCGACCCTGAGCAGGGAGAACGGGGCAGGAGCGAGAGCTCCTGCCCCGCTCTCGTTCGTTGGGGTCCGCCGCCGATCGGATCCCACCACTCAGTCCCGCAGGCGGGTGAGGGCGACGAGGTAGCGGCACGGCGCAGCCGTCGGGTTGACGAACGCGCACGGTGCGGGCGCTCCGAGCTGGAGGCAGTCGCCGGTCTCGAGCTCGTGGACCGTGTCGCCCTCGTGGAAGACCAACCGGCCGTCGAGGACCCAGACCTGCTGGTGCAGGAACGCGTACGCCTCGGCGGGGTAGGAGACCCGGGCGCCCGGTGGCAGGGTGACCTCGACGAGCTCGAGCGGTCCACCGGAGCCGGGGGACACCGCGCGGCGGAGGTAGCCCGTGTCGGGATCCGTCCAGGTCGGCTGGTCTGCGGCGCGCGCGACACGAGGGTCGGGAGCGTCCTGCTCGGCCCGGGCGACGAGCTCGGACAGTGTCATGCCGAGCGCGGCCGAGAGGCGCCCGAGCAGGACGGCCGTCGGCTGCGCCTGACCCCGCTCGATCTTGCCGACCATGGCTCGCGAGACCCCGGAACGCTCGGCGAGCGCGGCGGCGGACAGCCCGCGCGACCGTCGCGCGTCGAGCAGCGTTGAGGCGAGAGAGGTGGTGAACGACATGGAGGCCACTATAGGAGCGGTGGACGCTACTATCGGCGACATGACGTCTGCTTCCACCGTCGTCCGAGGAGCCTCTGGACGCGACGGCGCTGCCTGCGCGGCGATCTACGCGCCGTACGTGATCAGCACGGCGATCACCTTCGAGATCGATCCTCCGAGCGCGGCCGAGATGTCCGCACGCATCACCGCAGCGGTGCAGAGCCACGCGTGGCTCGTGCTCGAGGACGCCGGCCGGGTGGTCGGCTACGCGTACGGCAGCCCGTTCAAGGCGCGTGCGGCCTACCGCTGGGCGTGCGAGGTCAGCGTCTACCTCGAGCCCGGCCGTCGGCGTACCGGTGCCGGCCGGATGCTCTACGAGGCGCTGCTCCCGCGGCTGGCCGAGCGGGGCTACCGCACGGCGGTCGCCGGCATGACGCTGCCGAACGAGGCGAGCGTGGGACTGCACACCGCGATGGGATTCGAACCCGCCGGCACGTACCGGCGCATCGGCTGGAAGCTCGACGCCTGGCACGACGTCGCCTGGATGCAGCGGACGATCCTCGACGGACCGAACCCGCCGTCCGAGCCCGTCTGACGCCGTGCCCAGGCGGCGACCAGGTCAGCCCTCGACCGGTGCCGTCCCGTCCCAGCCGCGCGGACCCAGGTCGGGGCGGGCGTGCTGGTAGTCGCTGGAGAGCAGGGGCGAGGAGATCATCAGGTCGGCCGACGCCGTGTTGCACGCCATCGGCACGTTCCAGACCGTCGCGATGCGCAGCAGCGCCTTGACGTCGGGGTCGTGCGGCTGCGGCTCGAGCGGGTCCCAGAAGAAGATCAGCATCGTGATCAGGCCCTCGGCGATCTTCGCGCCGATCTGCTGGTCACCACCGAGCGGGCCGGACAGGAACCGGGTGACGTGCAGTCCGAGCTCGTACTCGAGCATCGTGCCGGTCGTGCCGGTCGCGTACAGCTCGTGATGGGCGAGGGTGCCGCGGTTGTACTCGGCCCACTGCAGCAGGTCGACCTTCTTGTTGTCGTGGGCGACGAGCGCGATGTGACGGGGGGTCGCGGGGATCACGGACATGACGGGCTCCTGTCGGACGCCGAGCACGCGGGTGAGGCGACGATATCGAACCACCGGTGCCGGCCGCGGGTCGGGACACGGGTCATCGGTCGTCGGCCAGCCATGACGTGACGTGACGGCGGGCGGCGCCCAGGACGGCGTCGGCCTCGCGGCGGTCGATCCGGGCGAGCAGCATCGCGCTGATCGTGAGCGAGGAGAGGACGATCGCCTTCTCGTCGAGGTCCCCGGGCGCTCCCGCGACCTCGAGCGAGTGCCGAAGGGCAGCGATGAGCTCGGTCCGGTAGCCGTCGACCACGAGGCGCGCGGCGGCGTCGTGACCGGCGAGCCCGGCCGCGCAGTTCACCAGCAGGCAGCCGCGCCGGGGGGAGTCGTCGGGTACCGCGGCGACGGCCGACCGCAGGCCGTCGACGTACGCGAGCAGCCCGGCGGTTCCCGCGGTCGGTCCGAGCAGCACGCTCAGCCGTGGGCGGATCACGGTGTCGAGGTAGTCCTGGACGGCGGCGTCGAACAGCCCGCGCTTGCTCCCGAACGCGTGGTACAGGCTCGACCGGTTGACGCCGGTGACGGTCTCGAGGTCGGCGATCGACGTCGCCTCGTAGCCGCGGTCCCAGAACAGGTCCCGGGCCGCGGTCACGACGGCGGTGGTCTCGAAGGTCGGGAGACGTCCCACGGTCACCTCCTCGTCGTGACGGTCGTCGCTCCTGTGCCTATAGTAGACCGATCGTTTCAGAATTCAGCAAAGGATGGACGTCATGTCGTCGGTCGTCAGCACCCAGGTCCAGCTCGTCGCACGCCCGGTCGGGTGGCCCGCGGAGACGGACTTCCGCACCGTCCAGGTCGAGCTCGGCGACCTCGCCCCCGGACAGGTCCGCGTGCGCAACGCGTTCCTGTCCGTCGACCCGTACATGCGCGGGCGGATGAACGACCGGAAGTCGTACACGCCGCCGTACGCGCTCGGCGAGACCATGACCGGTGGTGCGGTCGGGCGCGTCGTCGCCTCCGCGTCCGACGACGTGCCCGTCGGCTCCGTCGTCGTCCACCAGCTCGGCTGGCGCGACGTCGCGCAGGACGACGCGAGTGCGTTCCGCGTGGTACCCGAGATCCCCGGGGTTCCGGTCTCCGCGTACCTCGGTGTCCTCGGCATGACGGCGCTGACCGCGTACGTCGGCCTCCGCGAGATCGCGCACCTCCAGCCCGGCGAGACGGTGTTCGTCTCCGGAGCCGCGGGCGCCGTGGGCTCGATGGTGGGACAGATCGCGCGGCTCTCGGGTGCCGGTCGCGTGATCGGCTCGGCGGGATCGCCCGAGAAGGTCGCGCTGCTGACCGAGCGGTACGGCTTCGACGCGGCGTTCAACTACAAGGACGGCGACGTCACGGGTCAGCTGGCTGCCGCGGCACCCGACGGCATCGACGTGTACTTCGACAACGTCGGCGGCGAGCACCTCGAGGCCGCCCTCGACGCGTTCAACGACGGCGGCCGTGCGGCCTTGTGCGGTGCGATCTCGCAGTACAACGAGACGGACGCCGGCGCGGGACCGCGGAACATCGGCAACCTCATCACGCGGGGCCTGACCCTGCAGGGATTCACGGTCGGTCACTACACGCAGCACTTCCCGGCCTTCAGCGCCGCCATGGCCGGGTGGCTCACGGCGGGCGACGTCGTGTTCGACGAGACCGTCGTCGACGGCATCGAGAACGCCGTGGCGGCCTTCCTCGGGCTCATGCGCGGGGAGAACACGGGCAAGATGGTCGTCCGGGTCGCGGACTGACGGCTCGTCGACCCCGCACGAGAGGCTGCTGATGCCCGCCACCGTCCCCCTGGCCGCCGTCGTCCTCGCGACGATCGCGGCACTCGTGCACGTGTACATCTTCGTGCTCGAGAGCCTGCTGTGGACCGCACCACGCACGCGTGCGACCTTCGGGATCGGCTCGGAGGCGGAGGCGCGCGTCACGCGTGAGCTCGCGTACAACCAGGGTTGGTACAACCTGTTCCTCGCGATCGGCGTGCTCGGCGGGCTCGTGCTCGCGCGGTCCGACCTCGACGCCACGCGTGCGGCCGGTGTCGGGGTCCTGCTGTTCGCGACCGGGTCGATGGTCGCCGCCGCCCTCGTGCTCGTGGTCCGCAGACCGGCACTCGCGCGTGCCGCGGCGGTTCAAGGTCTCCTGCCGCTCGTCGCCGTGGTCCTGACGGTCGTCGCGGGCTGAGCCGTGACATCGACCACGACCGCACCCGTCGGGCCGGGCGACCCGTGAGGGTGACGGACCTCCCTCGGACGGCCCAACCGGTTGGCGGCAGACGCTCCGTACGCCTACGGTGACCTGCACCTCTGCCACCTCGTCCACCACCCGAGCGAGAGCCGTCCACCGTGCCCGAGTCCCTGTCGATCGTCCCCGCCCCGCGCTACGTGGAGCCGGGTGACGGTCCCGGTCTCGGTCTCGGTGCGGGCTTCGGCCTCCTCGTCGGTCCGGAGCCGGCGGAGATCGCGCTCGGCGTGTACGTGGCACGGCTCGCCGAGCGGATCGGCATCGGACCGGTCGACATGCTCGCGGCCGACGACGGGCGCGACCACCTCGTCGAGCTCCGCCTGGACCCTGCCGCCGGACCCGCCGACGCCGACCCGGCCGAGCGGTACTCGCTCGTCGTGGACGGCCGACGAGCCCTGGTGCGCGCGCCGACGGTGACCGGGCTCTACTACGGCGTCGTGACGCTGCGCCAGACGCTGCGTGCCGACCCCCTGGGGCTCGTGTACGCACCGGCGCTCCGGGTCGAGGATGCCCCTCGGTTCGCGTGGCGGGGGTTGAGCGTCGACGTCGCGCGGCACTTCTTCCCGGTCGAGGACATCGAGCTGGTGGTGTCCGTGATGGGGTACTACAAGCTCAACGTGCTGCACCTGCACCTCACCGACGACCAGGGATGGCGGCTCGACGTGCCGTCTCGCCCCGGCCTGGTCGAGAGGTCGGCCGGGTCGGCCGTCCACGGCGCCCGTGGCGGCTACTACACCTCGGACGAGTACCGGCGGATCGTGACGTTCGCCGCGTCCCGCGGCATCACCGTCGTGCCCGAGGTCGACGTCCCCGGTCACGTCAACGCCGCGCTGCACGCGTACGGGGAGCTCACGCCGTCCGGCGAGCCGGCCGAGGCCTACACGGGGATCGAGGTGGGCTTCAGTCGACTGGACGCCGGCCTGCCGGCGACCCGGCCGTTCCTGCGGGACGTCTTCACCGACGTCGCCGCCATGACCCCGGGACCGTACGTGCACGTCGGCGGGGACGAGGTCCTGGGTCTCGATCCGGACGAGTACGCGAGTCTCGTCGGGCTCGCCCATGACGCGGTGCGGGACGCGGGCAAGGTCGTCGTCGCGTGGCAGGAGGCAGCCGGGGTCGGGCTCGCGCCCGGGAGCGTCGTGCAGTACTGGGACCACCGGACCGGGCAGGCGGACCTGGTCGCCGCGGCGGCGGCCGGCTGCCGCGTCCTGATGTCGCCGGGATCGCGGGCCTACCTCGACATGAAGTACGACGCGGACTACCCGCGCGGCCTCGAGTGGGCCGGCCACCTCGACCTGCGCGACGCCTACGACTGGGATCCGGCTCTCGTCGTCCCTGAGCTCCCCGCGGAGTCGGTGGTGGGGGTCGAGGCCGCGATCTGGACCGAGACCCTGGCCACGGTCGACGAGCTGACCGAGATGCTGCTGCCCCGCCTCACTGCCCTCGCCGAGGTGGCGTGGACCGCACCCGGCCGGCGCAGCTGGGACTCGTACCGTCGACGCATCGCGGCGCACCGGGACTACTGGGACCTGATCGGCGTCCGCTGGTACGCCTCACCGCAGGTCGACTGGTAGCAGCGGCGCGTCCAGTGCGAGCCGGCGGCGCGTTGCGGCGCGGTCAGATCCAGCTCGGCAACCACATGTGGAGGCGCCAGAACCAGTACGGCACCACCTGCGCGGTCCAGATCGGGTAGAAGAACGCGCTCACGAGCACGACGAGCACGAGGAACCCGCCGACCCACCACCGGCCGATGCGCCGTCGCCGCGCGGCGTCGTCCCGCGTCCCGAGGACGATCCCGATCACGAACGTCAGCGTGAGCACCATCCACGGGGCGAACGCGATCGAGTAGAACGTGAAGATCGTCCGGTGCGCGTATCCGAGCCACGGCACCCAGCCGGCGCCGATCCCGACGAGTGCGGCGCCCGCCCGCCAGTCGTACCGGCGGACGAGCCAGACGATCGCCACCACGATCGCCGCGGTCGCCGCCCACCAGATCAGCGGGTTCCCGAGCGACGTGATGGCCTGCGAGCAGCGGTCCGACCCGCACAGCGCCTGGGACGCCGTGGCGTCCAGCCCCGACACCGAGTCCGGGTAGTACATCGACGTCGGCCGCCACTGGACGAGCCAGCCGAGGGGCGACGCCGCGTACGGGTGCGGGGTTTGGAGGGTGTTGTGGAAGTGCCACATGTCGGCGTGGTACTGGAGCAGGGACCGGAGCGCCGGGGGTAGCCACCGGACACCCTCTCCCGGGTGCTGAACGGCCCACTGCCGCATGTACGCACCCGGCGTCCGGAACCAGACCGTCCACGTCGCCAGGTACGTCGCGGACGCGATGGTCACCATCGCCAGACCTGCTGGGATCGCGTCTCGGCCGAGAGTCGTCAGGGCCCAGCGGCGCTGCCCGATCGCGCGCCGCGCCGTGAGGTCCCACGCGACGCTCAGCACGCCGAACACCGCGAGGAAGTAGATGCCGGACCACTTCGTGCCGATGCACAGGCCGAGGAGGACGGCGGCCGTGACGCGCCACCATCGCACCCCGATCCGCACGCTCGACCAGCCGACCTCGCCGCCCGCGTCGACGACCCGCGCGGCGGCGGCTGCCAGGCGTCGCCGCGACTGCTCACGGTCGAGCAGCAGCGCACCGAACGCCGCCAGGGCGAAGAACATGACGAACTGGTCGAGCAGCCCCGTGCGGGAGTGCACGATCGCCTCGCCGTCGATCGCGAACAACCCCCCGGCGATCACGCCGAGCGCCGTCGACGCGAACAACCGGCGCGCGATCCGGGCGATCATCCACACCGCGAGCGTGCCGGCGGCGGCCACGCTGAAGCGCCAGCCGAACGAGCTCGCGGGTCCGAACAGCTGCATGCCGAACGCGATGAGCCACTTCCCCACCGGGGGGTGCACGGCGTAGTCGGCCTGGCTGAGGAACGTGTTGAGGTTGCCGGCCTCGAACGCCGGGTTGGGGTTGTCGGGCCAGCGGGCCTCGTAGCCGACCTTGAGCAGCGTGTACGCCTGCTTGACGTAGTACGTCTCGTCGAAGACGAGCGCGTGCGGCCGACCGAGGTTGGCGAACCGCGCGACCCCGGCCAGGACCGTCACGAGCAGCGGGCCGAGCCAGCCCCACAGCCGGTCCTGGGCGGTGGCGCCGAGCTGGAGGCGGTCCTCACCGAGGAGCCGCCCGAGGAGGCGGCGCTCGGTCCCCGTCGTGGCGGTGGCACCCGGTTCCGGAGCGAGCTCGACGGTCGACGCACGGTGATCGACGTGTCCGCCGGCGACCGCTCGCGCCTCCCGGAGCGTCGGGTCCGGCACGGCGTCCGCGGGACCCGACGCAGCATGTCGCGCGGTCGACTCCGGTCGGCGCCCGGGGTCGGGGACCAGGTCGGGGCCCCCGGCGGGTGCGGACGGCCGCGCGGCGGTGCTCCGCTCTCCCGGGGCGTCGTCCGCAGGGACCGGGTTCTCCGGGGTGGTCGTCACCGCGCCATCGTAGGGGCGCTCCTTGAGCGGTGGACGGGAGATGGCAGGCTGGGCGCCATGACCGGTCGCCTCGTCCTCGCCGCCACCCCGATCGGCGACGTCGAGGACGCGTCGCTGCGGCTCCGGCGGCTCCTCGCCGAGGCGGACGTCGTCGCCGCGGAAGACACCCGGCGCCTGCACGCCCTGGCCTCGCGCATGGAGGTGCGGATCGGTGGCCGGGTCGTCAGCTACCACGAGCACAACGAGACGGAACGCGCGCAGGAGCTGCTCGAGGTGGTCGCCGCCGGCGGCACCGTGCTGGTCGTCACCGATGCGGGCATGCCCGCCGTGTCGGACCCCGGGTTCCGGGTGGTCGCCGCTGCCGTTGCCGCCGGGCTCCCGGTGACCGCGGCGCCCGGGCCGAGTGCGGTGCTGACCGCGCTCGCGCTGTCGGGCCTGCCGACGGACCGCTTCTGCTTCGAGGGCTTCCTGCCCCGCAAGCCCGGCGAGCGCTCCCGCGCGCTCGCGGAGCTCGCGGGAGAGCGTCGGACGATGGTCTTCTTCGAGGCGCCTCACCGCCTGCGCGCGGCTCTCGAGGCGATGGCCGAGGCGTTCGGTGCCGACCGTCCCGCCGCGGTCTGCCGCGAGCTCACCAAGACGTACGAGGAGGTGCGCCGGGCGACGTTGACGGAGCTCGTCGCGTGGGCCGGCGAGGGCGAGGTCCGCGGCGAGATCTCCGTGGTCGTCGCGGGTTCGCCGCACGCGGCGGCGACGCCGGTCGCGACGCTCGTCGTCGAGGTGCTCGCCCGGGTCGACACGGGCGAGCGGCTCAAGGACGCGGTCCGGGAGGTCGCCGACGCCGCCGGGGCGTCCAAGCGCGACCTGTACGCGGCCGCGCTCGCGCGGAAGAAGGGGTGAGCGCGTCCGCCGTCGAGCGGCCGGGCGGCACCGGTCGCGCAGCGGCGATCCGGTCAGGTCGCGGCAACCGGTTCAGGACCCGCGGTCGACGTGCCGATGAGGACCTGACGGGCGTCGCGCGACGCCCCACGAGTCGAGGGACCGCGGGATGACAGGAACGGCAGGGCTCGCACGGCGCACGTCCGCCGTCAGCCTGCTCCTCGACGACCTCATCGACCGCTCAGGCTTCGATGTGTGGGTCGCCGTCGGCACGTCCGACGACGTCCCCGTCGTGCTCGGGACGACGCACCACGCCACCGCGTACGGGTTCGACGAGACCGTGCCGGCGTGGGCCTGGCAGCTCAGCGCGACCGTGGCACGCGAGGGCACGGTCGTCGTCCTGCCGCACCTCGACGAGGTCCCCGCGGAGCGGCGCAGGTTCGAGGCCGGGTTCCGGTCGGGCGCGCAGGGTGTCGTCGGGATCCCGATCCTGACCCCGGAACGTCGCCCGCTCGGCGTGCTGTGCGGGCTGTCGCGGAGCTTCGCTGAGGAGAGGCTCACGGCGGCCGTCCCGCACGCCGAGGTCGTCGCGCGCGTCATCGGGACGGTGATCGCCCACGAGTCGGAGATCGCGCGCCTGGCCTGGCGCGTCGGCGACCTCGAGGCCGTCGTGCCGGACGGTTCGGCACGGGCCGTGATCGACCGCACGATCGACGCGCAGCTCGAGACGGTCCGCGCCCATCTCGGGATGGACCAGGTGGTCGTCGGACGGTTCGTCGACGGTCGGCACCAGGTCGTAAACGCCGCGGTCGGCGCCGGTGTCCGGAGCCTCGCCGGGTTGTCGGAGCAGGACGAGGGCTCTCTGGCCCGTCTCGTCGTCGAGGGGAGCATCCCCGCGGCGATCGCGGACGTCACGACGACGCTCGCGCTCGCCGCCGTCCGCGCCCCTCTCGACCCCGCGACCCGATCGCACGTCGGCGTCCCGCTGCGGCACCGTGACGGTGCCGTCTTCGGGGTGCTCGGCGCGATCTCGCACACGGTGCGCGGCGACGTCGGTACGCGTGAGCTCGCGACGCTGCACGTGCTCGCGCAGCAGATCTCCGAGTCGCTCGCCGAGCAGGACCGGTCCGACGCCGAGGACCGGGCGTTCGTCCACGACTTCCGGGACCTCATGGGTCGAGGAGGTCCGCAGATCGTCTACCAACCCGTCGTCGCGCTGGCCGAGCTGAAGCACGCCGGTGTCGAGGCGCTGTCCCGCTTCGCGGGAAGCGTGCGTCCGCCCGCGCAGTGGTTCGCGCGCGCGACCGGGGCCGGGCACGGGGCCGAGCTCGAGCTGCGGGCGATCCGCAGCGCCCTCGTCGGGCTCCCGCACGCTCCGGGATTCCTGTCCCTCAACGTGTCACCCTCGACGATCCTGCTGCCCGACTTCACCGCGACGCTGCTCGGGCAGCCCCTCGAGCGCCTCGTGCTGGAGATCACCGAGCACACCGAGGTGTCCGACTACGGTGCGCTCGGTGACGTGCTCGCTCCGCTTCGCGCGGCTGGCCTGCGCATCGCCGTCGACGACGTCGGGGCGGGGTTCGCGAGCATGCGGCACGTGCTCGTGCTGGCTCCGGAGCTCATCAAGCTCGACCTGAGCCTGGTGCGGGGGATCTCGCACGACGTCCGTCGTCGGTCGCTCGCCGCCGCGTTGCTGACCTTCGCGACCGAGCTCGGTGCGTCCGTCGTCGCGGAGGGGGTCGAGACGGCCGGCGAGCTGGACTGCCTGCGCGGTCTCGGCGTGCACTTCGGGCAGGGCTTCCACCTCGGTCGCCCGGAACCGCTGCACGACCCTCAGGCGGCGTGACAACGCGTCGCGGCCTCGCTCGCGCGACGGCCGGTCGACCTGCGGTCATCGGGGCAGGGCGGGCCCGGGCCGCGGAGGAGTGACCCGTGGATGCGCGAGCGGTGTGCGCGCCGGTCATGGACGCGTGAGCGGAGGACGTGCCAGCCGCTTCCGCTCACACCGCGGCGGAGTCCTGCAGCTCGACACCGGCACGGCGCAGCTCGTCGCGCGCCCGCGCGCCCTGCTCGGGGCTCACCGGGACGGTCAGGTCGGTCAGCACGCGGACGTCCCACCCGAGCGCGAGCGCATCGAGCGCGGTCGCCTTCACGCAGTGCGACTCGGCGATCCCGACGACGTCGACCGCGGTGACGCCCCGATCCCGGAGGATCGTCTCGAGCGGTCGCCCGTCCGGGTCGGTCCCCTCGAAGCCGGAGTACGCCGCGACGTAGGCACCCTTCTTGACGCTCGCGTCCGGCCGCAGGTCGGCGAGCGCGGGATGCAGCTCCGCCTCGGCGGTGCCGGCGACACCGTGCGGCGGCCACGTGTCGACGTAGTCGGGCTCCTCGCTGAAGTGCGGTCCCGGGTCGACGTGCCAGTCCTGCGTAGTCACCACGGCGACGTAGTCGTCCCGGTGGCGCGCCGCGTGGTCCGCGATCGCGCGGGCGACCGCGTCGCCGCCGTCGACGGCCAGCGACCCGCCCTCGCAGAACGTCGGCTGCACGTCCACGACCAGCAGCGCTCGTCTCGATGTGGTCGTCACGTGGACCTCCGGGGCTCGACCTGTGCAGAGGGTCCCAGTGTCGGCGCTCCGTGGGTCGGACGCACTACCGTCGTCCGCATGGAGTTCCGTCGCATCCCCGGCCTGCCGCCGTACGTCTTCACGATCATCGACTCGCTGAAGCTCGAGGCGCGCCGCGCCGGGCGCGACGTGATCGACCTCGGGTTCGGGAACCCGGACCTGCCGAGCCCGCAGATCGCCGTCGACAAGCTCGTCCAGGCCGCGCAGGTGCCCCGCAACCACCGTTACTCGTCCTCGCGCGGCATCCCCAAGCTGCGGCAGGCGGTCGCCGACCTCTACCTGCGGCGGTTCGGGGTCGCGCTCGACCCGGACACCGAGATCATCTCGACGATCGGGGCCAAGGAGGGTTTCAGCCACCTCATGTGGGTGCTCCTGCAGCCGGGTGACGCCGCGATCGTGCCGACGCCGAGCTATCCGATCCACATCTGGGGTCCGTACTTCGCGGGGGCCGACGCCCGGCAGGTGCCGATCGGCGACGGGACGGACGGACCGGGGTACATCGACCGGGTGATGGAGGCGTGGGAGCTCGGGTGGCCGAAGCCGCGGGTGGTGGTCCTGTCGTTCCCGCACAACCCGACGACCACGACGGTCGAGCTCGCCGACCTGCAGCGGCTGGTCGACTGGGCGCGGGAGCGCGACGTCGTCCTCGTGCACGACCTCGCCTACGCCGACATGTGCTTCGACGGCTGGACGCCGCCGTCGATCATGCAGTGCGTCGGGGCCAAGGAGGTCGCCGTCGAGCTCTACTCGATGACCAAGTCGTTCTCGATGGCCGGCTGGCGGGTCGCCTTCCTGGTCGGCCGGTCGGACGTGGTGGGCGCGCTCGCCAAGCTCAAGAGCTACCTGGACTACGGCACGTTCCAGCCGATCCAGATCGCCGCGACGGTGACGCTCAACGAGGCTGCGGACTACCCGACCGAGCTGAGTCCCGTGTACGAGTCCCGCCGCAACGCCCTGGTCGACGGGCTGGGTCGCATCGGCTGGGACATCCTGCGACCGCGCGGCACGATGTTCGCCTGGGCGCGGATCCCGGAGCCGTACCGCGAGATGGGCTCGGTGGAGTTCGCCGAGCTGTTGGTGCGCGACTGCGACGTGGCGGTCTCGCCGGGCACGGGCTTCGGCCCCGGCGGCGACGGCCACGTGCGCTTCGCCCTGATCGAGAACGAGCAGCGCATCGCCCAGGCCGTGCGTGGTCTCCGCAAGGGCCTGACCCGCCTGTCCTGAACCCCGCGGCCCCCGCCGACGCCCAGCCTCCCGCGCCGCACGGCACCCGCGGCGAGCTCCGCGCCGCCGTCAATCGCCGCGGTCCGCGCGCGTGACGCCCGAGGGAGCACGTGACGCCCGAGGGAGCAGTGGCCCGTGAGGTGCCACTCCTCTCACGCCGGTCACTCCGGCAGCAGCTGCGGCGCGCAGCGTGGCGAGGGTCGGGCCGTGGCGGCGGCAGCAGCGGGTCGGGTGGTGACGGGGCGCCCGTGGGCGGCGACGGTCGTGGACACGGGTCACCCCTACGATGGGCGCATGTCTGCCCCCTCGTCCTTCTACCTGACGACGCCCATCTACTACGTGAACGACGCCCCGCACATCGGGCACGCGTACACGACCGTGGCGGCGGACGTCATCACTCGGTGGCACCGCCAGCGCCAGGAGCGGGTGTGGTTCCTGACCGGCACGGACGAGCACGGCCAGAAGGTCATGCGCACGGCCGAGGCGAACGGCGTGAGCCCGCAGGAGTGGGCCGACCGCCTCGTCGAGAGCGCCTGGAAGCCCGTCCTGACCACGCTCGACGCGGCCAACGACGACTTCATCCGGACGACGCAGGACCGCCACACCACGCGGGTACAAGCGTTCATCCAGGACCTGTACGACAAGGGCGAGATCTACGCCGGCTCGTACGAGGGCCCGTACTGCGTCGCGTGCGAGGAGTACAAGCTGCCCGGCGACCTGGTGGCCGGTACCGGCGAGTTCGAGGGCCAGCAGGTCTGCGCGGTCCATGGCCGTCCGGTGGAGATGCTCTCGGAGCAGAACTACTTCTTCCGCATGAGCGCGTACACGCAGCCGCTGCTCGACTTCTACGAGGCGAACCCGACCTTCGTGCAGCCTGCGAGCGCACGCAACGAGGTCCTCGCCTTCGTCCGTCAGGGTCTCCAGGACCTGTCGATCTCGCGCAACACGTTCGACTGGGGCATCCCGATCCCGTGGGACACGACCCACGTCCTGTACGTGTGGTTCGACGCGCTGCTGAACTACGCGACGGCA
>JAJYCD010000073.1 GCA_021778635.1 Actinomycetes bacterium
GCCGCCGTCTCAGTGGAGGGGGCTGTCGACGAGGTGGGATCGGGCGGTGTGGACGGTGAGGGGTGGTGTGGTGGTCGTGGTGGTGGCGGTGCCGGGGACGGGTTCCCAGGTGGTGGTGCCGTCGATCTGGTAGTCGGCGGTCCAGGTGGTGGTCAGGGTGATCGTGTAGGTGCCGCCGTGGTGGTACTGGTGGGCGACGGTCTGGTGGGGGAAGGGTCGGCCGGGGTCGGTGGTGGTCAGGGGTGTGGTGTCGTCGGCGAAGTTCCAGGTGAAGGTGGTGGGTCGGGCGGTGATGGTGACGGGGGTGCCCAGGACGGTGGTGTGCAGGGTTTGTGGGTCCAGGGTGGTGTAGACGACGGTGTCCATGTTGACCATGACCCAGTCGTTGGGGGGGCCGGTGGCGGGTGAGGGGGTCAGGGGCAGGTTGGTGAGCTCGGTGGCGAGGGCGGCGGTGAGGTCGGGGTCGGTGACGCAGGTTGCGTCGGTGATGTGCTGCCAGGTGGACCAGCCGCCGGGGCGGGTGGGGTCGCGGTCTTGGCGGTACAGGGCGTCGAGGGGTCGTTGGCCGGGTGGGCAGGGGTGTGGTGCGGGGAAGGTGGGTCCGTTGGGGCAGGTGAAGTCCGGGTCGTGCAGGGGGACGTCGGTGCCCTGGTTGTCGGTGCACACGACCATCGCCGCCCGCCGCCACCGCACGTCGCCTTGCGGGGACGTCGCTCGGCGAGTGGTCGACGACGCTGTGCGTCCGTCTCCCTCGACGCGGATCCTGTTTGCGTGAGCGGCGACGTCGACCCGCGGACGCTCGCCGCTGCCGTCTCCGGCGGAAGGCGCGGTTCCCAGCATTGCGCTAGACGTGATGCTGGCAAGGGCGAACAGAATGCGCCACGTGCGGCGAGACGCGCTCATGACCCGGACTCGAAGACCGAGGCCGCGGCGATCGTCCATGACCCCTTGAAGTAGACGGTTGCGAGCTGCATGAGATTCGACTTCTGGTCCATCGCTGAAGTCCGGCCCCCTGCCGCATCCCGTTCTTCGGTCGCGGCCTGCGTGATTTGAAGGTCGACGGGGTACCCCCCGATGAATCCGTCGAGCTCGTGCACGGTGACGACCTCAGCGGTGATGTCGCCGCCGATGAAGGACCCTCCGGCGGCGTAGACCGACCGGACGTACTGTGCGGTCGAGGAGCAGAACTGGCATTGGGGGAAGCTCATGGCGTTCCACTCGGTGAGGTCGCCGGTCTGCAGGACGTATCCGTAGAGCTCGATGAAGTAGACGGCGGCGGCTGCGGCGCCGTTGCCGTCCATCGTGGCCATCGCTGCGGGTCGGGTCGGTGCCGGTCGCGCGGGGTGGGGGTCCGGTGAGGGTGTCGGGCTCGGCGGGCCGGTCGGGTCCGCCCGGCTCGTCGTGCTCGCACTCGCGGTCGGCGTCGGGGTTGGTGTGGTGGTGCACCCGGCCAGAGCGAGCCCGGCCCCGAGCACCGCGACCGCTACCGCGGTCCTGGGCGCCCGGGTGCGTCCTCGTCGTGCGATCCGTCTGACCATGTCCCGCCCCCGTCTCGTGCCCCTGCTAGCCACCCCGCAAGCCCGCAAGCCCGCAAGCCCGCAACCCCGCAAGCCCGCAACCCCGCAACCCCGCGACCACGCGAGCCACCACGTGACCCCGCGAGCCACCGCGCGCCGCGGTGCGCGACCGGTGGCCGCCGGTTCCCACCGGGTGCCCCTGTGGGCCGCCTGTGAACCCGCTGTCCGGTTTGTCGGGTCGGAACCTACCAATCGCACCGCACTGCGCACCGGCCCTTCGTCCCAGGCTGTGGACAACCCGTCCAGCCGTCGCCCGATCGCCCCGTCACGCGGAGCGTTCCGCCGTGAGGCATCCGCACATTCACGGGCGGCGCGTTCCCTCACGAACGTCGGGTCCCACTGGACCCGGGTCACCAGCGGTTGCGGGACTCCTCGGCCCACCCGACGGCGCCGTCGACGAGGACCCGTGCACCGGTGTCGTCCGCCATCCAGCCCGTCCACGTGCCGAAGCACTGGTGGGTCTCGCTCGCGACGACCAGCAGGTTCGTCCGCGCAGCGCGCTCGTGGAACGGGGTGAACGTCAGGTCCACCCGTGCTCGTTCCGCGTCGTGCACGTGCCACGGCGCGAGCCAGTCGGTTCGGTCGTACTCCCACACGAGCTCGTCGCTGTTCTTGTGCAGCCGACCGTCCAGCAGGAGGGCGTTCTCGGTCGAGCCGGTGTCGTCCGTCCAGGTGCCACCCACCTGCACGCCGATCGTGCGTCCGTCGACCACCCCGCTGCCGGCTCCCCAGTTCCAGCGCATCGAGTACGGCCATCTCCCGCGCCCGTGGTCGAGCACCGCCCACGACCCGCCGACGGGGACCTCGTGGCGCACGCCGTCGACGACGACCCACCCGGACGCCGGCCGCGCGACGTCTTTGAGGGTGTACTGGAACCGCCTGGTGCTCCACGGCACCACGACACCGAGCGACTCGTGCCCCGCGGGCGCCTCGGCGACGACGTCCACCTCGACCCGTGCGGTCCGGGCCCGGAGGCGGGTCCGCCGGTCACCGTCGTCGATCGCGACGTCCAGGCCGCGCGCGTGCGCCCGTGACGGCCCCGCCGCGTAGGTGTCCGGCAACGAGCAGCCGGCGCCGAGCGGCACGACGACGGTCGTGTCGACCTCCTCGGAGGTCCGGCGGTCGAGCACCCAGACCTGGTGCTGCGCCGCGTAGTCGAGATCGGCGACGGTCAGGGTGACCACGTGGGTCGGCGTGACGACGCCCCAGTACTCCCAGCGCTTGGTTCGTCCCCAGCCGCGCAGCGGCGTGCGCGGAAGTCGCGTCCGGTGCAGCGGGCCGCGCGACCACCCGACGGCCGCCGGATTGAGGTGCCCGTCAGGCAGGCAGAGCTCGACGGCGCTCGTGATCTCGCGTTCCGTTCCCACGGGGCTCCCTCGTCCCGGCAGGCGCACGGATGCCCGCCCGATCCAGCATCCCAGGTCGGCGGCCTGTCGGAGCGCGGGCCGCGCACCACCGCGGCCCGGCGGGTGGAGAGGTCGGCCGCGGCGTGGCAGCGTCTCGCTCGTCGGGGGCTCCTCGTGGCGGGGCGGCGTCGGGGGCCCCGGTATCCTGGGTGGCGTCTGCGCTGGCCTCTCGTGAGGGATTCGATGACCACGTCGCCCACCACTCCGTCCCCCGAGACCGTGTCCTTCGACACCGTCGCGAACGCCGAGGCCACTCCTGATCAGGAGATGCCGTACGCGGAGCTCGGACTCAAGCCCGAGGAGTACCAGCAGATCCACGACCTCCTCGGTCGTCGCCCGACCGCGGCCGAGCTCGCGATGTACTCCGTGATGTGGTCCGAGCACTGCTCGTACAAGTCGTCGAAGGTGCACCTCAGCAAGTTCGGCGCGAAGACCACCCCGGCGATGAAGGAGCACCTGCTCGTCGGCATCGGCGAGAACGCGGGCGTCGTCGACATCGGCGACGGCTGGGCCGTCACGTTCAAGGTCGAGTCCCACAACCACCCGAGCTTCGTCGAGCCGTACCAGGGTGCCGCGACCGGCGTCGGCGGGATCGTCCGCGACATCATCTCGATGGGCGCGCGCCCGGTGGCGGTCATGGACCAGCTCCGGTTCGGTGCGATCGACCACCCGGACACCGCTCGCGTCGTGCACGGCGTGGTCTCCGGCGTCGGCGGCTACGGCAACTGCCTCGGGCTCCCGAACGTCGGCGGTGAGGTCGTCTTCGACCCGTCCTACCAGGGCAATCCGCTCGTGAACGCGCTCTGCGTCGGGGTGCTCCGGCACGAGGACATCCATCTCGCGAACGCCACCGGCGTCGGGAACAAGGTCGTGCTGTTCGGCGCGCGGACGGGCGGCGACGGCATCGGCGGTGCGTCGATCCTGGCGAGCGAGACCTTCGACGACACCAAGCCGTCCAAGCGGCCGAGCGTGCAGGTCGGCGACCCGTTCATGGAGAAGGTGCTCATCGAGTGCTGCCTCGAGCTCTTCGCGGCGCACGTCGTCGAGGGCATCCAGGACCTCGGGGCCGCCGGGATCTCCTGCGCGACCAGCGAGCTCGCGAGCAACGGCGACGGTGGCATGTACGTCGAGCTCGACAAGGTGCTCCTGCGCGACCCGAGCCTGACGCCCGGCGAGATCCTCATGTCGGAGTCGCAGGAGCGCATGATGGCCGTCGTCACGCCGGCCAAGCTCGACGAGTTCCTCGCGATCACCCGCAAGTGGGACGTGGAGACCGCGGTGATCGGCGAGGTCACCGACACCGGCCGGCTCGTGATCGACCACCACGGTGTGAAGATCGTCGACGTCCTGCCGCGCACCGTCGCCCACGAGGGCCCCGTCTACCACCGGCCCTACGCGCGCCCGGCCTGGCAGGACGGCCTCAACGACGCGACCCTCAGCGGGCCCGACGCCGACCCGCGGTACGCGCGCCCGTCGACGCCGGAGGAGCTCCGCTCGACGTTGCTGCAGCTCCTCGGCTCGCCGAACCTGTCCTCGAAGTCCTGGGTCACCGACCAGTACGACCGGTTCGTGCAGGGCAACACGGGTCTCGCGCAGCCCGACGACGGCGGTGTGATCCGCGTGGACGAGACCACCGGCCTCGGCGTCGCGCTCTCGACCGACGCGAACGGCCGCTGGACCAAGCTCGACCCGTACACGGGCGCGCAGCTCGCACTCGCGGAGGCGTACCGCAACGTCGCGACGACCGGCGCCCGCCCGCTCGCGGTCACCGACTGCCTGAACTTCGGCTCACCGGAGGACCCGGACTCGATGTGGCAGCTCGTCCAGGCGATCGAGGGCCTGGCGGAGGCCTGCCAGACCCTCGGCGTCCCGGTCACCGGCGGGAACGTCTCGCTGTACAACGGCACCGGCGAGCCGGGGCAGATCGACTCCTCGATCCACCCCACGCCCGTCGTCGGCGTCCTCGGCGTGATCGACGACGTCACGCGTGCGACGGCGTCGGGCTGGACGGCCCCGGGCCTGTCGATCTACCTGCTCGGCACCACGCGCGGCGAGCTGGACGGCTCCGCGTGGGCGGACGTCGTGCACTCCCACCTCGGCGGGCTCCCGCCGACGGTCGATCTCGCGGCCGAGCGCACGCTCGCGGAGATCCTGATCAACGCCGCGCGCGACCACCTGGTCGATGCGGCCCACGACCTCTCCGAGGGTGGGCTCGCCCAGGCTCTGATCGAGTCGTGCCTGCGGTTCGGCGTCGGTGCGCGCGTCTCGCTGGACGCGCTGTGCGCGCGCGACGGCGTCTCGACCTTCGAGGCGCTGTTCGCCGAGTCGACCGGGCGGGTGCTCGTCGCGGTGCCGCGCAGCGAGGAGGTCCGCTTCGTTGACCTGTGCACCGCGCGCGGCTACCCGGCGCTCCGGATCGGGGTGACGGACGACGTCTGCCAGCCCGGTGCCGGTGTGGTCGGTGCGCCCGACGAGGACCACGAGCACGAGCCCGCCCTCGAGGTCCAGGGCCTGTTCACCCTGCCCCTCGCCGAGGCGCGCACGGTCTTCGACGCGACCCTCCCGAGCCACTTCGGCTGACCGGTCGGCCGGCACCGCTCGCGTTGATCGGTGGTGGCGGGGTCTGCGACAGTCGACGCATGCCACCACGCCGCCGCACGGACCCGGTCGACGGTCGGGCCGCCGTCGCGGCCTGGCGTGCGTCACCGGCGGAGGCGCCGCGCGCCGTGGTCCGGGTCGCGGTGCGCTTCACGCTCGAGGAGCTCGCCGAGGTCGCGCCCGGGCACGCCGTCGAGGTCCGGGTCCCGCCGGACGGCGCGGTGCAGGCTGTCGACGGCCCGCGGCACACGCGTGGGACACCGCCGAACGTCGTCGAGACCGATCCACAGACCTGGCTCGCGCTCGCGACGGGCCTGCTCACCTGGCACGACGCGGTCCTCGCCGGTCGGGTCTCGGCCTCGGGAGAACGGGCGGACCTGTCCGAGCTGCTGCCGCTGCAGGCCACCCGCGAGCGTCCGTGACGCCGCGGCCGTCCGTCACCGCGGGGCGCGCGAGCGCGGCCCCGCGAAAGCCGGCATCGGACCCGGCACCTCGGGTGCGTGACCCGGCTACTCTCGGATCGTGACCTCTCCCGCCTCCCCCGAGCCGACGCGCGGCCCGACCGCGCCGCCGAGCGAGGCCGAGCTGCGGCTCGTCGCTCGGCCGGCGACCGTGCGGCGTGCGCCGAAGTTCCGCGCCTTCATCGTGGTCGGCGCCGTGATCGGGATAGCGATCGGGGCGATCCTCGGGGCGATCGGCCCGACGGGGCTGCTGCAGGACCGGACACCGTCCATCGTGCTCAGCGCGATCGGTGTCGGTGGCTTCGGTGCGCTCGCCGGCGCGGGCCTCGCGGTCTGGAGCGACAGCCGGAGCACCACGCGCCGTCCGAAGCCCTAGGCCGCCTCCGCCCCGTCGTGACGGGTGTGCGACCATTGTCCCGTGGCCTCCCGCGGAGACGGACTTCTGTCGCACGACCTCCTTCCCGGTGAGAAGGGCCCGCAGGACGCCTGCGGGGTCTTCGGCGTCTGGGCACCCGGCGAGGAGGTCGCCAAGCTCACCTACTTCGGGCTGTACGCGCTCCAGCACCGCGGCCAGGAGTCGGCCGGGATCGCGACCTCGAACGGTGAGCAGCTCCTCGTCTACAAGGACATGGGCCTCGTCTCGCAGGTCTTCGACGAGACCGCGCTGAACGCCCTGCACGGGCACATCGCGATCGGGCACACGCGGTACTCGACCACGGGCGGGAGCACGTGGGAGAACGCGCAGCCGACGCTGGGCCCGACGGCCGGCGGCACGGTGGCGCTCGCGCACAACGGCAACCTCACGAACACCGCCGACCTCGTCGACCTCGTGGCCGAGCGGCACGGCGCACAGCGGCGCGGCGAGCTCGCCCGGGGGAACACGACGGACACCGCGCTCATCACCGCGCTGTTCGCGGGCGACCCCGATCGCACGCTCGAGGCCACCGCCATCGAGGTCCTGCCGCGGCTCCGCGGCGCGTTCTGCCTGGTCTTCATGGACGAGCACACGCTGTACGCGGCGCGCGACGCGCAGGGCGTGCGCCCGCTCGTCCTCGGCCGCCTCGAGCGCGGCTGGGTCGTCGCGAGCGAGACCTCGGCGCTCGACATCGTCGGCGCGTCGTTCGTCCGTGAGGTCGAGCCGGGCGAGCTCATCGCCATCGACTCGGACGGTCTCCGCTCGAGCCGGTTCGCGACGGTCGAGCGCGCCGGCTGCGTCTTCGAGTACGTGTACCTCGCCCGTCCCGACACCTCGATCGCGGGTCGGTCGGTGCACGCGGCGCGGGTCGACATGGGCCGCCGCCTCGCCAGGGAGCACCCGGTCGACGCCGACCTCGTCATCCCGGTCCCCGAGTCGGGCACCCCGGCGGCCGTCGGCTACGCGGCCGAGTCGGGGATCCCGTTCGGGCAGGGCCTGACGAAGAACGCGTACGTCGGCCGCACGTTCATCCAGCCGTCGCAGACGCTGCGGCAGCTCGGGATCCGGCTCAAGCTCAACCCGCTGCGCGAGGTGATCCGCGGGAAGCGGCTCGTGGTCGTCGACGACTCGATCGTGCGCGGGAACACCCAGCGTGCCCTGATCCGGATGCTCCGGGAGGCGGGGGCCGCCGAGGTCCACGTGCGCATCAGCTCACCACCGGTCAAGTGGCCGTGCTTCTACGGCATCGACTTCGCATCCCGCGCGGAGCTGATCGCGAACGGCCTCGACGCGCAGGCGATCGGCGCCTCGCTCGGCGCGGACACGCTCGGGTACATCTCCCTCGCGGGGATGATCGAGGCGACCGAGCAGCCTGCCGCGCAGCTCTGCGCCGCATGCTTCACCGGGCACTACCCGATCGAGCTCCCGCCGTCGGACCGGCTCGGCAAGACGCTCCTCGAGCAGAACGAGCTGCCGCTGGGCGCCCCGGCGGACAACCTGCCCACGCTGACGGTCGCCCTCGGCGGCGCGGACGCGCTGGACCACCCGTGACGGACGGCACGCCCTCGGTCACGTACGCGGCGGCCGGCGTCGACACGGAGGCGGGGGACCGCGCGGTCGAGCTGATGAAGGACGCCGTCCGGGCCACCCACGGCCCGCAGGTGCTCGGCGGCGTCGGCGGGTTCGCGGGGCTGTACGACGCGAGCGTGCTCACGAGGTACCGCCGGCCGCTCCTCGCGACCTCGACGGACGGCGTCGGCACGAAGGTCGCGATCGCCCAGGCGATGGACATCCACGACACGATCGGGTTCGACCTGGTCGGCATGGTGGTCGACGACATCGTCGTGGTCGGCGCGACGCCTCTCTTCATGACCGACTACATCGCCTGCGGGCGTGTCGTGCCGGAGCGGATCGCGTCGATCGTGCGGGGCATCGCGCAGGCGTGCGCGGTCGCCGGCACGGCGCTCGTCGGTGGGGAGACGGCCGAGCACCCGGGCCTCCTCGGTGCGGACGAGTACGACGTCGCCGGTGCCGCGACGGGCGTCGTCGAGGCGGACGCGCTGCTCGGCCCGGAGCGCGTGCGCGCAGGTGACGTGCTGATCGGCCTCGCGTCGAGCGGGCTGCACTCCAACGGGTTCTCCCTGGTCCGCAAGGTCCTCGCCGTCGCCGGCTGGGGGCTCGAACGCCACGTCGACGAGCTCGGCCGCACGATCGGCGAGGAGATCCTCACCCCGACGCGCGTCTACGCGGCCGACTGCCTCGCGCTCGCGGCGGTGCCGTCCGCCGGGGTGCGCGTCTTCAGCCACATCACCGGTGGCGGGCTCGCGGCGAACCTGGCGCGGGTCCTCCCTGCGGGACTGGTCGCCGAGGTCGACCGCACGAGCTGGGCGGTCCCACCGGTGTTCGAGGTCGTCCGCTCCCTCGGCGGAGTGCCATGGCACGACCTCGCGAACACGCTCAACCTCGGCGTGGGCATGGTCGCCGTCGTCGCTGCCGAGGGAGTCGGCCCCGCGCTCGCCGAGCTCGAACGACTCGGGCTGCCGGCGTGGGTCCTCGGCCGGGTCCGCGAGGCCGAGGCCGACGACGCGACCGTCGCCGGCGGTGACCTCGTGCAGAACACCAAGGGCGTGCACGGTGGCGCGGTGCGGATGACCGGTACCTACCGGACGGCGTGAGCGCCGCGGGTCGGTCGGACGGTGGCGTGCTGGGCAGCTGAACGAGTGCTGCGCCGCTCGACGAGTGCCGCCTGTTGAACGAGTGGCGCCTGTTGAACGAGTGGCGCCCGTTGAACGAGTGGCGCCCGTTGAACGAGTGCTGCCGGTTGAACGACGTCGGCCGGACTGCGTTCACGCAGTCCGGCCGACGGAGGTCCGGTCACCGAGCGATGCTGGCCGAGCGACCTCAGCGCTCGTCAGGCCACGGGGCCTCGTCGATGTCATCCTCCTCGACAGGCGCACGGCGCGTGTCGGTCACGACATCGTTGCGGCGTCCAGACGTGAGCTCCTGCTCGAGGGCCCGGTAGTCGGTCTCGGGGCTGAAGTACTTCAGCCCCCGAGCGACCTTCGTCTGCTTAGCCTTCTGACGGCCGCGCCCCATGGCACCGACCCCCTCTAACGTGAAAGCGGGGCAGGCACCTGTTGTGTGCGGCCCCGGGGTGCTGAATCATCTGTTCGGCTGTAACGGTACAGGGTCGATCGTTGTTCCGACTACTCGGGTCCGACCGTCCACACGATCGACACAGGGCGCCGGCGCCGTCGTCCCCTCCGTTCCGCGGAAGTCGCCGTTCCCCAGATCGGGTGATTTCCGACGAAGGTGACGCACATCTCTGCAGGTCGGGCCTCTTCGTGCCGATACCACCCTCTGGACGGGTTAGGCCCGCGGTTCTCGTCGCACGATGGCATCTGGAGGACGCATGACCACGCACATGCAGCAGTCCGAGACCTTGCTCACGCCGTCAGAGGTGGCGACGCTGTTCCGTGTGGACCCCAAGACCGTCACGCGGTGGGCCAAGGCCGGCAAGATCTCCTCGATCCGGACGCTCGGCGGGCACCGCCGGTACCGCGAGAGCGAAGTCAGGACGCTGCTCGGCGACGTGCCGCAGCCGCGCGCGACGGGTGACTGAGGTCCGACCGGTCCACTGCCTGGTCCGAATACCGCCAGTCGTCCGGGTGCGTCCGGGGGACACTGGTCGACGTGACCTTCTCCTCGCCCGTCGACGCCGCGACGGCGTACCGCGCGATCAGCAGTCGCGACCCGCGGTACGACGGGCGGCTGTACGTCGGCGTCGTGTCGACGGGGATCTACTGCCGACCGTCGTGCCCGGCGCGCACGCCGCGGCCTGAGAACTGCACCTACTTCACGGCGGCCGCGGCCGCGGTGGCGGCCGGCTTCCGCGCGTGCCGACGGTGCCGCCCCGACGCGCTTCCGGGGTCGCGGGACTGGGACGTGCGCAGCGACCTCGCGGCCCGGGCGCTGCGCGGGATCGCTGCCGGGGTCGTCGACACCTCGGGCGTCCGGGGCCTCGCCGACGCCGTCCACGTGAGCGAGCGCCACCTGCATCGCGTCCTGGTCGAGCAGGTCGGGGCGACGCCGGTCCAGCTCGCCCGGACCCGGCGGGCGCAGCTCGCCCGCATGCTGCTCGACCAGACGACCCTGAGCATGGCGGACATCGCGTTCGCCGCCGGGTTCTCGAGCATCCGGCAGTTCAACGAGGTCATGCGCGAGCAGTTCGGGGCCGCGCCGAGCACCCTGCGGCGGGCACCCAGGTCCGCTCGCGACGAGGCGGAGGACCGGGTGCCGCCGAGCGGGGCGACCGTGACGCTGCGGCTGCGCTGCACCGAGCCGTTCGACGCCGTGAGCTGGTGGGACCACGTCGCGCACCGCGCCGTGCCGGGCCTCGAGCTCGCGAAGCGCAACGGGGCGGCGAGGCGCGGCGGGTTGGGCGGGCTCGGCGGGTTGGGCGGGCTCGACGGGCTCGGCGGGGCCGACAGTGCCGACGGGCTCGGCAGGGTGGATAGCCCCGACGGGCTCGGAAGGGGTGCGACCCTGTCGGTGCGTCGGCTCGTCCGTGCGCCCGGGGGTCCGGTCGAGGTCGAGGTCACGCTCGCAGCGGACCGAACGCCCGGGGCGGTTCCCGTGCGACTGACGCTGACGAGCCTCGGCGACCTCTCCGCCACGGTTGCGCGGGTGCGACGGTGGCTCGACCTCGACGCCGACCCGCAGGCGATCGACGAGGCGCTCTCCGCGGACCTCGCGCTCGCCCCGCTGGTCCGCGCGCGACCCGGGCTGCGGGTGGCGGGGACGGTGGATCCGTTCGAGCTCGCGGTGAAGGCCGTGCTGGGGCAGCAGGTGTCCCTCGGAGGCGCGCGCACGCTCGCCGCGCGACTCGTCGCGGCGTGGGGCGAGCCCGGCTTCGGTGGCCTCGCGTTGTTCCCGACGCCGGAGCGTCTCGCCGAGGTCGGACCCGACGGGTTGCGCACGATCGGTCTGACCGGAGGGCGCGCCGCGACGCTCCACCACGTCGCGACGGCGGTGGCGTCCGGCCTCGTGCTGCGCCCGGAGGCGGACCGCGCGGAGGCGCGCACCGCGCTCCTGGCCATCCCGGGAATCGGTCCCTGGACGGCCGACTACATCGCCCTCCGTGCCCTCGGCGACCCGGACGTGTTCCCCGCCGGCGACCTCGTGCTGCGCCGGGCCATCGGCGCGCTCGACGGGTCGCGGACGGTCGACCAGGCGTCGGCGACCCGCCGGGCGACGGCCTGGCAGCCGTGGCGCGGGTACGGCGCGCAGCACCTGTGGTCGGCCGTCGCGGCCGGCGCCATCGTGACCCCACCGGCGCGTCGTCCGACGCCCGGCCCGACTCGTGAGGAGATGCCATGAGCCTCGAGACGATCGTCGCCACGACGGTCCCGACGACCGCCGGACCCGTGTCCGTGCTGGCCTCCCCGGACGGCGTCGTGCGCGCCGCCGGCTTCGCATCCGTGCCGACCATGGCGGCGCGGCTCGAGCAGGCCGCCGGTCCGTTCGCGTTGCGCGAGGTCGGTACCGACGACCCCGCCCTGGTCGTCGCGATCGACGCCCTGCGCGCCTACGACGCCGGTGACCACGGCGCGCTCGGGAGTGTGCCGGTGGCACAGCCCGGCGGGCCGTTCATGCAGGACGCGTGGCTCGCGATGCGACGGATCGCCCCCGGGAGCACGCTGACGTACGCGGGCCTGGCGGCGGCAGCCGGTCGGCCGACCGCGGTCCGTGCGGCCGGGAGCGCGTGCGCGCGGAACCTCGTGGCGCCGTTCGTGCCGTGCCATCGCGTCGTGCGGACCGGCGGTGCGCTCGGCGGCTACTACTACGGCCTGGACGTGAAGAGTGCGCTGCTGCGGGTCGAGAAGGCGGACGCGGCGCGCTAGGGCGGACGCGGCTCGCCAGGACGGACCATCGCCCTGCCAGGTCGGTGCCGTCCGCCCCGGCACGTCGGTGCCGTCCGGCCGCCAGGTCAGTGCCGGCGGACCGCTCCGGCGATCACGGTGGCGAGGACGCCGGCAGCGGTGCCGAGCACGATGCGGGCGCGCGTCTTCTCCTCCGGGTCGGCCTCCGGCCCCGTGCCGACGGCGTCGCGCGCGAGCTTCTTCGCGGAGTCCACGGCGTGGGTCGCCTGGGTACGCGGGTCGAGGCGCGTGGCGAGCTCGTCGACAGTGGCGGCGAGCTCGGCGCGGGTCTTGGCGAGCTCGGCCTCGAGCGCGACGATCTTCGGATCGGTGCTCATGAGCGCAGCCCCTCCTTCACGGCCTCGATGTCGAGCTTGACGTTCTCGGTCGCGCGCTCGGGTGTCGGCGGCATCCCGCGCGAGAGGGCACGCTTGCCGAGGAGCGCGAGCGTCGCGGTGAGGGCGAGGAGGACGATCCCGACGATCAGCGCCGCGAGCCATGCGGGCACGACGTTCGCCAGTCCGAGGGCCGCGCTGTTGAGGAGCCATCCCAGCCCGTACAGGGACAGGAGCCCAGCCACGACGAACATCCCGATCCCGATCGCGGCGTTCTGGGCGCGGATCTGGAGCTCGGCCTTCGCCAGGTCGATCTCGGCACGCACGAGCCGCGCCGCCTGCTCGGTGAGCGTGCTCACGAGCTGGCCGATCGACAGGTGCTCGGGGTCGGGCGAGGTGGGCGGTGCGGGCTCCGACGGGCCCTCGGTGCTGGTCACACGATCACGTCCTTCGCCTTGCCGGGTGCTCGAGGCGACCGTCGTCCGGCCGTCCGTCGCCGGTCGGCCCGGTACCGTGCGAGGCGCCGCGCTGACCTGCGTGTACAGCATCGCGCACTCGGTGCCGTGATGCGACGTGGCCACTCGATCCGGGGCTGCACGGAATCCCAGCGGTCCGCGGCCGGCCTCGCCGCGGCGTCGGTCAGCCGGGGACGCGCGCGGTGACGGTGGCCGGCGGGTCGAGCGCAGGTGCCGTCGAGGCGCGGACGACGAGGCGGGGCAGCTCGGGCGGCGGGGTGAGGCGGCCGCCCTCGGGGTCGATCGTGCGCAGCAGGGTCGTGATGGCGTGGTGGCCGTAACCGTGGAAGTCCAGGCGCACGGTGGTCAACGGCGGCAGGAAGTAGCCGGCCTCCGGGATGTCGTCGATGCCGATCACGGAGATCGCCTCGGGGACGGGGACCCCGCGTTCGCTGAGCGCCCGGATGACTCCCAGCGCCATCTGGTCGTTGGCGGCCAGGACGGCCGTGGTGGTGGCCGGATCGAGGGTCAGACCTGCGTCGTATCCCGAGCGGGCCGACCAGTCGCCGGGGATCACCGGGAGCGAGGGGTGGTCGTGGGCAGCCATGGTGCCGTGATAGGCGCGGGTGCGGGCGGCGGCCGACGCCCAGTGCTCGGGTCCGGAGACCAGGGTGATGCGGGTGTGACCGAGGCCCAGGAGGTGCTCGAGGGCCACGCGGGTGGCCGTGGTGTTCCCGGTGTGCCCGTCGGGGTCGGTGTGGTCGTCCTCGAGGGCGGTGGCCACCAGGACCGGGACCCGCGCCTGCCAGCCGGCGAGCGCGTCGTGGACCTGGTCGGAGGGGGCGAGGACGACGACCCCGGCGAGGTCGTGCTGGTCGAGCAGGTCGGTGGCCTGGGTGGTGTCGCGTCCGGTGTGGTCCAGGGACACGATGTCCAGCACGTACCCGGCCTGGCGGGCGGCCGTCGCGGCACCGTCGATGAACTTGCTCGGGCCGGACTCGAGCATGCCCGTGACCAGGGCGCCGAGCCGGTGCGAGCGTCGCGAGGCCAGGGCGGTGGCCGCCGGGTTGCGTCGGTACCCCAGGGTCGTGATCGCGGCGCGGACCCGTTCACGGGTCGCCGGTCTGGTCCCGGGCTCGTCGTTGAGGACTCGCGAGACGGTCTGGTGCGACACGCCTGCGAGCCGCGCGACGTCGTACATCGTCGCCGCGTGCGTGCTCGCTGCCGGTGGTGTGACGACGGACACGCGTGCCCCTTCCCGTGGCTCCGGGGGTGATCCCGGTGCGGTGCTCACCTCGTGCTCGACCCTTCCTGGTGCGTGCCCGGGTCAGCTCCCCTGTCCCATGCTCCAGAGGGTCCAGATCGCCGTGCGGAGCGATCGGGGCTGCCGCAGGGTCGTGACGATCGCGGCGGCGACGTCGACCGGGGAGAGCCACTCGGCGAAGCGGGGGTCGTCCGCGGTCCGGCCCGCACCGACGGCGAACTCGGTCCCGGTCCCGGCGGGGCAGATCAGGGTCACGCGCACGCCCTTCTCCCGGAGCTCACGGTCGAGGCTGCCGGCGAGCCCGACCTGAGCGTGCTTGGTTCCGGCGTACACGGCCTCGTCGGGTCCGCCGCGGAACCCGGCGACGCTGGACACGATCACCACGTCACCACCGCCCGCCGCGAGCATGGCCGGCAGCGCGGACCGCACGCTCCAGACGGTGCCCGCGTAGTTCGTGTCCATCATCGTGGCGAGCTCCTCGTCGGTGTGGTCGAGGATGCCGCCGTACATGCCGATCCCCGCGTTCGCGACGACCGAGTCGAGGCGACCCCAGCGATCGACGGCTGCCGCGACGAGCCGTGCGTTGTCGGCGGGCGAGCGGACGTCCATCGTCACGCCGACGGCGTTCTCCGCGCCGAGCTCGGTGACGAGCTCCTCGAGCCGCTCGGTGCGTCGGCCGCCGAGCACGACCTTGGCACCCTCGGCGACGAGCAGGCGGGCGGTCTCCCGGCCGATCCCCGCGGTGGCACCGGTGAGGGCGATGACGGTTCCGGTCAGGTCACGAACGGGGATCACGAGGAGCTCCTTGGTGCGGGTGCGGGGGTGGTGCTGAGGATGGGGTGGTGTGCGGGTGCGGGTGTGCGCCGATGCGGGTCGCCCTCGTCGACCGTACCGGTCGTACCGGGCAGGTTCCTGCGGTCATTCAGCGGTGGGCATCCAGACCCGCATCGTCGACGGGCCACGGTTGGCCCAGTGGTGGTAGGGGACGAGGGTGACGAGCCCGGCGTCGACCGAGCCGGTGACGACACCCGTCCCGTCGGTCGCGTCGTGGGACCCGTAGGGCCACCCGACCTCGTCGAGCGCGAGCCGCGTCGCGTGCACGCGGACGACGCCTCCTTCATCGACCGGCGGCTCGTCGGTATGGACGCGCACGACGTTCACGCTGTCCCCGAGGTCGGTCGACTCCAGGCACATCACGAGCGGTCCGCGCTCGACCGCGACCTGGCCCCGAACCGCGTCGACGCGCGCGTCCGGCCAGGTCCACCGGGCTGACATCGGCAGGACGAGCTCGATCACGTCCCCGACGGCGAACCGTCGCGCGAGGGCCGCGTAGCCCGGCTCGACGACGCGGTGGGTCGCCCCGTGCGTGAGCGTCGCGCCCATGGCCCAGGACGGGACCCGCAGGGTGAGTCTCCAGGAGTCGTCGGGGGTCTCCGTGACGACGATGCGGATCGTGCCGTCCTTCGGGTAGGCGGTCTCGACCCGAAGCCCGACCTCGCGCCCACCCCCGATCGTCGCGCGGACCGTCGCGCCGGCGTACTGATGGAGCTGCACGCCGTCGTCGTCCGCGGTGGCCAGGTAGGCCCCGAGAGTGGCGATCGTGCGGGTGAGGTTGGTCGGGCAGCAGGAGACCTCGAACCACGGTGCGCGCAGGCTCGAGGACGCCCTGGGGCTCGCCACGGCCGCCTCGGGAACCGCGCCGGGGACGCGTTGGTGGAGCGTGTTGGTGTAGTAGAACGACCTCCCGTCCTCGGCAGGGGACGCCGCGACGACGTTGAACAACGTGCGCTCGACGGCGTCCGCGTGGCGCGGGTCGCCGGTGGCGAGCAGGAGGCGGTGGTTGAGCATGACGGACGCCACACCCGCGCAGGTCTCGGAGTACGCGCGGTCCGGCGGGAGCTCGTGGTCCTGTCCGAACGACTCGCCCTCGTGGTGGGCTCCCATCCCCCCGGTGAGGTAGGTGCGACGTGCGAGGGTCGTGACGGTCTGGATCGCGACGGCGGCGAGCAGGTCGTCGTCGCCGTCCTCGACCGCGACGTCGGCCGCGCCCGCCGCGAGGTAGAGCGCACGGACCGCGTGACCGTCCATGACGGTGGTCTCGCGCACCGGGCGGTCGTCCTGGAAGTACTGCCGACCGAGCTCGATGTCACCCAGCGCACCGTGGCCGCGCCGGTCGACGAACGAGCGTGCCTGCTCCAGGTAGCGACGCTCCCCGGTGACGCGGTACAGCTCGACGAGGGCGACCTCGATCTCCGGGTGCCCGCAGACGCGCCGGTCGCCGTCGTGGCCGAAGACGTCGCACACGTGGTCGGCCGCGCGGGTCGCGATCCGGACGAGCTCGTCCTCGCCGTGCGTGCGGGCGCGTGCGACGCCCGCCTGGATGAGGTGCCCGTAGCAGTACAGCTCGTGGCCCCACTGCAGGTCGGAGTAGCGCGGCTCCTGGCCGGGCCGGCCGAATCGGGTGTTGAGGTACCCGTCGGTGTCCTGAGCGGGGGCGATCCGGGCGACCAGGGCCTGGAGCCGGGCCTCGAGGGCGGCGTCGCCGGTGCGGCCGACCTCCCAGGACATCGCCTCGAGCAGCTTGTAGATCTCGGAGTCGGAGAACTCCCGCCCCCGACGGTCGGCGGGAAGCCGTCCCTCGACCGCGGCGTCGAAGTTGCCGATCCAGCCCATCGTCTCGACCCACTCCTCGCAGTGCGCGATCATCGCGGTCGAGTTGAGCCGCTGGAGATCCGCCCAGAAGCCGGTGTCGATCGTCACGTCGGCGAGGCCGAGGGGGCGCCAGCGGCCGGTCGACGGCGCAACGGGACGGCCACGGTCGGGCCGGTCCGCGGGCACGGTGAGGTGGTCGTGACGGACGTCGGTAGGCATGGGGTTCTCCAGGTCGGGCGAGAGGCGGTCAGGTCACGAGGTGGGCGGCTCGCGCCACGATGCGGTGCGAGGGAGGGTGCGCTGGCTACTTCACGGCACCGACCGACAACCCGTCGCGCAGCAGGCGATACGTGGCGGTGAACACGATGAGGATCGGGATGGACGTGAGCACGGCGAGCGCCATCAGCCCGGGCCAGTTGATGCCGAAGGCCGAGACCTGCTGCGCGAGGAGTGCGCTAAGGGGGTAGCTGCCCGGTGCGAGGAAGAAGTTCACCGCGTAGAGGAACTCGCCCCACGAGAGCAGGAACACCAGGGTCCCGACGGTGTAGACGCCGTTGCGTGCCACCGGCAGGACGATCGAGAAGAACGTCCGGAGCACGGACGCACCGTCGATCGACGCGGCCTCCTCGAGCTGAGGTGGCACGGACCGGAAGAACGGCCGCAGCAGCAGCGTCGCGAACGGGATCAGCAGGGCGGTGTCGGCGAGCACGACGCCGAGCGTCTTGTCGAGCAGCGCCCAGTTGCCGAAGATCTGGAACAACG
>JAJYCD010000074.1 GCA_021778635.1 Actinomycetes bacterium
GTCGGAGGAGGCCGCGGCGACGGGGGACCCGGGCGCGATCGTCTGACGCCGCTCGAGGTCCCTCGAGGGCGCCGGGGAGCGCCGGGGAGGGCCGGGACGTCTAGGGAGGGCCCGGGACGGCGTAAGAGGGCCGGGGACGGCCGGGTACGGCCAGCGAGGGCCGGGGACGGCTAGAGATACTGTCCCGGCGTCGGCCTGCTGTCGTCGCCGTCGACGGTCTGCGCCTCGGCTCCCTGGCCGTCCGGACCTCGCTGGTACGAGACCCCCGGCGGCAGCGCGCGCCGCATCTGGGCGAGCTGGGCCTGCGTGGCCATCTGCTGGGCGACCAGGGCGGTCTGGAGCCCGTGGAACAGGCCCTCGAGCCAGCCGACGAGCTGCGCCTGGGCGATGCGCAGCTCGGCGTCCGACGGCGTGACGTCCTCGGTGAACGGCAGCGTGATCCGGTGCAGCTCGGCCACGAGGTCGGCCGAGAGGCCCTCCTCGAGCTCGCGGAGCGAACGCTCGTGCACGGACGCCAGTCGTGCACGGGCAGCCTCGTCGAGCGGTGCGCTGCGGACCTCCTCGAGCAGCTGCTTGATCATCGTGCCGATCCGCATGACCTTCGCGGGCTCGCCGACTACCGGGGTGTCGACCTCCGGGGCGTCGCCCGCAGGTGCGCCCCCTCGACGCGCCTCGTCAGGACGTACGTCCCCGGCCGACGGGCCGTCGGCCGGGATGGCACGCGCACGCCGATCGGCGTCCTCGTCGATCGGCACGACGATCTCCGCGTGCGCGCGGTCGTCGGACGGCTCGTGGGCGGTGCTCATGCGGCGCTCCTCCTGGGTGGGCAGACCTCGACGACCGTACACAGGTCACGGGACGAGCAGGACCTTGCCGAACGCCTCGCCGGAGGCGAGGAGCTCATGACCCGAGGCAGCCTCGGCGAGCGGAAGCCGCGCATGCACGACGGTACGCACGCGACCGTCGGCGACCATCGGCCAGACCATCTCCCGGACCGCGTCCACGATCGCGGCCTTCTCCTCGGGCGGTCGGGCGCGCAGCGTCGTACCGATCACCGACGCGCGGCGTGCGAGCAGCAGACCCAGGTCGATCTCGCCCCGCCGCCCCTGCTGGAGCCCGATCACCACGAGCCGACCACCGGTCGCGAGCGCGCGGAGGTTCGTGTCGAGCGCGCCGGCACCCAGGACGTCGAGCACGACGTCGACACCCTTCCCGTCGGTCGCCTCGAGGACGCGGGTGAGCACGTCCTCGCGACGGTGGTCGATCGCCACCGACGCGCCGAGCTCGAGGCACCGTTCCGCGCGCGCCGCACCGCCGGCCGTCGTCAGCACCTGGGCACCGAGGGCGGCCGCGAGCTGGACGGCCACGACGCCCACGCCGCCGGAGCCACCGTGCACGAGCACGCTGCGGCCCGCGGCGAGCCCGCCGACGCCGACGAGGTTCGACCACGCGGTGCAGACCGCCTCCGGGAGCGCCGCCGCGTCCAGCAGGTCGACCCCGTCCGGGACCCGGAGCACCTGCGCGGCCGGGACGACGACGAGCTCGGCGTACCCGCCGCCGTCCGCGAGTGCGCAGACCCGATCGCCCTCGGCCCAGCGGTCGACGTCCGCGCCGACGGCGGCGACGACCCCCGACACCTCGAGCCCGAGGCGATCGGTGACTCCGGGTGGAGGGGGGTAGCCGCCCGCACGTTGCAGCAGGTCGGCGCGGTTGATGCCGGCCCCTCTGACCCGCACGAGGACCTCGCCCGGACCGGGAGCGGGAGGCGGGACGTCCTCGACCACGAGGCCGTCCGGTCCCTGCGGAGACGTCACCACGACTGCGCGCACGACACCGAGCCTACGGACCAAAGGCTGGGCACGCCTCCGCCCCGCATGACAAGATCGCCCCGCGCGCTAATGCGCAGGGGGCCCCCGGCCGATGTAGGACGAGCGGAGTCCCCGCTGTCCTGACGACGCGCGCGTGCTCGCACCCGGGCAGCAGAGCAGCTGAGTTGAGAGAGGTCCACATGCTTCGCAGGTTGGGCATCCGGTCCAAAGTGCTCGCTGTTCTTGCGGTGCCCATGATCGTGCTGCTCGCGGTGGTCGGCTACGTCGGTTACGGCGCGGTGCAGAGCGCCCAGACGGCGAGCGCCGCACAGACCATCACGAGCGCGATCGGCACCTACGCGCCGGCGATCAAGGCGCTGCAGGCCGAGCGGGACGCCTCGGTGGCGAAGTCGCTGTTCCTCCTGACCGACCCGACCGTGCTCGCGGACGCCCGGAAGAAGACCGACGCGGCGATCGGTGCGATCCCACGGCTCTCCGGGACCGACGCGCTCACCTTCTTCCCGCACAGCGTGCTCACGGCGTTCCAGGAGAGCGACTACGAGCACGCCAACCTCGCGGCCCTGCGTGCCCAGGTCGACGCCGGTGGTCAGACCTCCAACATCCAGAAGACGTTCGACGCGGCGATCGACGCGGACATCGCGCTCGCCGAGGTCGTCGCGAACGTCGTCCCGAACCGATCGCTCGCCGGCTACCTCCTCGCGTTCAACGCGATCGAGCGGAGCAACGAGGACTTCGTCCGCGAGCGGGCGATCGGTGAGTCGATCATCCGACTCAACGGCAGCTCGCCGGGAACCGTGCAGCTCTTCGTCACGCAGGTCTCCTCGACCGAGCTGGACCGGACGAGCGCGCGGGCCGTCGTCGCCAACCTCGGGCAGAACAGCATCTTCGTCCCGCTCAGCTTCCCGACGCCCGAGTTCACCCGCATGCGGCTCGTCCTGCAGAACGGCAGCCCGTCGGAGATCGCGGCGCTCGACAAGAACGCATGGGACAAGGGGATCGCGGACCAGATCGCGTCCATGGACTCGGTCCGCGACAAGGTCTTCGCCGACGCCTCGGTCATCGCCAGCCAGGCGTCGTCGTCGGCCCGCACGCAGGCGGTCGGGACGGCCGGCATCGGGTTGCTCGCCGTCGGCCTCTCGTTGGCCTTCGCGCTGTTCGTCTCCCGGGGCATCGTGAACCCGCTGCGTCGCCTCACCGCAGCCGCGGCCGACGTCCGCGAGCAGCTGCCGAAGCTCGTCGAAGAGGTGGCCGTCCCCGGCGAGGGACCGGGAATGGAGCTGGTGCAGATCCCGGTCGAGTCCCGCGACGAGGTGGGCCGCCTCGCCGACGCGTTCAACTCGGTGAACGCGACCACGCTGCAGGTCGCGCAGGAGCAGGCGGCCCTGCGCGGGTCGATCGCCGAGATGTTCATCAACGTCGCGCGTCGTGACCAGGTCCTCCTCAACCGGCAGCTGTCGTTCATCGACTCGCTGGAGCGCACCGAGGAAGACCCGAACGCCCTGGCGAACCTGTTCCGGCTCGACCACCTCGCCACCCGGATGCGTCGGAACGCCGAGTCCCTGCTCGTGCTCGCCGGCATCGACTCCGGTCGACGGATGCGCGACTCGATGCCGCTCTCCGACGTCATCCGCACCGCCTCCTCCGAGATCGAGCAGTACGACCGCATCCAGCTCGACCTCCCGATCGACCCGCACATGCTGGGATTCAACGCCCTCGGTTCGGCCCACCTGCTCGCGGAGATCCTCGAGAACGCGACGGTGTTCTCCGAGCCGGACACCCAGGTCGAGGTCAGCACCGGCGTCCGCGGCGACAACGTGACCGTGACCGTGATCGACCACGGTCTCGGGATGTCCGACGAGGAGATCGCGCTCGCCAACGAGAAGATCCGCTCGGTCTCCGCGAGCGACGCGCTCGGCGCGCAACGGCTCGGCCTGTTCGTCGTCGGCCGGCTCGCGCAGCGTCTCGGCGCCGGGGTGGAGATCAGTCGCGGCCAGGCCGGAACGGGCACCACGGTCGAGGTGGCCTTCCCGGTCGTCCTGTTCCAGGCCACCGAGGCGATGACTGCCGGGTACGGCCTCCCGTCACCCGTCGTCGACCACAGCGCCGTGCCGGCAGCGCCGACGATCGAGGATGCGGCCGCGGCGTGGCTGTCGCCGCCCGTGATCGAGGATGTCCCACCGGTCGTCGAGCCGGTCGACCTCACCGCCCTGACCGACGGGGCGACGACGCTCGGACTCCCCAAGCGTCGCGTGCGCGACGGCGCCACGGTCGCGGAGCCGGACCTGCCGCCCGTGACCCAGGCCGAGCTGCGCGAGCGGGACGAGAGCAAGATCGTGCTGCCGGCACTCGTGGAGCCTCGGCTCGCGGCGGAGCTCGCCGGTGCCGTCGAGGGGTGGCAGCCGGACGTCGCGGCTCCGTCCAGCTCGAGCCTCCCGGCGCGCAGCCGCGCCGCCTCGCCGTTCTGGCAGGACGTCCCGACCGAGGAGCCGGCCGCGCCCGCCGCTTCCGCGCCCGTGCCTCCCTCGGTCCGCAGCGGCCTGTTCAGCGGGTTCCGCCGAGGAGTCGACGTGCCGCCGCCGGCACCGGCCGACCTCGCCGGTCGGCAGCCGCGCGGCGGCGACGAGGGCGGCTCCGAGGAGCACGCGCCGGGCTTCTACGCCGCCGACTACCACGCGAACCGCTATCACGGAGCGGGCTCGGACCTTCGCGACGCGAGGCACGACGCCGAGATGGCGACGGAGCCCGTCCACGCCGAACCCGAACCGACGCCTGTCATGCCGGCCTTCGTGATCCCCGGTCTCGTCCCGGACGACGAGGACGACGAGGTCTACGTGCCGGGTCGCAGCTGGGACCCGGTACCGGCCGCGCGCGACCGGGTGGCGCCGTCGGCGCCCCAGGACGTGCAGCAGGAGCCGACGACGCTCCCGACCCGGCGGGCCACCGAGCCGCAGTCCGCGTGGGCACCCCCGGCAGCACCCGTCGCGAGCCCGGTCCCGGCACCGGGCCACGAGGTCGAGGAACAGCGCGCGTGGGCGCCCGATGCTGCTCCGACCACGGCACCCCGATGGGAGCCGCTCTCCTCGCCGGCTCCGTCAGCCGCGCCCGGCTGGCCTGCTCCCTCGGCCGAGTCCGCCGCTCCGGCGTGGCCCGCTCCCTCGGCCGCGTCCGCGTCTCCCGTGTGGTCGGCCCCTCCCGTCGAGTCCGCTGAACCGGTGTGGCCCGCTCCCTCGGCCGCGTCCGCGTCTCCCGTGTGGTCGGCCCCACCCGTCGACCCTGCGACGGTGCGGGAAGCCGCGACAGGTGCGCAGCAGGCGACCCACGCGAACGGTGCGGTCGACAGCACGATCAGTCCCGCCGCGATGGCCGCCGTCGATCAGGTCGGCGCCGTCGAGGCGCCGTGGACGCCTCAGCAGGCATGGGCTCCCGGGCGGACGCACGCTCCCGAGCAGGAGTGGGCGCCCGAGCAGGCCTGGGCACCGACGGCTCCCGCGTCGGATGTCGCGCCGCTCGCGCGACGTTCCGGCAGTGCGCCGGACGACGCCGCTGCGACGGCGACGGCATCGACGTTCTCCTCCGCCGCTCCGCTCGGGTTCGAACCGCACCTCGACGAGGCGCGGGCCTGGAGCGCCGGCGAGCACCTCGACCCGCTGAGCCACCCGGCGCCCCGCGAGGCGGCACCTCCGGCGCCGTATCGCGAGGAGTCGGTCGAGCCCACAGCCGCTGCGCCGCTGCCGAGCCGGGTGGCGACGCCGCCGGTCCCGAACGTCGACGCCTCGACGCCGTGGACCCCTGCTCCCGCACCGACCGGGTTCCCGACGTTCGCACCGGCTCAGCAGGCCTCGGCCCAGCAGGCGCCGACGGTGCCGTTCTCGGCGGAACCGTCGATCATCGACCCTGGTCCCATGCCGGCCCAGGCGCCCGCACCCGCCGCCTTGCCCGCACCGTCGCCCACGTTCGCGGAGGCGCTGACCGCCCAGCCGGCGACGCCCCAGCCGTCGACGCTGCCGGCCTGGCAGCAGCGCGACGTGCCGACCGGATCGGCGCCGGTCTTCGGCGAGCTCGTGGGGCAACCCGCGACGCCGGTCGACACCCCCAAGCGCAAGTGGGGTCTGTTCGGGCGGAAGAAGGACTCGCACGCGACCGGCGCACCGAGCCAGTCGATCCCGTCGGGAGAGCCCGATCGGGCTCGTCCGGACCTGGCCGGTCCGGTCCTCGCGCGGTCGTCGATGCCGGGGCCCGTCGGCCCGATCGCGGAGCCGCAGGCACCCGTGCGAGCGTCGGCGTTCGGTGCGACGAGCCAGGCGCACGCCGCCCCCCCGCAGCCGGCACCCGCACCCGAGTCCACGTGGCCGTCGGTCCCGCGGAACGGATCCGTGCCGACCGGAGCACCCGCGATGTTCACGCCGCCGCCGATCGCGCCGGTCTACACGCCGCAGATCAGTCACGAGGCGCCGACGAGCTGGTCTCCGCCGGTCGCGGCCGGTTCACCGGACCCGGCCGTGCCCACCACGCCCGCGTTCGGCGACATGCGCCCGGTCCGTAACGGCGCCCTCGACGACGAGGTCGCCGCGATGCTCGCGCTGCGCTCCGACATCCAGGAGCAGGCGCTCTCCGAGCTCAGCCAGCTGTCGGCGTACCGGCCGACCACCCTGAGCAACGGTGCGACGGGTGCCGGGTCGTTGACCCGCCGGGTCCCGACCGCGATCCCGAAGTCACCGGAGATCGTCAAGCCCGACGGCGACCGTGCCGTCAATCGGGATGCTGCGCAGCTGCGTTCTCGGCTGTCCAGCTTCCAGTCCGGGACGAGTCGTGGCCGTCGCGCCATGGACGCGCCCACCGGGTCGCCCGCGATCGACGCCTCGCACGGCGAGACGTCACCCGCCCGGGGGACTCAAGATTCCGTGATCGATGACGATCATGACAACACGCCTTCGACACCGTCATGGTGACGAGCTACCTCGCAGCCGTCGGCTGCCGCCACAAGGAGGAAGAGTGACAGCGCTCAGCACAGAGGCAGCCAACTTCGGCTGGCTCCTGGACAACTTCGTCCGGACCGTGCCAGGCACTCGGCACACGCTCGTGGTGTCTGCCGATGGTCTACTCATGGCGATGTCCGAACAGCTGGACCGCACCAGCGGGGACCAGCTGGCGGCGATCGTCTCCGGCATGTCGAGCCTGACCCGTGGCGCATCGCGCCAGCTCCGCGCGGGCGAGGTGCGTCAGGCCATCGTCGAGATGGACAACCTGTTCCTGTTCCTCATGAGCGTCTCCAACGGCTCCGTCCTGGCGGTGGTCGCCGAGGCGAGCTGTGATGTGGGTCTGATCGGGTACGAGATGGCTATGCTCGTGTCCCGTACCGAGGCAACCCTCACGCCGCAGCTCATCACCGAGATGCGCGGCCAGCTTCCCGTCGACGGCGCGACACGATCCCCACTGGGATGAGGTAGCGATGAGTGACCACATCGAGTACGAGGCGAGGACGGTTCGTCCTTACGCCGTGACAGGTGGCCGGGTGCGGTCGTCTCGGTCCGCCGACCTGCCGCTCGAAGCCTTGGTCGAGGTGATGCCGGGCGCTGTCACCAGCAGCGGTCTGACACCCGAGAAGCGGGCGATCCTGCAGCACGCCGCGCACACCTACATCTCCGTCGCCGAGCTCTCCGCGATGCTCCACCTGCCCCTGGGCGTGGTGCGCATCGTGGTCTCCGACCTCGCCGACGCCAAGTACATCCGCGTGCACACCTCGACACCGGTCGAGGTCCACACGGGTCAGTCACCTGCCCTGTCCCTCAGTGTGCTGGAGAGTGTTCTCAATGGCATTTCCGCCCTCTGAAGCCGCGGTCGCCGAGCACTCGGCCACCGGAGGCGTCGCGCCCACCGTCGTCAAGATCGTCGTCGCGGGCGGCTTCGCCGTCGGCAAGACGACCTTCATCGGGTCCATCTCGGACATCGAGCCGCTGAACACCGAGGCGGCGATGACCGAGCACTCCGTCGGCGTCGACGACGCCGGTGGTGTCTCCGACCGCAAGACCACCACCACGGTCGCGATGGACTTCGGTCGCATCGCACTGCCGGGGTCCTTGTGGCTCTACCTCTTCGGCACGCCCGGCCAGGACCGCTTCCTGTTCATGTGGGACGACCTCGTGCGCGGTGCGATCGGCGCCGTCGTCCTGGTCGACACCGACCGGCTCGACCAGTGCTTCCCCGCCGTGGACTACTTCGAGAGCCGGGGCATCCCGTTCGTCGTCGGGGTCAACTGCTTCGACGGGATCGCCAAGCACCAGCTCGAGGACGTCCGCGAGGCGCTCGCGATCCCGGCCCACGTGCCCGTGCTCTACACCGACGCGCGGTCCCGCGCCGCCACCAAGCAGACGCTGATCTCGCTCGTGCAGCTCGCGATGGAGCGACTGCGCGGGGCGTGACAGCCTGACGCGATCCAGCCGCGAGAGGGGGCCCGAGCCGATCGGCACGGGCCCCCTCTCGCGTGCGGTGCGTCGGTAGACTCCTGCGCGTCCCAGCGGCGGCGTCGGGACACCGAGACCACGGCCCAGAGGACGGCATGCAGACCTACGTCGACGGGACGGCGCTCAGCCGGTACCTGGACGGCGCGGTCGAGCATGCGGACTGGATCGTCTGGGCCGCCGAGCACGCCGGGTCGCTGGTGACGTCGGAGCTCGCGCTCTCGGAGCTCAGGCGCGAGGCCGAGCCACGGGGCATCGACGCGCGCCAGACCGCGCGCGACGTCGCCGACCGCATCACGGTGCTCCGGTTCTCCGACCAGTGCCTCGCGACCGCGGCGATGGCGTCCTCGGTGCTCCCGCCATTCGCGGCACTGCACCTGGGCGTCGCGGTCGCGGAACCCGACGTGACGGCCGTCGCCACGTACGACCGCGTGCTCGCGCAGGTCGCGGTGATCTACGGCGTCGACGTCGTCAGCCCGGGGCGTGCGGCGCGGTGGTGGGAAGGCCTGGCATGATGTGCACGCACCGCGCTCGTCGCGGTCGGGTGGGTTGGCAGAGCGGCCGAATGCGCAGGTCTTGAAAACCTGAGTGCCGATGATCTCGGCACCGTGGGTTCGAACCCCACACCCACCGCCCGGAGGTCCCGCCCGCGATGCCTCGAGGACACGTCATGATGGTCCCCGTGCCAACGATCCCCACCGATGACGAGCTCGAGCTGATCCGGCAGTCCGGTGTCGCGCTGCGAGCCGGCAGGCTGAGCCTCTCCGCTGGGACCGGCTCGTACCGTGTCAAGAACACGATGGAACGCGTGGCCACCGCTCTCGGCATCGACCGCCACGAGGCGCACGTCACCCTCACGGAGATCACGACGACGTCCCACCGTGGGTCGAGCTTCCGCACGGAGGTGGCGGAGGTGCGGTCGATCGGGATCAACTCGGACCGACTGTCCGCACTGGAGGTCATGGCGTCGACGCTCCGGCCGGGGTCGACCGTCGAGGAGGTCACCGAGAAGCTCGACGCGATCACGGCGCGTCGTCCGCTCTACTCGGGCCTGCTCAACGCGCTCTGGTCCGCGATCGCGTGCGCGGCGTTCGCGTTCCTGAACAACGGCGGACCGATCGAGTGCCTCGTGGTGTTCATCGGGGCCGGCGTCGGCCAGTACGTGCGGCGTGCGCTGCTGACCCGGGGTTTCAACCAGTTCGGCGTGACGATGATCGCCGCGGCCGCCGCATGCCTGACGTACCTCGGGTTCGTCCGGGCCCTCCAGGCCGTCGGCTCCGTCGGGGCGCACCACCAGGCCGGGTACATCTCGGCCGTCCTGTTCCTGGTGCCGGGATTCCCGCTCGTCACCGGCTCGCTGGACCTCGCGAAGCTGGACTTCTCCGCGGGGCTCGCGCGCCTCACCTACGCCCTGATGATCCTGAGCTCGGCCGCGCTGGCGGTCTGGGGGGTGTCCGTGGCGGCCGGCCTCGACCCGGCACCGGTCGCGGCGCCGTCGTTGCCGTTCCTCGTGCTGATCGGGCTCCGGCTGGTCGCGAGCTTCCTCGGGGTGCTCGGCTTCGCGCTGATGTTCAACAGTCCGTGGACGATGGCGATCGGCGCCGCGCTGGTCGGGATGGTGGCGAACGTCGTCCGCATCGAGCTCGTGGAGGTCGGCGCCGCGGCGCAGGCCGGGGCGGCCGCGGCGGCGCTGATCGTCGGGTTGCTCTCCGCGTGGGTGGCGCCCCGGCTCCGGGTGCCGCGCATCACGATCTACGTGCCGGCCGTCGTGATCATGGTGCCGGGAGCGACGGCGTACCGGTCGGTGTTCCACCTCAGCAACGGGGACACGACGCAGGCGCTCGCGTTCGGCGTCCAGGCGGCGCTCGTCGTCATCGCGATCTCGATCGGCCTGGCCGTCGGGCGCATGCTGACCGACGCGACCTGGGCGTACGAGAGGTGAGGCGGCGCTGCGTCGTACCTGGTCCTGCCGGAATCGAGGGCTTTTGCTGCGGCGACGGCGGGCAGGTAGCCTAGGCGGGCTTGGAGACGTCGCATAGCCAGGTCTAGTGCGCGACCCTGCTAAGGTCGTGAAGGGGTAACCCTTCCGTGGGTTCAAATCCCACCGTCTCCGCTCGTGCCGTAGCCCCGAGATCCGCGTGATTCCGGGGCTATCGCCCTGTCTGGGCTCGGCTCGACGCGTGACGTGCCCGTGAGCAGGAGCCGGGTTCGACAGGATCTGCAGGCGCTCGGCCTCGGCTCCGCACCCGCAGCCGTCGTCGGTGACCTGGTGCCCGGTGGCTCGTCGCACAGGACCTGAGAGTCCTTCGCCGATCGGGATCGATGGTCAGGCGAGGGACGCCGCGGCTCTCCGCAGCTCCTCGAGGGCCTCGACGGAGTAGTCCGCCATCGCCTCAGCGGGTGCGGCGGACTCAGCGGCCCACCGCGTGAACGCCGTGTGGTGCGCCAGCACCCCGAGCTCCGCTGCGAGGCGCGCCGACACCGTCGGGACGCCGCGAGCGACGAGTGCCTCCTCCATCGCCGCCGCCAGCCCGACCGCCTTCTGGGCGTTGCGCTGGCGGAGCTCCTCGCTCGCGGCGAGGACCGCCTCGAGGCGCGGAGCGATCTCACGGCTCAACGGCCCGTAGGCCTTCGCGGCGCGGCGAAGCCCCTCGGCGACCGCGGCGAGGGGCGTCGCGCCGGCAGGCGCCTCCCGGATCCCCTCGGCGAGCAGGGCACTCATCGTGGCCTGACCCGCGACGAGCAGCTCACGCTTGTCCGGGAAGTGCCGGAAGAAGGTGCTCCTCGTGAGGCCGGCGCGCTCCGCGATCTGCGCCACCGTGGTCTCGTCATAGCCCTGCTCCTGGAACAGGTCGAGTGCGGCCAGCACGAGGCGTTCCCGTGCCCCTGGCTCCCAGCGTCCCATGCGACTCATCCTAGGTGATGGGACATGTGTCTCGTCACGTGTTACGGTGATGGGATAAGAGTCGCATCACTCGGAGGAGGAAGCTCATGCAGGTCTTCGTCACCGGCGGCACCGGCAACATCGGCTCGGCGGTCGTCGCCGAGCTCCTCGGGCACGATCACCACGTCACCGTGCTTGCTCGCTCGGCTGCGTCGGCCTCAGCAGCGCAGGCCGCGGGCGCGGCGGTGGTCCGCGGCGGCCTCGCCGACCTCGACACCGTCCGAGCGGCGGCAGAGGCTGCCGAGGGCGTGATCCATCTCGCCTTCGGCAACGACTTCTCGAGTCCGCAGGCGCTCGCGCAGAACGTGGCGGAGGAGACGGCGGCGATCGACACCATCGGTGAAGCCCTGATCGCGAGCGACCGACCCTTCGTGATCGTCTCGGGCACTCCGGCCGCCGCAGGACGGGCATCGGTCGAGACCGACCCGCTGCCCATGGGTGGGCCCGTCGGCGGGCGCGGTGCCACGGTCAGCCGAGCGCTCGGTCTCGCCGAACGTGGCGTGCGAATCGCCTCGGTCCGGCTGCCCCGCACCGTGCACAAGAACGGCGGCGGCGGCTTCGCCGGACTGCTCGCTCACGCCGCCCGCCAGTCCGGCGTCGTTGGCTACCCGGGCACAGGGGAGCAGCGGTGGCCGGCGGTCCACTCGCTCGACGCCGCCGTGCTGTTCCGGCTCGTGCTGGAGCGGGCGGAGGCCGGCACCGCCTGGCACGCCGTCGCGGACGAAGGGGACGCGGTGCGCGACATCGCCGAGGTGATCGGCAGGAAGCTCGGGCTGGAGGTCCAGCAGGTGCCCGCGGAGTCGTTCGGCCCGATCGGCCCCGTGCTCGCCGCGGACCAGCCCGCATCGAGCGCCTTCACCCGTGCCGAGCTCGGCTGGATGCCGTCACAGCTGAGCCTGCTCGAGGACCTGGAGCAGAACCTCACCGCCTGAGCCGGCCGAGACCTCCCGAGGGGATTCGTCCCACGTGGGGTACCGAGCGGCAGGCAGGCGAATGGCGTGCGCGTCGACGGTCTGGACGTCGAGCGGTTCTGGTCGGTGATCGAGCAGGCGGTGCACGCGCCGCCGCGAGCCCGCCGTCGGCCGCGCGGACTCCCGTCGGTGTCGACCGACGGCTAGCATGACGCCGGGGTCCGGTCGGAGCGGCGCGCGACCGGGCGCCGTGCCTGCGGGCCGCACGTCGGGCGAGGGTGTCCGAGCAGTGTGCTGGTCCCGTGGTTCTCCCGTCATGCAGTGCCCTGGTCCCCATGCGGCCGCCCGGTCGCGCATCCGCACGCACGAGAGCGAGTACGCCGATGGCGCGTCCCGTCCTGCACCGCACCAGCGTCACCGACGGCCAGAGTGCGGGCGTCGGCTATCGCATCGAGGGCGAGCTCGTCCCGATGCTGCACCTGAACCTCAACGGGCAGGTCCCGGTGTACTTCGAGCACCACGTGGTGCTGTGGAAGGACCCGCAGCTGATGATCGGGATGCATCCGCTGCGCGGCGCGGGGCGCCGGATGCTCGCCGGGATGCCGGTGTTCATCACCGAGACGAAGACCGCCGGCGAGCTGGCGCTCAGCCGCGACGACGCCGGCCAGATCATCCCGATGCACCTGCCGGCCGGTACCTCGATGTACGTGCGCGAGCACCAGTTCCTGGCGGCGACCGGGTCTCTCGCCTACACGTACGAGCGGGTCCGGGGCGTGAGCAACCTGCTGTTCGGCGGCAACGGGTTCTTCGTCGACCGGTTCGACGCGCAGGAGGACGGGGTCCTGTGGTTGCACGGGTACGGGAACGTCTTCGACGTGGCGCTGGCTCCGGGCGAGTCGATCGACGTCGAGCCGGGCGGCTGGATCTACCGCGACGGCAGCGTGTCGATGAACCAGCAGGTGTACGGGCTCAAGACCGGGTTGCTCGGGGGCTCCGGGCAGCTCGTGTTCAACCGGTTCACGGGCCCGGGCCGGGTCGGGATCCAGACGATGTACGTGCACGCTCCGACGGCGAGCTGAGCGCAGGGTCGGCGACCCCGCTCGGCCGAGGTCAGCGCCGGTGCGGGTCGGGCCGGATCGCACCACGGTTCTCGCGGACGACCTTCTTCCAGCGGGCCCGCTCCTCGGCCGCGAGGCGGGCGTCGCCGCGTCGGGCCTGGTACGCGGCCTCGCGGTCCAGTCGACGCCACGAGTCGAGCCGGCGAGCGGCCAGCTCGCCCGCGTCGATCGCCGCGCGCACCGCGCAACCCGGTTCCTCGGCGTGGCGGCAGTCGCGGAACCGGCACCGGTCGGCGAGCTCCACGACGTCGGCGAAGGTCGCGTCGAGCGCGTCCTCGTCGGCCACGAGCCCGACCCCGCGCACGCCCGGGGTGTCGATCAGCCATGCGCCGCCGGGCAGCCCGACGAGCTCGCGGTGCGTCGTCGTGTGACGGCCACGGCCGTCGGCACGCCGCTCGCCGGTGGCCATGACCTCGGCGCCGGCGAGGGCGTTGACGAGGGTCGACTTGCCCGCACCTGACGGGCCCACGGCGACGAGCGTGACCCCGGGCTCGAGCAGCGCGCGCAGCGGGGTGAGACCGATGTCCGCCGGGACGCTGACGGTGTGCACGTCCGCGCCGAGTGCGACGGCTGCGACGTCGCGGCTCACGGCGTCGGCGTCGGGCACGAGGTCCGCCTTCGTGAGGACGACGACGGGTCGGGCCCCGGATCCCCACGCCAGGGTCAGCAGGCGCTCGACGCGCCCCAGGTGCGGCGCCGGGTCGAGATGCTCGACGACCAGGACCACGTCGACGTTCGCCGCCAGGGCCTGCGTCCGTGACGTGCGGCCGGCCGAGTCGCGCACGAGAGCCGACCTGCGCGGCAGGACGCGAGCGACCCGCAGGTCGACGTCCTCGACGACGAGGACGACGTCGCCGACGGTCGGGCTGAGGTCGTCGCCGTCGTCGGAGGGGACGAGTCCGCCTCGGGGGAGGACCGCACGGCGCGGCTCCTCACCCATGGCGCGCCCGGGGACGACGAGCACGGCGCCGACGTCGACCCGGGCCACCCGCATCGGGGTCGACGGGCCAGGGGGCTGCGGCGCGTGCGGCCGGGCGGTGCCCCACCCCGGGTCGCGCGACTCCGGGTCGCTCGACCACGGGTCGCGCGACGACGTGGCGCGGAGGTCGCGGGCGGCGGGGTCGGGCACGACATCGATGCTAGGAACCGGCGCGATCGAGGGCGAGCTGATATCCGACGCGCGGCGCCGATCGATGCGCGGGCCCGCCACCGTGCGGTGCTCGTCGGCGGCTCGTCGGCGGCTCGTCGCCGGCTCGTCGCCGGCTCGATCAGCGGGTGTCGTCGCGCAGCACGACGTGCATCGTCGACCTGCTCGTCGCCGCACCGGCGACGACGAGCAGGGTCGCGACCGCGACCGATCCCACGAACCGGATCGCGACGTCGACGTTCGCGAACGCGGTCATGCCCATCGCGGGGACGAGCAGCAGTGCCACGGCCGTCAGCGCGGTCCCGATCGCGGCGTACAGGGGTAGGAGGGTCTCCTTCTTGCGCGCCCGGTCGAGGACCGCGAGGTCGGTGCCCGCGAGGGCCAGGGCGCGGTACTCGTCGCGCTGGTCGATCACCCGCCCCGACTGCATCACACCCGTCGAGACCGCCGCGAGCAGACCCGCGATGGCAAGCGTGAGCATGGCGCCGGTGGACAGGTCGGCAAGGTACTGGCGGTCTGTCGCCGCCCCGGACCGGGACGTGTCGACGACGGCCATGACGCTCGCCATGCCGGCGATGAACGTGGCGAGGGACACCCCGCCGACGGAGCGCCAGGCCGTGCGTGGCTGGTCCATCAGGCGCCTCCCGGCGAGCAGCGTCGCGACGTCCCTGGCGCGCGCCGCGACGATCCGGCCCTGCACCGACGCGACGAACGGGCCGACGACGTTGATGGTCGCGACCCCCAGGACCAGCAGCCCGACCACGACGACCAGGGGGACGCTCACGCCCGCGTGCGTCACGACACCGAAGACCACGGCCACCAGCAGCATCGTCAGCAACCGGACGGCCCGGAGACCGGCCGGCCGCACGCGCGCCGCGACGCCCAGCGGGGTGATCGCGACGCGACGCAGGCTCGACGCGGCGCTGAGGAGCGCCACGACCGTGACGGCGCCGACCGCCACCAGCAAGGTCGGGAGGCCGACCCACAGCTCGGAGAGGTGGAACGTGCGCCCCTCGAACCGCAGCTGCGCGACGGCCGGCAGCAGCACCGCGTACCCGAGGATGCCGGCGATCCCGCCGACCACGGCCTGCGCTCCGGCCTCGAGCAGGGTGAGGACGGCGACCTGTGCCGTCGTCGCGCCGCACAGCCGGAGCGTGGCGAGGCGGGCGTCGCGCCGCGCGACCACGAGCCGTGCGGCCGCGCCGCCGAGCGTGACCAGGGGGATCAGCAGGAGGGCTGCAGCGATGCGGGCGAGCACGGGGTACGAGCCCTCGACGTCACTCGCGGGGAGACCGACTGCGCGCCCGTCGAACGCACCGATCCCGCCGAGCACGACGAGCAGCACGGCCGTCGTGGCCCCGAAGGCGATCACCGCGAGGACGCTCGTCAACGCCTGCGGGTCCGACCGGCCGGCGCTGCGGCGTCGGATCAGCCACCAGAGCTGGGCCGCCGACCTCATCGCGTCGCCGCCACGGTCGTGATGCGTCCGTCCTGCATGAGGATCGTGCGGGAGCACCACCGGGCGATCTCGGGGTCGTGCGTGACCACCACGAGGGTCGCGCCAGCCGCGTGGGTGCTCTCGGTGAGCACCCGCATCATGTCGTGACCGGTCGCCCGGTCGAGCGCTCCCGTCGGCTCGTCCGCGAACACGACGCCGGGCGCACAGACGAGCGCGCGGGCGATCGCGACACGTTGGGCCTGACCTCCGGACAGCTCACCGGGGCGACGCTCCTGCAGGCCACCGAGGCCGAGGTGGTCGAGCCACCGCGCTGCCGTGGCACAGGCGTCACGCCTGGGCGTACCCGCGAGCATGAGCGGCAGCGCGACGTTCTCCACCGCGGGCAGCTCGGGGAGGAGCTGTCCGGACTGGAACACGAAGCCGAAGTCCTCGCGGCGCAGCACGGTGCGACGGGCGTCGGACAGGGTCGTGAGGTCGGTGCCGCGCCAGGTCACCGAGCCGGCTGTCGGGCGCAGGATGCCGGCGAGGCAGTGCAGCAGGGTCGTCTTGCCGGAGCCGGACGGCCCCATGACGGCGACGGACGCGCCGGCCGGGATCGTCACGTCGACGTCGGCCAGGGCGTGGGTCGCGCTCAGACCCGTGCCGTAGGTCTGGGTCAGCCGGGATGCGACGAGGTCGGAGGAGATCGAGGTCATGCGCCCATGGTGGCCGCGCGGTGGTCGACGCGGCGTCGGACGACGGGAGGACCGGCGCGTGGGCCCGTCGTCCCTGGGTGGGGCGCCGGGTCCTCCCACGGACGGGTGCGGGGTCGTGACGGCCTCCGGTTTGGGGACGGGGCGCCGGGACGGTATCGTCATCCCCGGCCCTTGGGCCATGCGCCCGTAGCTCAACGGATAGAGCATCTGACTACGGATCAGAAGGTTGGGGGTTCGAATCCCTTCGGGCGCACTGTGAGGCGTAAGGCCCAGCACCGTGACGGTGCTGGGCCTTCGTCGTCCCCCCGGTCGCGACGATCCGGCACGTCGCACGGCATCTCGGCCCCGGCGACCGCTCCGCCACCACCGCGGGGTCGCCCGGCGCCCGACGGTCCCCAGCTCCGTGGCGGGGCCTCCGCAGGTCCAACCGGACACACGCGGACACGTTCCCTGACACACCCGACCGGTCGAGCCGACACAGCGCACCACCCGTGCGACGGTCTGCCCGTGCGGGCAGTGCCGCCAGCTGTCGATCCCGGACCAGTACTGCGCATGCCCCGACTGCCCGCTCCGAGCATCACCCTCACGGCCCACGAGGGCCGACTCCTCGAGCGGGCGCCGACCTCGTCCGAGTCCTTCCGGCCGGCCTGTTCGAGGCACCTCAGCCGCCACCCTGGCTAGCTGCCAGACGACGGATCACATGGGTAGCCGACGACCTGGCTGCTGGGCATCCGCTGGATCGTCTGATCCTCAACGGGTTCGCCCCCGCTCGGGTGCCCGCCGGTCCGACCCGTCCGGGTGAATCGCCGCGAACCGTCGGTGGCGGACATCCGTGCGCTGCGACACTCCGGGCATGGACCCGCTTCCTCCCGCCGGGTGGTACGACGACGGCGCGACCCCGGGTGTGCTGCGCTGGTTCGACGGCTCGGCCTGGACGGAGTACACGGTGCCGGTCGCCGGGCCCGGCCTGACGTCGGCGCCGCGCGTGTCGGCACCTGCGGAGACGGCAACGCCGGGCCCGGCCGAGGCCCCGCCTCCGACCAGAGCCCCGGCCGAGGCTCCGGCCTCGGTGTTCGGCCACCTCCCCGCCGTGCGGGTCGGGCAGTCCCTCAACCTCGCTGATCACGTGGCCGAGAGCGATGCGTACCGGCGGAACCGGCTCGACGAGGCGCACGCGCTGCG